>JANWZS010000009.1 GCA_025054855.1 Candidatus Nitrosocaldus sp. | reverse complement strand
GTCTGGCTATAGCAACACTGGCAGATGATCAGACATTGATATGCAGCGATGAGCTCAACCATGCGAGCATAATAGATGCATGCAGGTTGAGCAGGGCAGATGTCAGGGTATTCAGGCACAACGATACCTCCAGCCTAGAGGCTATTCTCACATCGTCCCGTGCAAGGAGGAGGATGGTTATCACTGAGGGCGTATTCAGCATGGATGGTGATATGGCCAGGTTAGATGAGATAGGCAAGTTATGCAGGGAGCATGATGCCATTCTGGTTGTGGATGATGCGCATGGCGACTTCATATACGGTAGGAGCCATAGGGGTACTGCAGAGTACATGGGTGCAGATGAGTGTGTTGATATTCTGATAAGCAGCATGAGCAAGGCGCTGGGGTGCTTCGGTGGATACATAGCATCAAGCAGCGAGATAGTAGAGTATCTGATCAACAGATCGAGGACGTTCATATACACATCTGCGCTTCCAGCACTCTTCGCTAGGGCAGCGCTCAAGGCACTGGAGATGGTTGAGCATGGAATATGCACCGTAGATGGGAGGAGGGTACACCTCCAAGATAGGCTCATAGAGAATACAGCAATGCTCAGGAATGCCCTGCACAGATATGGATTCGATCTGAAGGGCTCTACCCACATAGTACCTGTGATGGTAGGTGATGAGAGGCTTGCTCTGGAGTTTGCTGATATGCTACTAGAGCATGGTGTATTCGCTCAGGCGATAAGGTACCCTACCGTAGCCAGAGGAGCAGCAAGGATAAGGGTAAGTGTTACCGCACTGCACGATAGGGATACGTTAAGGCATGTGGCAGATGTATTTAGCATCGTTGGCAAAAGACTGAACCTTATCTGATTAACTGGAGTTAACACCAGAATTAAAAAATGGCAGTTGGATGATGCTGGTGTGGCGTTCATATCAAGATGGATAAGACAGAGTGATGATAACAGTGGTGATGGTAGCATCGGCAGGATAAAGGATGTCATGAAGGGTAGTAGTGCACCACTTAAGCCAAGGATAGATGATGCCAGGAGGATGATGCAGGTACAGATAATCAGGCTAGATGCCATACACAGGAAGCTGGTTGAGAAGGATAGGACGCTCTTCAGCAAGGTCACACAGGCACTGCAGGAGAGGAATATGCAGTATGCAGCTATACTCTCCAATGAACTTGCCCAGGTGAGGAAGGTCAGCAGGATGGTCAACCATGTGAAGCTTGCCCTTGAGCAGATAAACCTTAGGCTCAGCACCATAAGCGATCTTGGTGATGTGGTAGTCACCCTGAGCCCAGCGATGGCGGTGGTGAAGGGTATAGGTAGCGATCTGGGCAGGATTATGCCAGAGTTCGATGGGAGGATGCAGGAGATGTACGATATGTTAAGCAGTATAATGGTTGATACTGCACAGGCATCGAACAACAGCACGGTTCCGTTGCATACGATGCTCAGCAGTGATGCCCAGGCTATACTCGATGAGGCCACGAGCCTAGTTGAGGATAGCATAAAGGCCAAGCTCCCAGACCTGCCAGAGGATAGCATAACACTGCCAGAGATAAGGGCAGAGGAGATGATGGGTATGGATACTATGACCAGTACTGGTAGGGGTCATGTACAATCACAGCAACGATCCAGGAGGGTTAGGGTAGATGCACGGGATATGGTCGCAGTATGATAGGCTCATGATAGCCCTTCCACTCCAGATCCATGCAGAGAACCCCCGACCCATACACATCTCCCTAACTCTCTCTTTACATATCTTTACAATCTTTACATCTTACTTTACATCTGACCATTGCTATTACCAGAGAGCATGCTCAGCAGTGCCTTCCTTATCCTATGTATGGTTGGGTAACTGTAGCCCTTCTCCCTGTAGAGCCTGACCATCCTGCTCCAGTTCTCAAGCCTCCACCTAGCCTGCTCTGGGGTCAGCATCTCCACCTCCTGCCTCACCTTGCTCCTCCTCCCGACCATGAGCATACCATGCTCCTTGGCAACCCACCTCCTGTACGAGAACCTGAGCCCTGCAAGCACATACTCAATCGGCATCTCATCCAGGTACCTCTGTATCTCTCTGAGCTGTTCACCGCTCACATCATGCCTTAACCTCAATGTGTGCATGGATGGTCTACACACAACATACTAATAAGATTTCAGAAATCGAGTTCTGAAATGTCTAGGATAGTTAACAAGAGTAACAAGTACTGATGATAGAACGTATTATCTCTAGCATAGAGGGCGATCTATGCATGGCCAGTTGCTTCTACTGCAGGAAGAGGGTATGGTACAGGAGGGATCTGAGCAACACGTTTGCTACCAACAGTGAGAGGACATATGCGTACGAGTGCACTAACTGCAAGATAATCTTCCTGATCAAGAATGAGAGCAGTAGGAAGAGTAGAGGCACAAGGGAATACTGGCAGGGTAAGAGTTTGCAGGGTAAGAGTTTGCAGGGTAAGAGCGTGGTCAAGGGCAAGGCCGTGAAGGTGCTTGTGAGGGATTCACTCTAGCCTGATCGCACTGCCGATACCCTCGCATACTGTCTGCACATCTGCACTCTCCATACTGCATGTTACATGCACCCTTCATCATCCAGCACCACCTCTATCCCCATCCCTATCTATTATGCCCATCTTATCCACCTGCAGGCCCTTCCCCCTGAGAGCATCGGCCAGCATATTCATGCCCAGAGAGTCTCCAGCAAGGTGCCCAAGTATCACGATGTTACCATTGAGGTTGCTGCTCTTTGCTCTGGCAAGGTCCTCAGGGCTTATATGCAGGTATATCACCGTATCGTAACCATGCTCAAAGTACGCCTTTGCTACACTATACCCACCATTGGTGCCAGCAGCTACGACCAGCATGTACCTCCTCACCACAGCATCCTCATCACCATGCACAACCTCCACCCTAGTATCTGCCCTCCTGAACTCATCCAGTTGCTCAACAGATGAACCTATATCCCTGACTCGCTCAACCCTTCCAGTGATGCTCCTGAGCAGTTCCCTCCTCATCAGCTCATCGCAAGGGAGGTGTATGTTCAGCAGTGGCATGCCTATCCTCTCAGCGAACGATGTCACATGCGTGTAGATCGATGTGTGAGCCCTAAGCATCACCCGCTCCCTCAACTCCCTGACGGCATCCTCAGCAACATCCCTTGGTATACCAGCGTTGAGCATGAACTCAATATGCCTGTCGAGTACCTTGTAGAAGTCTATGTATGCCCTACCTATTGGATGGTGTGCTATCACAGCATCATAACCAAGCTGCTTAGCAAGCATGATGGTCGACTGCTCAGCATCTATGCACATGAGTACCCTCTGTATATCTTTGCCCTTAACGTGCACAGCACTATCTGCTGGTATGCTACTCATCCCTGCAAGATCGAGCGCTGTATGCATTATCTCATCAGTATCCATGATCCAGAGTAAATCACGATGGGTAATAAATCTTATGCAAAAATAAACTATTGATATCAAATAAATAAAGATTGGCGACCATCTGTTGCATCACTGTTACTTTACTGACCCCTTATCTGTCCATACATGGGTTTGCCATGAAAGCCCTCCATCTTGTAACCATGCTTGTGCCCTCCCAGCATAGGCATTATACTTGCATCGAATCCGTCAGATGTATAGAGCACTCTACCATCTCCAGCATCCACTATAACCTTGTGTACCTTGCTGTTGCTATCGAGTACTATGAACTCATATACCAGATAGTTCTGTGCTATGGTCAGTCTACCGCTCAGCACAGTCCCATTGGTTACAACATTTGCCGCAGTGTTTGCAGCATCAGAGAACCTTACGTTCACATTGGCAAGTATACTGTTCTGTACATTAACAGAGCCCTGTAACTGGGGTACCGTACTACCATTGCCACTCGTACCGTTGGTGCTACTCTGTGCTATTACGCTGACCAAGCTTGGCGTTATTAGCGCTACGGTTATAACAACGCCTATCACAGCTGCAAGCAGCGCACCCTTCTTGTACCATCTCACATATGATGTGTCCATAGCATTATATGCATGAATAAAATTTAAAGCGTTGCTTAACATTGTTAAGGAACAATGTTAAACGTCTTAGCATCGTTACATAAATTAAGCTTTGTATTCAGTAGAACTATTGCATGAGCTATGAGCATAGGGATCGTGTATATATAATAAAGGATATAATTCTGAAGTTAGCAGAGTATGGAGAGTTGAATCAGACCGCTCTATTGAGTTACTGCGGTTTAAATCTTGCTAAACATAAACCTATCCTTGATAACATGGAGAGGAAGGGTCTGATAAGCAGGAGAGAGGAGCTGTATGGTAACAAGAGGATAACTAAGTACAAAGTTACAGAGAACGGCCTAGAGTTCTGCAGGAAGGTACTCGAACCCTATGAGGAGATGTTCCCGAGGAAAGGAAGAAGAGGGGACAGATAACAATGTTAACTAAACATTATTATGTATATATTGTTAATTATGTACGTAATGATCGACGAGGATGCCAATCCTAGCGATGATAAGAAGAGACCTAACATATTCGAGATACTGGATGAGTTGATATATCATCTCGATGCAACAAAGAAGATATTCACCATCCTCATCCTCTCTGCATTCATACTTGCACCAATAACCATAGCATTGGCATCAATAGTGATTGGGCATCCCCATTTCTTATTCTTGCTCATGCGCAGGATGCCAGATGTAGCATCAGTGATACTCATACATAGCATAGTTACCATGGTACTTGCAGTACTCTGGCTGTTCATTGGTGTACAGGAGTATAGGTTCTTCAACAGATGGGGCGAGAGGTTCAAGAGGTTCCGTGAGTCCCAGGAGAGGATAGATAGAGAGCTTGGAGAGGGTGATGATGGTGAGAGGAGCGCAGGCCATGGGAGGAGTGGTATGGGTTAGGATATCTACTCACCAACTAACTATCTCTGCTCATACCCATCAGTAACAGTGCAAGCCCGCAAGTGGCACGGTTCAACTCCTCTATGCTGATGTGCTCATCGACCGCATGTGCCTGCTCTATGCTCCCAGGCCCCCATACTATGCTCTCTATACCCTCCCCTACTATGAACTCGTTATCCGTAGAGCCAGGGAAGCATTCAACCACCGGCTCGACACCTATTGATCCCAAAGCATCGCTCAGTCTGGAGATGAGCATGGATGGGCCATCTATGCAGACTGCCCTCCTGCTCGCTATTATATCCATGCTGTAATCCCCTATGCTCTTATCGAGCAGTTCCCTGATCCCATCTATGACACTGCTCACATCCTCGTATGGCGTGACCCTCCTATCTATGACCAGGGTACACTCATCTGGTATGATATTCTCCTTCACCCCTCCATCTATCATCGTGATGGAGCAGGAGGGTGTGCACTGCACCCCTCCTTCTCCCCTCTCGTGCCTTGAGCCCGTTAGCATGTAAGCGTTAAGCGCATCTACGGCTCTGCATGCCTTGAGTATGGCATTGGTGCCAGCGTATGGTATGGATGCGTGTGCTGCCCTGCCTCTAACCCTTACCCTGAGCCACAGGGCACCCCTCTGGCACCTCGCTATCCTGAGCGATGTTGGCTCCATGACCACACCGTACCTTACACGTGCACCCATATGCCTGAGATGCCTGAGCATTGTGCTCGTCCCTGGCTCTGCCCTCTCCTCGCCTACTGCAAAGCACAACATGACCCTTGCATCCTCGACTATCCTGCATATGTGCATCATGATGGCAAGTGCAGACTTCATATCTACAGATCCTCTGCCGTATATCCTGCCATCCCTGATCAGGCCAGAGAACGGATCGATGCTCCAGGCCTCAGCACTACCCTCTGGCACGGTATCCATATGCCCATTCAGCATCATCTCCAGTTCATCGATCCTGTACATGCTTGGGTATGCTATCACCTGAGGCCTATCGGTGAACGGTTCATGCAGCAGGAATGCGTTGAGCCCGAACTCCCTGAGCCTTGAGTATATGTACTCAGCACACCTCCTCTCCTCCCCAGGTGGGTTCCTGCTCGGTATCCTTATCAACTCCGCTGCATCCTCAACTATACCTACCATCTCCCTCTCTACCGCATCCTTCACCTTACCAAGCATACCCGCCATGTAATGCTGGCACTGAACATATATAATTAACAGGTGGGTATGTAATCTATGGAGAGGCTATGGGCGCCATGGCGTATAGCGTACATAGAGAGGCCATCTGATGATGAGTGCATATTCTGCACCAAGCCTAAGGAGGGGAGGGATAGGAAGAACCTTATACTCATGAGGGGTGAGCATGTCTTCGTTATACTCAATGCCTATCCCTACACCAATGGGCATCTCATGATAACACCATACAGGCATGTCGCAGACCCCGTTGAGGTTAGTGATGAGGAGTATGCTGAGATCTTCAGGTACATGAGGTTATGCGCATCCCTCCTCAGGAGTGCCCTAAGGGCTGATGGGTTCAACATAGGTATGAATATAGGCAAGGTCGCAGGTGCAGGGATAGCGGATCATCTGCACGTGCATGTAGTGCCCAGATGGAACGGGGATACGAACTTCATGCCAGTTGTGGGGGATACAAGGATAATACCAGAGTACCTAGAGAGGACCTATGAGAGGCTCCTCCTAGATATGCCAGAGGAGGAGAGGAGTAGACTCCGTTGAGCTCCGAACAGAAGTTCTCTGAACCCTTGGCTGTCTGTGTGTATAGCTATCATGCCCCACAACATACACATCCCGCTCCTTTATATAATGCCTAGGCATAAGCAAAATGATGGTATGTATGTCATAATTTGCTTTATATACTAAAATCATTAGGCTAGCCTAAGTTCTATATAAGTATAGAAGGTATGTATGTCATGGCATGCCTAGGAAGGTATGTATGTTATGAAGCATGATAGACCTTGTCCATGCCTACACATGGGCATCTTTTGCTTCCAATTCATGGCTTATGACATACATACCCCCTTTTGGTAGAAAATATGGGAGTATATAAAGGGAGGGGGTATGTATGTTGTGGGGCATGATAGTAAGAAGACTATATACCTGATCGGCTATAGACCTAACCAATGGATACGCCTTCATGCACGAGTAGAGAGGGTACGGCGCTCAAGACATCACCATCGATCCACGAGCATATCTTCAAATATCTCTAACTAACTTTATCTGAGATGGTAAAATTTCACCATTATTATGATGATATATAAGGTACAAACATAATCATAGCATGGAGAGGAGTAGGGATTGGCTGAGGCAGGCTGAGCATGATCTCGAGCATGCTAGAAGTGATTTAGAGAGGGGCTTCTATGACTGGGCATGCTTCTCTGCAAAGCAGGCAGCAGAAAAGGCTGTCAAGGCAGTATTCCAGAGTATGAACAACGAAGCCTGGGGCACCCGATAGCAGATCTACTCGGCTAGCTCAGTAGCAGAAGAGCATATCTGATGATCTCATGGTGATGCACTCGAACTTGACAAGGTCTACATACCAGCCATGCACCCTAGCACACATCCCCTGGCGCCCCTAAAGGGATAGACACACTAGAAGGGAGGTCGAGCATTGCATAACCTAGCAGAGGAGATCATCTCATTCTGTAAGGGTGTACTATCCAAGGTTTAGCACAGGAGAGGTTGTCGAGATGATAAGGAGCAGGATGGATGAGTTGAGGGATGCGCTGAACGTAAGGCTTGTGGTGCTCTTTGGATCATACGAAGGGCAACTACACAGTAGCAAGTGATGTGGATCTGCTCGTTGTATACTAGATGGAGGGTAGTAAGGATGCATACGTGATAGTGAAGAGGATCATGAACATCCCAAGGCTGGAGCCACATGTGTACAGCTATGAGTACACTGCCATGCAAGATACCATAGAGAGGATGGTTAGAGATGGCATAACCATATTCTCCAACATTTCATAACTCGAATTCTGAAATATCCATCAATATTAAAATACCCCCTAGGTGTAGCACGCACATGCTTACGTACATAGAGCCTCTCTACAGGCCACCATCTGAAGCAGACTCGCTCATCCTACAGGTCACTATAGGATGCTCATACAACAGATGCTCCTTCTGCTCCATGTACAGGAGCAAGAGGTACGAGGAGCGTCCATGGGATGAGATCAGGGCTGAGATAGACTACGCTGCCAGAGAGTACCCAAGCACAAGAAGGGTATTCCTTGCGGATGGGGATGCACTGAACATAAGCACTGAGTACATGCTCAAGATACTTGAGCATCTCCACAGATCATTCCCGAGGCTGGAGAGGGTATCGTGCTATGCCATGCCCAAGAACCTGCTACAGAAGAGTAGGGAGGATCTGGTAGCGCTCAGTGGTGCAGGCCTGAAACTGCTCTACATAGGCATAGAGAGTGGCTCCGATACAGTGCTCAGGAAGGTCACAAAGGGCGCAACATCTAGAGGCATAGTGGATGGGTGCTTGAAGGCCAAGGGTGCTGGGATCCAACTCTCATGCATGCTGATCCTCGGTCTGGGAGGGAGGAGGTACAGCAGGGAGCATGCCCTGGAGAGTGCTAGGGTTGCAAGCACCATCTCGCCAGAGTACCTTGCCGCACTGACGCTTATGCTGGATGATGTGGTCAAGGATGAGTTCATGAGCAAGTTCAACGAACCGTTCGAGCCCCTGAGCGATCTGGAGGTTCTGGATGAGCTGAGGCTACTGGTTGAGCATATACAGCCTAGGGATGGAAAGATAGTCTTCAGGGCGAACCACGCATCCAATCCCTACCCGATCAAGGCAGTGCTACCAGATGATAGGGCGAGTGTTATAGCACTGATAGATGGGTTGAAGGAGATGCCGAACAGGCTCAGGCCAGGATACCTAAGGCGCTTCTAATATTAATGGGATCAGCGTAACACGTATGTATGTGGTATGAGCTTCACAGCCATGATGGATGACCTCCACAGGGCACTGGAGGCTGAGCGGGATAGACTTGCGAGGATCAGGAACGTGCTGAAGCTCTACAATGAGTTGAGCAGGATAAGCGATGGTGTAGGCTCAAGGCATGGTGTGACACTCGTGGTAAGCCTCTTCGATACCAAGAAGGTTCTAGCCTTCGACACATATGGAAGGGAGAATGTCACGGTGGTGGTAGATAAGTTCAGGACCAGGCTCGGGTTACCCAGGGAGGTCATAAAGAGCAAGGCAAGGGAGGTGTTCAGGGATGATGCGATAGAGGTTAGGGACGCTGTTGCGTATGAGAACAATGAAGGGGTTAAGATACTCTTCAGGGATGGCGGGAGGATTGATGTGCTCCCAGGCTCATTCCACATCTGGAGGGGTGTGGATGATAGGGTGAGGGAGTTCTGTGACTGGCTCATGAGGGAATGCTACAGGATAGGGAGCGAGCAGAATGGAGGTCAAAAAATGTAGTGTTATGGCACTATCCTGGCCTCTGTTGAACCCTTCTCGTAACTTACTTTGACCCGTGTACCTTCTTGTACATCGCAGTTCCTTACGGTCTTTGCGGACATCACGGTATCAGTTGTATCGACTATGCATGAACCATCACCAAGTTTATGAGTTACCATAACCTCCTCAGTAACTGTAGCAGGGATCACTCCAGTTGGCGATAGGCCTATCCATATACCCAGTATAGCTGCTGCAAGCGCACCTATGAATAGCACTAACGTCCTATACGATACCTCCATATTTCTACTATCTCATCGCTATATAAAAATCATGGTAATCTGTTACCATATTTCAGAATTCGAATTATGAAAGGTATATTGTGGAAGTTGAGAGTGACGCCGCCGGTCGGACTCGAACCGACGACCGACTGGTTAACAGCCAGCCGCTCTACCACGCTGAGCTACGGCGGCACTAGAGCGGTAATGCTGGTTAGTCGATTTAATCTTTTCTGCATCGGGTAGTTGGTATTGTGCAGGTGACCAGTTATAACGTCATGGAGTCACACGCTTCCTTCCCCGCCTATTGCCTGCTTACGTACTGATCTCTATCAATGCTCTATGATCACTGCATACCCTTCTCCCTTGCATATACGTATATGCCATCTAGGAATACCCTGATATCCTTATCCTTTATGTTTGTAGCATTCTCTATATTTGCTGCAGTCTGCGCAACATCATCGAGGCTCACGCCCTTCACTATCACATCCTCACCCTCTACACTGACCTTGCAGTCACCAACTATCTTCGCAACCCTAGGAGAACGCTCGCCTATGAAGTTCTCTACAAGTACCTCCCTGCCCTTGACCTTCACGGAGATGGGGAAGTGCGCATGTACTATCTTCAGCCTGTACGTGTAACCGTGTACCACACCCTCCACCATATTCCCTATTATAGATCGTATTGTGTGTACTACAGCCTTGTCCTTACGCCTTGGTCTGCCCCTTACCAGTAAGGGTCTTATGATCACGCTCGAACCATCTATGCTCACATCTACAGGTATCTTGCTCAGATCCCTGCGTATCTTGCCCTTCGGCCCCTGTACCTCAAGTACCCTACCATCAATCCTAACCTGTACACCATCTGGCACCTCTACACTTACCTCCAGACCAGTACTGCTCTTCTCCCTGCTAATAGACATACCCTACGAGCACACCTCCAACACCCTTGCTCCTTGCCTCATGGTGGGACATGACGCCTAGAGGGGTAGAGACTATGAGTATGCCCCTGCTGTAGGATGGAAGGTACTGCCTATCCCACTCGTCGTAGCCATCCTTCTTGACGCTGAACCTTGGGGTTATGACGTTGCACTTGTTCACCCTGGAGAGCAGATGCACCACTACCTTGCCCCCTCTCCCATCATCAACGTACTGGTAATCACCTATGAAGCCATGCTCCTTCATCACCCGAAGAACCTCTATGGCCAGCTTCGAGATGGGCATGACTACACACGATCTCTTCCTCCTCATCTCATTGTTGTATATGGTTGAGAAGAGGTTTGCAACTACATTGAGCGCTGGCACCCATCCATCACCTCACATGTACTTCTTGAAGCCTATCTTCTTTGCCACTTCCCTGAAGCACTGCCTGCAGAGCAGTAGATCGTACTTCTGTATTATCGCCGTGTACTGGCCACAGCGCCTGCACCACCTGGAGCCCTTGCCGTACTTCCTCACCTTCCTGCCCGTAAGTTCGAACTCTCTCACCTTAGCCATCAGACCACCTCCACACCAAGGGATCTGAGGAACTCCACCGCCTCCTGCTTGGTGACCCTCTGCCCCTTACCTATCCTGCATGGCATGACCTTGCGCCTAGCAACCCTGTAACCTGGGCGTTCGAGTGCTATGCATACATCCATACCTATTATACCCAACTCTGGTCTGTACTTGATACCAGGGATATCTATATGTTCCCTTATACCAAAGGATACGTTCCCATGATCATCGAAGGATGCCTGCTTCACCCTATTACCCTTGGCTGCAAGCAGCCTCTTGAGTACGTTCAGGGCCTTCTCCTTCCTCAGCGTGACTATGACTGCTATGGGCTCGCCCTTGTGTATACCAAAGTCCCTTATGGTCTTCTTCGCCACCCTCACCGCTGGCCTCTGCCCAGTTATCTCCTCCAGTATCCTCTTGGCCTTCTCTATGGGCTCCCCTGACTTGCCTACGGCAGCGTTTATCACCACCTTCCCTATCCTTATACTCCTCATGAGATTCTCCTTCTTCTCCAGTGCAAGACTCATACGCTATCCACCACCACCCTCCATACCTCCTCTTCCTCCTCTCCTATCCACTCCCAACCATCCCATCGAGTCCGATGCTGAGCAACGGTCTCTCCCTGCCTACAGCGATCACAGAATCGACTGGTACCTCAAGCCTCCTTGAGCTGCTCTCGATCACCACCCTCCTCGGTAGCGTGATGGTACCTTCCTTCACCTCTAACACCCTGCCGATGGTACCAGCATTGTCCCCTGCAGTTATCAGTGCAAGAGCACCCCTATCCATCCTCACAGCATCCACAACCTCCTGCCCTGGAAGCCTTATGAGTATAGAGTCATGGGTGGTTATACCATCGAGCTTGCCTGCAGGTACATCCATGAGTATACTCCTACCATCGTGTAGGGTGTACTGCATCCTCCCACCCCTGACAGTCGATCTGTTCACCACCTTGCATATCTTGAGGTTCCTCTCCCCTTCAGATACCTCCACGGGCTTGAGTATGAAGCCATCCTTGGGCACCATCCTGTAGACCTTCTTCAGTGGCTGTAGTTCTACCACATCCATCAGCCCTATAGGGAAGTGCACATCAGACCTCCTCACACCATCAACATGCACATACCCAGCATGGAGTACCTTCTCAGCCTCCCTCATGCTCCTCACAACCCTCAGCAGATCCCTGAGGAGTATGCCTAGGGGATAGCATCTATCCATTGGGTGTGGCCCTGGTATCGGCCTTACAGCGAATCTATCCCCCTTCCTTGGCACCTGCCAGAATGCAGGCATGATCTGCCTCTTCAATCGATTCGAACCTGCCTTCTTACCCATTATGCTCACCTCCCCTCACGTTGCTCCACCCTTGCCCCTCCTCAGCACACCCTCCCTCAACTTATCACTGGTATCTAATGCTATAACCATGACCTTTGAAGCATGTACTAGTACAGGGACCTTATCGCCCCTCACCTTCTCCCTCTGGAGCCCCTCTATCTCAACCCTACACTCCTTCACATGCACCCTCTGCACCTTGCCCTCAACCCCCTTGTACTCCCCCCGCATAACCCTCACTGTATCACCCTTCCTGACCCTCACACTCCTCCTCCCGTACTGCCTCCTCAACTCCTCAGAGAGGGGAGCACATACCTGCCTGCTCCTCCTGTGCAGTGGAGCACCATATATCTGCTTGAACCTAACGAGTGATGCCTTCATGCATACCACCACCTACACTATCATGGATGCTAGATTTGCTATCCTTGGCCATCTCTCTGCAGCCTCTGCAGCCACTGGACCCTTTATATCTGTACCCTTGACATCGCCCTCTGGCGTTATGAGGATGGCAGCGTTGTCCTCGAACGATATCCTGAGGCCGTTGGGCCTCCTTATAGGGTACCTCTGGCGCACTATCACAGCACCAAATATCTGCTTCCTCAACTCTGGGGGGCCCTTCTTCACGACTACAGTCACGAGATCGCCTACTGATGCTGCTGGGTACCTGGATAATCTACCCTTGTACCTGTTGACCTGGATGACCTGCACTATCTTCGCACCAGTGTTATCTGCACATACCAGGTTTGCATAGACTGGTATAGCTCTAGTTATATGGGGCTTGAACTCCTCAACACCCTTCGCCGATACAGCCCTACTCTTACCTGCCATACCTCCTCCTCACCTCCAATAGTACGAACGATACCGTCTTGCTCAACGGCCTACACTCGCCTATAAGCACCTCATCACCCTCTCCAACATCCATGCACTCTGGCAGATACGCATGTATCCTGCTCCTCCTCCTCTCGTACCTCTTGTACTTCTTTATGTACTGCTGGTAGTACCTCTCTATAACCACCATCTTCCTCGCCTTCTTGCTCACAACTACGCCAGTGAACAGCTTACCCCTTATGCTCAACCTACCATGGAATGGGCACTTTGGGTCAGCGCATGTCCTGGAAGGCAGTGCAACCTGCAACCCTATGCTCCTGGTCTTGATACCTGTATCACCATCTACCATGACTCCTCACCCTCTCTATCCTCTCAACCCTATCCTCTGGTCTACCAATTAAATCCTTGCCTTCTATGATGCGCCTGCTCCCATCTGGTAGGATGAATAGAAGGGTTGTTATACCCTTGGGCACAGCCTTGATCCTGTACCCATTGCTATCGTTGACCCTGATATGGAGCATGTTCCTGCTCTCATATACAACCCTGCCATGCAGTCCTAGGAGGGTAGGGTCCCTACTCCCCTCCACGGTCAGATCCAGGCCTATGAGTTCATGTGCATGCAGATTATCTCCTCTGATCCTCATCATCCCACCATCCTACCTAACTACCCTCTCCACCCTTCCTCCTTCTCCTTTCATTCAGTATCGTCATGATCCTCGCTATATCACGCTTCATGTACTTGATCCTTCCACTCTCCTTCTTTATAGTACCCTTTGCTCTATCAACCATGATCTTGGCCAGCTCTGTCCTCAGCTCATCCAGCTTGTCCCTGAGATCATCATCGCCCAGGGCCTTGAGGTCCCTCAACTTCAGCCTTGCCATAACAACCATCCTCTTATATCAATGCTCTTCCTCAACCTCTACCCTCCCCTTCTCCCCCTGCATATCAACGGGAGACTCGACTCCCTCCTTGCTCTCATCCACAAGGTCATGATCCCTCAACTCGAACTCTGCTGGAAGGGCATCCCTGTATGCTATCTTTATCTTTATACCGTACAGGCCCATCTTCAGGAGTACATGCGTCACGGCCTCCCTGACCGCCTTCTCCGCTGGGTCACCGCTCTTTGGCAGTATGCCTGCTGTGTACTTCTCGAACGATGCCCTCTCGCTCCTCAACTTGCCAGAGATCACGACCTCTGCACCCATGGCACCAGCACCCATTATGGTGTTCAGCGCCCATACCGCAGCCCTCCTGAACGCTGTTCCCTTGGTTATCATCTGTGCTACCCTGTTGGCTATTATCCTGGGGTTCAGTTCTGGCACCTCTATCTCCAGTACAGAGACCTGGGGGTTCTCAAGCCCAAACTCCTTCTCCAGCTTGCTGGTCAACTCCCTTATACCGAAGCCCTTCCTGCCTATTATGAGCCCTGGTCTTGTGACGTACACGGTTATCCTTGTGCCCAGAGGCGTCTTCTGTATCTCTGCACCACCGTAACCTGCATGCGCCAACTCCCTCTCGAGGAACTCATCAAGCTCTGTATTCCTGAAGAAGTTCCTCATTATCGCTTTGGTTGATGAACTGTACGTCTGTTCTGGCATACTGCTACACCTCAGCCCCAACAAGCTCAACGTGTGTAAGCGTGTTGAACCTTGCGCTACCCCTCCCGAAGGCCCTGGGCATGAACTTCCTTATCTTGACCCCAGGGTATGCACAGGCATGCACTATGGTGACCCTGTCCAGGTCCATGCCCTTGTACTCGCTGTTTGCCTCCAGATTGGCAAGTAGGCGCAGCATCTCCCTTGCTGCCTTGGTTGGGTACCTCCCAGCAGGGAAGGAGTTCCTGCCCTTCAGCTGGGATCTGTGACCGACCTTGGTATGGTAACTCCTGAATGGTACTGGCATCTCCCTTGCTGCAACCTTCTCCAGATACTCCTTTGCCCTCTCCAGCCTCATCCCCTTTATGGCCCTACATATCTCTATAGCATGCTTGTGCGAGATATCGACCTCCCTAATACTTGCCCTGACATGCTTGCTCTTATCGTACTGCCTCTTGAACGTGTAATCGAACTCTGGCATGATGCTCACCACCCACCCATCAATAGATCACTTACTTCAATGGCACGTAGAGGCTCGATCTTGAAGCGCCTATACCTGGGGTGCCATGCTTGACGGGTTTGTTTGTTATGGCATACTCACCAAGGTAATGGCCTATCATCTCGGGCTTCACCTCCACTGGAACGAACTCCTTGCCATTGGTTACATGTATGGTTAGACCAACCATGCTGGGGAGGATCGGCATATCACGCAGGTGTGTCTTGATTGGCTTGCCAGAGGCACCTTCCTTGGCAGCCTTGATCTCCCTCAGCAACTTGAGCCTCTCCTCTCCCAACCCACGCCTCAACGTCCTCCTTACTCTACTGGGTAGAATGCTCACCAACTCCTCCATGTTCATGCCCTGCAGCTCCTGCAGGGTTCTACCCCTGTATCTGAACTCCTTCACCATATCTGCATCCATGCAAGTCAGCCTCTATTAAATCTAACGTAACGATCTCACGATTGGATGTTTCACTATCCATCCTGCAATTATTGGCAAGTATGAATAGTAACCCGATCCATCATTGGGCCAATACTCGTAAGTAGATCACACAAGGCCCAACTTGGTTGCTAGGTCCCTGGCTACTCCAGCCTGAAACTTCACATACGCCTTCTTACCATACACAGTCCTTGCTGTGTTAACATCTCGGGCATCGATATTGTAGAGTATCTTGATGGCCTCTCTTATGCTTGCCTTATCTGCCTTGTCATCTACTATGAATGCCAATATATCCTCCCTGTCCATCTTCGTGTAGATCTTCTCGGTTATGTAGGGCCTGATGATTATGCGCCTTGCCTGCTCAGCATTCATAGTGCAGTCACCTCCATAAACTCCACAGCACCATTGCTCATATCCCTTATGCCCTCTAGTGCACTCTTGCTCCAGATACAGAGCCTCCCAGGGTGACCCCCAGGTGCCAGATGCAGAACACTCAACCTGTCCACTGGCACAACCTCCACCCCAGGTATGGAACCTGCAGCCCTGGCAACGCTACTGTTGGCACCCTTCACCACTATGAGTGCACTCTTTGCTATGTACTGCCTCCTACCACGCATCCTTGCCTTGCCGCTCCTCTTCCTTATACTCCCCCTCGCCCTCTCGAGATCATCGGATAGCCTCAGTGCTTTGAGTACCTTCAGCAGGTCCTTTGCCTTACCTATACCCTCTATCTCATCTGTGACTACCAATGGTAACTCTATGTCATCTGGTATCCTGTGCCCCCTTGCCCTGACCACCTCCCTGATCGCAGTTGCTGCCAGAGCACTACAAAGTGCGAGATGCCTCTCCTTCTTGTTGAGCCTCTTCACTATTATCTTCTCTGCTCTAGGTGGGTGGGTTAACCTGCCCTTAACGACTCCAGCCACACCCCCAGCCTGGCCAGCCCGCCTCATACCCTCCCCCTTGACCCTTGCCATCCTGGCTATTCCAAGCCCTGTACCTCTTGACTCTGCACTTACCCTCATCCCTGCCAATGGGTCCCTTCCTTGAGGCTGGAAGTATCTGGATTGGAGGTGCACAAAGGCCCTCCTTACGAGATCCACTCTATAAGGTGTTGAGAATACCTTGGGCAGTTCCACCTGCTCAACCCTGTTACCATCGAGAGAATGCACATTCACATTCATCATGCCACAACCTCGACTATCTTGGGCTCTACGATCTTCTTGACCTTCGGCCTTATGGCATATCTTAACTTAATCAATCGCTTTACTGCTCCAGCGACAGAACCTCTAACTACTATGTAATCGCCCCTGAGTACACCAAAGTGCATGAAGCCTCCCTTTGGTGTTATGTTACTCTCATCCGTACTAGCAATCATAAGTATCCTCTTGTTGTACTCCAGCCTCTGATGGAGGCCTCGCTGCCCTGCTCTGGGCACTGTATACATCACTGTAGCAGGGCTTATAGGGCCTAGTGTACCCACAGCCCTGACGCTCTTCCTCGACTTGTGCTGCTTCCTCTTTATGCCCCACCTTGTGACTGGGCCCTCGAAGCCCTTGCCCTTGGTTATCGCACTTATATCAACATACTCACCAACCTTGAATACATCCCTTATCCTAACATCCTTGCCTAGCAGGTTCTTGAGGTACTCGAATCTAGCCTTGATATCCCCACCCCCAACACCAACCTCGAATACGAATGGCTTCTTCTGCTCAATCCCTGCTGCCCTAGGAGTGACAGAGACCAGAGCCCTCAACTCATGCACCCCATCCAACTGGATATCATTCAGGGTACTCTGTTCAGTAGGCTTGATCTTGACCTTCCTTGCCAGTTCCTTAGGCAACTCACTAGCATACACATCGAAGAGCGATCTCAGACCATATACGGTCTTCTCGTACGCCCTAATACCTATAACCCTCATTGGAGGAGTTACTATGACAGTTGCCCTGCTCATCAATGGCTTCCCAAAGTTCGGTGTCCTCTCCCTATCATCTATGGTTATGAGGTGTATGTTTGCTGCCTTGAACCCTGCGAAGCCCAGTAGCCTAGGCTCCTTGGCATCTATGCTGGGCCATGTCCTTATCCTGGACTCTATGCTCTTGGCCCTAGCCCTAGGCAGATACGCTAGACTACCCCTCCTGGGTGCACTATGCTTCCTATGGCCCATACTTCCTGATGCTAGAGAGGCACTCCATTATAAACCTAAGGGTAATCCTCACGCAAGGGAATGGAATATCATGATCGATGGTATGAAACATAAAAAGGAGATAATAGGAATGTACTGCATCAGCATGCAGGGTAGTTCTCCGCCATCGTCCGCAAGTTCCACGTAACCCGTTGCCCATTCGTTACATCCCCGCTTATGACATAACAAATTAATCTCTCCTGTACACTTACTTTCGGTCTATCTTTACTGTAGACTCAGTTATACACTGTACTGTCTCCAACTTTTTTGTATTTAGCATTACCAGCTTGAATATTCGAGCCAAAGTATGTGTACCAGTCAGTTGCAACCATCCAGTTCTCTAACCAGACACTTGAGTGCTTGTTGGTGGTCAGGAATGTACCCTGGCTTATATTGTTTCTTTTGATATTCCTGTACTCTAGCCGTGGTATTTATAGCACAGATGTACCATGTGTATGTTGAACCTTAGCGTGTTGCATGTATACTAAATAAGTAGTTATTGCCATCTCCCTATGTTACTCATAAAATCTATGTCCACAATCCTCTCTAGTATCAGTCCATGTAATACTTTTAGTATTATAACGCCATACCATGCCTACCTGTGCCCAGTAACTGTTCGTTGTATTTGATCTGTTGCAGAGCTGTTCATTAGTAGTCCGTGAGCCCTTTGCAGTTGCATTAAGAAGAAAGTCCAAATTCTCATGCGCTGATATCTGCCCAGTGTAGCTGGTTGGAGCCTTTGCACTGATCCTAAAGTAATATATGTTTGTTGCACCACCATTGTAATACGCAATGGAGAAACCAGGTCTATTATGTGATGCAATATTAAAGTCGCTATCAGTATTTGTGTGATGATCTGAATTCTTGTGATGGATGCTTGACTACAAGTATATCAACCACCTTCTTCTCCATATAATCTGTTAATGCAGATAATAGATACTTCTCGTTACCCTCATGGTAGATGTAGACTACATTATTAGCATACCACTTGTCTGCTTCAACATCTTTAGGCTTATCATCACCAAGGTATCTAACAAAGCCTTCAGTATAGACTGTGCTGTTTACCCTGCATAACCGCTTTAACACCATCGTTGCTAAGGACTAGAGATTCAAGTTCACTCCATTCCTTCTCATCAAGCAATGGTACATCCTCAACGTATGCAACCTTCTCCTCTTCTTCTTCTGCTGCTACTACTACTACACCTTCTCCACCAGTACCATTGAAGGATGTGGATGCTCCAACCATATCAGTGCTTGTGTATGATGATATGAGCAGAAGCAGCGGAGATCACAGCATATACCATCTCTTTCATGCCTCATGTGTAGGAGTAACCAGTATATATCGGAACTTGCATTCTAACATCATGGCTGGAAGAGGATTGGTGATAGTTACTGCATTAATGCTAAATCTTATGTTATCATACGCAGGGGGCATAAATTATGCATATGCTATTGCCTATTACGGTAATGTAAGGTATGTCTACTCATTCGAGATAGATGGTGTGAAGCCTACCCTACCAGCGTAGCGTACGATGCAAGGAACGATAGGATAATAGTTATAGTTGCTGGTGATGGTGGTGATGATTATAAGATCCTCATATACGATAAGGATGGTAGGCTCATAAAGCAACTCGATTCAATGGAGCTGGATTCGATGATCAACGCTGGTGTTGATTACGATAGTAGCAATGATAGGATGCTTGTACTCGGACATGTAACAACCACGCTTAAAGGCAAGAGGGCAGAGGTTGCAGGTGTAAAGGTACTCGACAGGGATGGTAACTTTATATTCGATTTCAGCCTTGTCAAGGATCACGATACCTATGCTCTATCACAACCACATCAGATAGCGTATGACCGTACGCATGGCAGAATAATTGCCGTTGGCATAGACTCTCGTGTGTATATATTTGATAAGAACGGTGAATACATATACAAATTCAGCATTCCAAAGTACGGATCAGAGCAGTACATATATGCAGGTGCAATTCTACCAGGTGCAAGGCTTATACGTGTATGGGATGTTGCATACGATCACAACAACGATAGGATAATCACTGCGGATACATGGATACCAGGATACTCTAATGTTCAGGTACTCAACAGCAATGGGGAGAGACTGCTGAGACTCGCACCCCCTGGCAGAACCGAGTTCGAGCCTCTAATGAGTGTAGCGTATGATCATAACCACGACAGGATAATGGTTGCTGATGCAAGCAACAGGATATTCATATTCGATAAGGATGGAAGGTTCATAACATCGCTGGGCAATAAGGGCAACAAGGTACTGGAGTTCAACAACATACAGGATATTGCATATGATCCCAACAATGACAGGATAATCGTTGCTGATCACGGCAATGAGAGGGTTCAGGTCCTCACACTGGTAAGAGATACAGGCTCATCCAATAATACAGAATATCAACACTATGCATTGTTGCTGACGATCTCTATTGTCGTGGCAGTAACTCTCTCATCGATGATCTACTACTTGAAGAAGCATCTACTGACCAGCTCACACAACCTGACCAAATAGCAGTTAACCCATACTACCTGAAACTACTATAATGCCCCTCATCCCCTCATCAGCATGGTATGTGCAATGGTACTCAAATACACCCTCTCTGCTGAAGAGGTACTGCCATACCCCTCCTTCATCTATATCCTTGCTATCTATGGACATGGTGGAGCCATCCACTGCCCTGTATACACCAACCACGTTGTGGTGGAATGAGGAGTAGTTGTGCCAGGATAGCACTGTATTAGGCCTCACCACAACGCTGTAGGGCATGAATACATTACTCTCCATGTATATGATCCCAGGCCTCAGATCATGCCTCATAACCCTCTCTGGCTCCACAATCACATCCCTGATCCTCCTCTCATCTATATCCACGATGACCCTTCTTATCTGCTGGTGTGCCTCATATACTCCACCCCTTTCAAGATCAACAGCATCTGATACTGGATACGGATGGCCATCCATAGCATGCCAGTTCACAGCGATGATGACCTCTCCATACCTGCTGCTGTTGTAGATGTTGCTACTGCTGACCCCTTCCCTTATGTTATCAAGCACTGGCCTGAGTACTGGTTCAAGTGCCCTGCCTAAAAGTTCATGGTGCACTGGATGCTGCTTGGGCTCTGAGATCCTCACATCATCAGATAGAGCGATTGGTTGAACTCCAGCAACTGTGACGTGTGCACCAGAGTCGAGCCATCCCTCTATCATCTCCCTTATGCCATCATCCTGTACTGCAATGGATAGGGCAGTATTGGCCCTCTCACTCACTGCAAACACATCGAGGTTGGGATTGGAGGGGAGTGCAGGTACAGGAGTGTTGGTAGAGGGCAAGGGCTCCTTGTAAGAGATGCTCTCGCCTCCATCATTAAGACTTTCAGTTGGATGCATGTAGGAAGAAGGAGATATAAGATACACTGAGGCAGGTATGACAGTCACTAAGCCCAAGCCCAGAAGAGCAAGTATAACCATCCTACCCCTGTTCATATTCATCTTACATCAGCATCACATCTATTCGATGCTAACTAACTTAAATCTCTTATGTAGTTCACCACTGCCAAGCATCCAAGCATGGCCTCCTCAAGCCTTATACTCTCAACCCTCTGCTCGGGGAAGAAGTTGTACACAGGCATATCCACACCTGCCAGACCTCTACCAGCGATCTCCTGCACATCCCTGTACGGGGAGCCGAAGATGAGCAGTATAGAATCTGCAGATGCTATATCATGCTCTATCTCCCTCACAGGCCTACCCAGTTTGGATGTGACTATAACCAGATTCTTACCTTCGCCTCCCTTGCCCTTGCCCTTCTCCTTACCCTTCAGGCTCCTCAGCAGGTCAGTTACACTTCCCGTGTATCTCACATTGTAGCCCCAGTACCCCTCTATCTCATCCCTCCTCGCTATCCTGCACCTCATCTCTGGGTAGGGGGATGTGAACACTATAGATACCCTCTCCCCGACCCTGGCATCGTGCTCGAGTGGTACAGGCTCATCAAGCCCAACATCGACGTAGTAGCGATCCCCTATCTTGAGCACTACTCCCTGCCTTAGGTCATTGACCCTCACATCCTCAAGCCTCACGTATGGTCTGTGGTGTGGGGCCTTCAACGGTGGGAAGAGTCCAGCGTACCTGAGGTCCTTCATCCTACCGTAGAGCCTCTTCCTAAGGTACTGGGGTGTATCCATGAACTCCAGAACCAACTTCAACAGCATCCCATCCCTTCTGTGATCACCTGTTGCATCCCTGTAGATGAGCACTGACTCCACACCGAATATAGCCAGTATCCTAGCTATCCTTGCCGCCTTGATGCTCTTCTCTCTCAGCGTGCTCTCCTCAGCAAGACTAGAATCTGGTATGGCCACACTGAGCATGGGTATACTTAAATCCACGGATTAATCACTGTAATTGTTATGGTTGGTGGTGATTATGGTAAGGGTAGTGATGGTAGCGGTGGGAAGGGCAAGGGCGGTATAATGGATCTGGTGCTCAGGCATGAAGGGTATAGGAGTAGGTGCATAAACCTCGTAGCATCTGAGAACGTGGCGAGTCATGTGGTTAGGATGCTAATGGCTAGCGATCTGATGCACAGATACTCACTCGAGGGGTTTGATGGTGATGGTAACTTCTACAGAGGCACCAGGTACATAGAGCAGATAGTGAGGTATGCGGATACACTTGCTAAAGAACTGTTCAATGCCAAGTATGCTGATACTAGAGCGATATCTGGGCATGTATGCTCTCTAGCAGTGCTCATGCGCCTCTGCACTAGCGATGAGAGCATAATGGTCCTGAGCAGGGATGCTGGAGGGTACCCTGGGTACATGGATGGTTACATGCCATCTAGGCTGATGCTCAAGACACACAGCATCCCCTACGACCATGCAAACATGTGCATAGATGTAGATGCATGCATAGCAAGGATTCAGGAGCTGAGGCCCAGGCTGGTCATAGTAGCCCCTTCGGTTATAACATTCCACACCCCGCTAAGGGATATTGCAGGTACGTGCATGGATACAGGCTCCATGCTCGTCTACGATGCGTCGCACGTACTTGGGCTGATAGCAGGTAGGGCATTCCCCAACCCCTTGGATGAGGGTGCAAGCATACTCATGGGCAGTACCCACAAGTCACTCCCTGGGCCACAGGGCGGGATGATACTTGCGGATAGGGATGATGGTTATGGGCTGGGGGATTACATGCCCCTAAGGGTAATAGACAATCCACACTTCAACAGGATAGCAGCACTGGCACTTGCACTAGAGGAGGTCAGGGAGCATGGCATGGACTATGCTAGGCAAGTGGTCAGTAATGCAAAGGCACTGGCCAGGGCACTCGCAGATAACGGTGTCGAGGTTAGGAGGAGGGCCAGTGATGGCCAGCACACAGAGACGCATCAGGTACTGCTAGAGCACAAGCATAGGCGGAGGTTTGCAAGGATGCTGGAGGATGCTAACATAATAGTGGATGGTATGCTGAGGCTTGGCACATGCGAGGTGACCAGAAGGGGAATGAAGGAGGGTGAGATGAGGCATATAGCAGAGATGATATCAAGAGTGTACCATGTATCCATGGATGAGAGGGCGTATCACGAGAGCCAGATAACAAATAAAATCAGGAGTGAGGCTGAGGAGCTTGCATCAAGGTTCAATGGCATACATTACTCATCCAGCATCTTCTCCCTCGTGTAATCCTGATCATCTCCTGATTTTATCGCCATCGTTGTTATTACCTTCATCTTGCTATTGGGCTGCTAGCCCTCTGCTCTTTGCAATCTCTGCATACTTTGCTATCTCCTCTTCACTAAGCCTGCGCATCCTCTTCCCTTTGCTGTCTATAACGGCCATCTTTATGTGCTTTGTACCGCTCTTCTCCTCGCTCACATGGTATATGGCCTGTATCGCTAGCACACAGGCATCATCGAGGCTGATATCCTCTCTATACACCTTCTCAAGCAGATCGTTGACCTGATCTGAACCAGCGCCTATCGCTATAGCATTGTATGCTAGATATGTTCCACTGGGATCTGTTACGAATATGCTCCCCCCATTCCTATCCACCCCGCCTATTATGAGTGAGACACCGTATGGCCTGACCCCAGCGTACTGTGTGAACTGCTGAGCAAGGTCTGCTATGTTCTTCGCTATGGTCTCAACATCCGCAGCCTCATCATACACAAGCCTGTTGCTCTGTGCCATGACCCTTGCATGATCTACCTGTATCCTGGCATCTGGTATGTAGCCTGCTGCTGCAACGCCTATATGCTCATCCACCTGGAATATCTTCTGTGTCATCGTGTGTACCTGCAACTTCTTGGCCCTCTCCTCTGCTGCAAGCACTATCCCATCCCTGCTCTTTATCCCTATCGCTAGTGTACCCCTCCTTACCGTCTCTATTGCATACTCTACCTGGTATAGCCTACCATCTGGAGAGAAGACTGTTATCGCTCTATCGTAGCCTGCTGCTGCTGGTAACACACTGATCTTGCAGGGAAGCCATCATTTAAAAGTTTCTTACGCATACTGAGCATGTGCTTGAGGAGGTAGCATTCTATGGGCACAGGAACGTCAGGGCACTGCATAGAGGCACGCTAGAGTTGACCAAGGATGGGCATCTGACGCTCAGGGGTGACTGCATAGTGGGTGTGAGGGCAGACAAGGCATGCAGTGACCTGAACGCTACAATAGGCGATAGGATCAGGGAGGAGGGTAGGGAGATAATGTTCACCATAGTCGTAAGGGGTATGGAGTGGTCGTTCACTGCGAGAGGGTGCAGCAGGCTAACGCTCAAGGATGATAGATCTCTGGTTATAAGGAAGAGCAGGTTCGTATGCCCAAGGACGCTAGCGATAATGAGCAGTGCATCTGCAGCGGATATGCCGAGGGAGATGGTCGGGATGCTCATGGATGAGAGCACTAGGGGGCTGATGATAATATCGTGCTGATACGCTGCCGCTTCTCCTGCTACTAACTAAACTGCCATACCCTCTGCTCCACCCTATCTACTGCTGATCTACCTACCTACCTACCTACTACTCTGCAGTAGTAGAGCATCTATGGAAGAGAGCTGATCTGCTATATTTGTCCTTGAGACGTTGAGAGTGCTATGCCTCTGCATAAGCCTTGCTAGGAGTGCCAAAGCCATCTTAACACTTGCTCTTCTCCTCTGGTGAAGTGAGGTCATCGAGCCTGACGGTTACGCTGTTCTCCTTCAACATGACATCCATGTAGAATGACCTTGGCTGGGCCCCTCTACTACTACCGCTCTTACAAGCAACCTGTTAGCCGTAGCGTTCATGAATATCTCATCTAGCTTGATTATAGTACCATCTGCACGCAACGATACACTCTTGAAGTTGGGGAAGAACGATCTTGTTAGTGTTGTTATTGCTCTTGCATGCCTTAACGATACACTCTGTGAAGAACCCTCTTGCATCCGTATCGCCCTCGAGTACGACGTGGGGCAACCATCGAGTCACCTTCCATGCCTGTTAATCATCTCTAGGCATGAATGCATGAATCCACACATACTACTGCTACTACCACCTCCTCTTTTGCTACTACTACCAATACTACCCTCCATAGATGTGGCGTACAGTCCGTACAGCCTGCTCAAGACTGAAAGCATGTAACGTGCAGATACATAGGATAACGCCCTGCTGAATGTCAGTGCTGCTGATACTGGGTCATCCTCATATGCAAGGAGTGCTGAACCATCACCTTGGAGCATCCTCCTGTAGTTGTATGCTATGAACTCCTCGACGTACCTGCACAGCTCTCCATCCATCCTCATCCCATATACGGAGCCTACACACCTGCTACCTATAGAGATGATCTCCCCCTGCTTCCTGTATGCTATGGGGCTCATCGCCATACCATCCATGCTCTTCAGCAAGTTCCTTGCAACCATGTAACCCTGCCTGACTGCAGACTGTGCAAGTTGAGGTGCGTACCCTCCATCACCGACTCGCAGAGCAGATATATCCCCTACGGCAAAAGCATCATCGTAACCCTCTACCCTTGCGAATGCATCCACAGCTATCCTACCACCATTGACCCTCTTGACCTCTGGCACCAACTCCACTGAAGAGCCCCTGACACCTGCAGCCCATATGACCATATCACTGCTCAACCTGCCATCCTCAAGCACTATATAGCCATCACCAACCTCCACAACCTTCCTCCCGGTGAGTATCTCAACACCATCCCCTTCAAGAAGCTCCCTGACCCTGCCCACCATGTACCCATCCCATCCATGGAGTATATCATCGAGCGCATCTATCACAGTGATCCTTATCCTTCTCCTCCTCCCAAACCCCTCAGCCAGTGCCCCTGCAAGGCTTATACCAGTGGCCCCTGCTCCGACTATGGTCACCCTTGCCCCATCCCCAACCCTCTTGAGCCTCTGGTTTATGTTCAGTGCATCCTTCATACTCCTGAAGGGGATGGCATGCTCTCTCACACCCCTTGCTCCATGATCATTGACCTCAGACCCAAGGGCGAGTATGAGGTAGTCGTAGTACACATCCTTACACTCATCATCTCTTCCTGCTACCGATACAGATACCCTCCTCTCATTCAGGTTGATGGACTTGACGTTGGCAGTGATTACACTTGAATGCCTGCCCTTGATTATCTGGTTCAATGGCACCACATCCTCCTCAACACCCTCTATCCCCCCAGCGACCAGATGTGCCCTTGTTAGCATCTCATGGTAACCCTTCCTGTCTATGAGCGTAAGCCCAACCCTGCCATCAAGCAGGATGGAGGCCGTGAGCCCAGCATACCCTGCTCCAGCAACCACCACCCTCCTATCCCGCATATGCTCACACATGCTCATGGTCTACCTGCCCTTAACCATGTATATAAATAATAGTGGTAATCTTTCAACTAGTGCCCAAATCAGAGGAGTGAGAGCAGCTGGCGCATGTCCCTAACCACGATGACCCCTTTGCCAGCAGGACTGATACCCTCAGACCCCCTGCCCCCCACCACCACCATCACCCTATCACCGTATCTGCTCATAAGCTCCTGCACAAGCCTCTCTGCAGCCTTCGCCCTTGATGATAATGTTACTGATACTATGACGGTATTGGCGCCTACCTCCTCCATGTACCTAAGCACGGTCTCCTTGGGTGTGGATGGGGCTATGTTGTGCACCCTGTAGCCCTTGCCCAAGAGTATGGACTCCACCATCTTGCATGGTATGCTGTGTAGGTCTCCATACGGGGTGCATATGAGCACATCACCCTTCCTGCTCTCACCATTGGTCAGGGAGTTGAACTCCTCGATCATCTGTATAAGGCCTAGCGTTGTGTTGCTGCATACATGCTCCATAGCTATCCCGAGTTCGTTCCTGAGCCAGAGTTGCCCCACCTCGTTGAGCGCAGGGATTATGATCTGCTCGTAGAACTCCAGCATGGCTACATCCTTGCGCCTGTACCTCTCAAGGAAGCCCTTGTATATGCTCATCAGCATCCCAACGTTGCCTGATGAGAGCATCTCTATAATGCTCCTGTTATCCTCACTCAGTATGATCTCCACCTGCCCCTGAGCCTCCTCTACACCCTCGCCATCATCAGAGTGGCCCTTGCTGACCCTTGACTCACTGACTATGTTAAGGAACTTGAGTACGTTCGGGTCGCTCCTGTACGCCTCAGGTATATCCTCTATGCTTATGCTATCCACCCTGCCCAGGTACCTTATGGTCCTCTGCTTAGGTTGCTTCCTCTCCCTATCCCATACGCTCTCAACCAGGTATGCATACCTTATGCCCCGTATGCTCTTCATCCTCACATAGACCATGAGTGAACTAGCCTGACTCACGTAAATAAACCTAGTGCTAATCCATATCCTAGTGCCAAGTAGCATCCTCGATGAGGCGTATGAGCGTATCCAGGGCAAGCCTCCTGCCATAGTATGTGTAGAGCCATGGCTTGCTCCTTACCCTCTCTATAAGCCTTGCCTTTATTATGGTGACATCATGCGCATCAGGCCTCCAATCCCTCAGCATGGTTCTTGGGAAGCCATCTATGCTGATGACCCTCCTGCTCCTGTAGCCCCTCCTGGCCATCTCCCCCCTTATCTCATCATGCCTCCTCTTTATGTAGAGGAGTTTGTCCTTGAAGAAGATCATATGCCCCCTACCAAGGACGAACCTCTCAGGTATCCTGGATGCATCATCTCGAGTCAGTGGGTAGCGCCTGAAGTGGGAGATCAGCATGAGCATCTCGTTATGCTCAGCGAGCAGGTGCTGATCCATGAGGTAGAGGGGGTCTATGAGGTTGATCCTAACCAAGCCATACCACTACTATGTGCGCAACAACAACCCCGTACACCACATGGGCGACTAGGCTCAGCAATATGGGTCTGTAGCCCAGCGGATGCCTGGTTATGGATACACCAGTTATGGGCTTGTGTATAGGTGCGAGGGTCAGTATCCAGAGCAGCAGACCGAAGGATACGCCGAGCAGGTTGGTGTCCATGGTTAGAGGGATGCTCTTCACCACCAGCGCATAAAAGAGTGCTGCAAGCCCTCCGTTCAGGAAGTGGAGTATGAACCCTTCCTTGGTGAGGGTCTCGGGGCTCCTCTTGAGTATCATGGACATCAGGCACTGGTTCTCATGCCACTCGAGGACTCCGAGCATCCCCCACCTCCTCCAGAATGGGTACTGGATTAAGCTTATCACTCCAGTGGCTATGCACCCTGCTATGAACCCTACTATCAGGGTCTCGATAGTGCCCTCACCCCCTTCCTTATGCAGCCGTGCCTAGAGCTCATTATGGCATCTACCACAAGGTTGATGATGGATATGGCAAGGAAGAGCGATGCTACAGTATGCTCGCCATTCATGATGAGCATGTACGATGGCACGTAGAATGGGATGAGCATGCTTGCCAATGGGCCTGAGATGTACATTGCCGCATACCCACGCTTGGATGCACTGCTACCCTTCCTATCTATCTTGAGGCCCAAGGCTACGAAGAGCATCCTGTACTTTGGGCTCACGTTAAGTGCCCTGACCAGGTTGGATATGCCTATGTAGAAGTGGGAGAACCTTACCCCGACTAGCATACCGACTATGAGATGGAGGAGGTCATGTGTGAAGAACCAGAGGAGGAGCCATGCTATACCATTCGCTACCAGCAATGGGTAGATGTCGAGGCCCTGTGCATACACTGGGATCAGCAGACCTATTATGGTCATAACTATGCATAGTGCTGCGCCTCTGCCTAGGCTTATGACCGTAGGGTCCTTGTACACCGCATCGACTCTACCACTCCTACCTTCAAGCAGTGCCCTGATCCTGTGATTCCTGTACTCAAGTATGCTGGATATCATCCTGGTAGCGAAGAGATCACCAATTGGGCCTAGCACGGTCTTGAACTCTATCCTATCGTCTATTATGCATCTACTATTGCTATTACTACTACTACTGCCAACACCTACTGAATATGCACCCCTTCCTGAACCCTTGCTACCATCACTGCTACCATGATCACTCTCAGCGCTACCATCGTTAGTAGAGCCATCAACTCTAACACCATGCTCATGCCTCCACATCAGGAATGGTGAATCATACGCCTCATCCGTGAACCCCTTGCCCTCCCTGTAATCCCTGATGACCGAGTACCACTCGAACCTCTGGCCCAGTAGTCTGGCCTCCATCCTTATCCTAGAACCATCCCCAATACGCTCTGGTACCTCAAGCACCCTGAACCTGAGGCTCTCAGGATACACGAGTTCTATGTTCCTTGGGTCTGCTATGAACCTGAACGCTCTCTCTGGGTCCACGTTAACCTCCACGCTGGATGATACCACACCCATGTACGAACCTGCGCAATCTCAGTATATAATCCATGGAATCATTGGGTTATAGTGCCTAAATATTACATATTAGATGCTTCGCATCCTGCTATCTATCCACATACTCACTTGCCCTTCTGCTCAAGGTAGGCCCTGTAACCCATACCCTCGAGCATCCTTGCTGCATCAAGCACATTAGCCTTCATACCCTTCCTGTACTCCTCCAACCTCCTCGCCACATCCTGGTCCTTCAGTGCAAGTATTGCACATGCCAGCAGTGCAGCATTCTTGGCACCGTTTATGGCTACCGTTGCCACTGGTACACCAGGGGGCATCTGTACTATGGAGAGCAGGGAGTCCAGCCCGTTGAGGGCTGCAGATCTGATGGGTACGCCTATGACTGGTAGGGTTGTCAGCGATGCCACCATGCCAGGTAGGTGTGCTGAACCCCCAGCAGCAGCTATTATGACCTCTATACCCCTATCCTTGGCACTCTTTGCGTAGTCATACATACGCTCTGGGGTCCTGTGTGCAGAGACTATGCTCACCTCATACGCAACACCAAACTCATCCAAGAGGGAGCATGCATCCTTCATAACCTCAAGGTCAGAGTCACTTCCCATTATCACGGCAATCCTCTTGATGCCCTTCTCGCCCTTCCCCTCCTCCATACCATCACACCCTATACGCTAACTAGCCTGATGGTGGACTTGATCTGCATCGCAGCCCTGATCACGCTATCTATATCATCACCAAGTATGGTTACATGCCCCAGCTTCCTCCTCCCCCTGTTGCTCCTCTTGCCGTATATGTGGACCCTCGCACCCATGCCCATCACCCTCTCTATCCCATCTATGGCGTAGTAGCCATCGATGCTCTCGTTGCCCAGTATATTCACCATCGCAGCTGCCCTGCACACCATCCTCGGCTCAACCAGTGGCAGGTCGAGTATCGCTCTTATATGCTGCTCGAACTGGGATACGTTGCATGCCTCTATGCTGTAGTGGCCTGTGTTGTGTACCCTCGGTGCCACCTCATTAACGAGTATATACCCATCACCTTCGCCTTCATCTGCATATCCATGCACATATGCACCAGCACCCTCGCCCGAATCCCTCCTCCCTCCCATACTTCCTTTTGCAACGAACATCTCAACTCCAAAGACCCCTATACCGCCTAGGGCCTCTATAACATCCATGGCGATCTCCCTTGCCCTCTCTGCTAATGGCTCTGGTATCCTTGCTGGCACTATACTTGTATCCAGTATGCCATTGTCATGTACATTCTCCGCAACAGGGTAGGCCACGACCTCGCCCTTGCTACTCCTGGCAACTATCACAGATACCTCCTTGATGAACGGTACGAAGCGCTCAACGTACACGGCATCCCATCCTCCTCTTGCCCCAACGAAGCCCTTGACCCTATCCATGCTCGCATCACCCTTCACAAGCATGTTACCCCTGCCATCATAACCACCCTTCTTGGCCTTCAGCATGAGAGGATAACCTATATCCCCTGCTATCGAGTGGAGATCGTCCATACCCTTGATGGGGAAGAAGTCTGCCACTGGTATACCGTTCTTGCGCAGCACATGCTTCTGCATGAACTTATCCTGCACTATCCTGAGCGCACTGGCTGGGGGCCTGATCCTGTGCCCCTTCCTCTCTAGCCTCTCCAGCAGATCCGCATCTGCCAACTCTATCTCATAGGTTACAACATCGCTCATCTCTGCTAGCCTTGTGACTGCTTCAGCATCATTGAACCCTGACACTATGACCTCATCTGCGAGCATAGATGCTGGGCAGTCTTCAGACGGGTCAAGGATGTTGACCCTCATGCTCATCCTCTTAGCCTCCATGGCGAGCATCTTCCCTAGCTGGCCCCCTCCGACTATCCCTATCCTCACGGGGTTCATGCTGTACATCATCGCAGATCAACTAGTGTAAGCAACTTATAAATCAGTATACCACATCTCCATCATCATCATCATTATTGTCGTAGTTCATTCTCATCATTCGCCCCCTTTCAGTTGCTGCCTACTCCTGAAGAGTGGTTTTATCTTGAGGTTCTCGTAGTTGCCTGTGTGGCATGTGAAGCATAACTCCTCCTTGGGCAGTCCTATGGCACTGGCCAGGCTCTCCATGTCGTTGTAGCCGACGAACTCCACCCCTATGGCCTTCGCTACGAGCATGCCCAGTTCCCCCTCGTCACTACACTCCTTCTCGCTGCTTACCCTGTACGCTATCAACTCCTCCTGCGATGGGAAGTCTATACCAGCGTAGCATGGGAACCTTATTGGAGGGTAGCACACAAGCATCTTGATGCTCCTTGCCCCAGCGCTCCTCAGCGAGTTGACTATGGATATGGAACTGGTGCCTCTGACTATGCTATCATCTATCACTATAACATCCCTACCCTCTATTACGCTTCTTATGGGGATTATCCTCCTCACTATCTCCATCCTGTCATGCTGGTAAGGTTCTATGAAGCTCCTTATCGGCCCCTTCCTGCTGTAGCGGTCCTTCATAAGTCCTTCTTCGAACGGTATACCCATCTCCTCGGCATAGCCTAGGGCAGCAGGCCTGGCAGAGTCTGGCACTGGTATGACTATATCAGCGTCGAGTTGGTACTTCCTTGCAAGTACCCTGCCTATACTCTTCCTTGCAGAGTATATGCTTATACCCTCCATCACGCTAGATGGGTGGGCAAAGTACGTGTACTCGAATGCACAGTGCGCATGCGGCCTCTCAACGGCGAATATCTCGCTGCTCAAGCCAGAGTCATCCATGGTTACGAGTTCGCCAGGCTCCACATCCCTCAGCAGTTCAGCCCCTACAGCATCCAACGCACATGACTCTGACGCAACTATGTACGTGCTGCTCTCCTCGTGGTAGCCCAGAACCAGTGGCCTGAAGCCCTTCGGGTCCCTAGCAGCATACACCCTCCCATCGTTGGTCACGAACGTGAATGCAAATGAACCTACTATCTCCCTCCTCAGTATATCTAGGGCAGAGGGCATATCGTTACTCTTGCCCAGCAGGTCCACAAGCCTCGTTGCCGCTACGAGTGTATCACTCATGCTCTGGGGTGTGAATGAGCATAGCCCTGTCATGCTTGCCAGTTCATCGAAGTTGGATATCGTGCCATTGTGGGCAATGCATAGGTCCCTGACCTTCAGGGGTTGTGCATTCCTCAGGTTGCTCTTGCCTACGGTTGAGTACCTCACATGCCCTATGGCTGCTCTAGATGCATACCTCTCGACTATCTTGCTGAAGGACGGTGCAGCCTTGGATACCAGACCGTACCTCTTGTATGGCACCATCTTGGGCACTGCTATGCCCCACGCCTCCTGCCCCCTATGCTGTAAAGCCCTTAAGCAGTCTATGACCATGGGTATCACATTACTCCCAGAGAGGGAGTATGCAGCAACCACACCGCAGTTCTCCCTAGCCTCCATGGCCCATCAACCTCGTCACGCTACCGTACGCATCGATCATGCTCTCGAGACTTATGCTCATGCTGCTACCCTTGTACTCAAGAGAGAGTGAGTTGCCACCGAACCTCCCTATCACTGCTCCATGCACAGGGTAACCGGCAAGCACTCTACTCACAGCATCCATATCATCCCTGCGCAGGGATACAAGGAACCTAGAGTGCGACTCTGAGAAGAGCAGATCGTCGAGCCTTGTACATGTGCTCGGCACGCTTCCAAGGTCAACCCTTGCTCCCATACCTGATGAGATGCACATCTCCGCTATGGCAACTGCCAACCCTCCCTTGGAGCAGTCATGCGCAGATGTTATAAGCCCAGAACTTGCTAGTGCCAGCAGTGCATCCCTGGCACTCTTATCATACGCAAGATCGACCTTTGGCACATTGGCATGGAGCATAGAGTGTATGTACTCATAGTACTCAGAGCCTCCCATCTCATCCTTGGTGAGACCGATGATCATTAGCATATCTCCATCCCCAGCATGGCCCTTCAAGACCCTGCCATCATCATCGATCAGCCCCACAACACATACCAGAGGGGATGGCTTTATGGCCCCCTGCCTGGTCTCGTTGTAGAAGCTCACCTTGCCACCTACACACGGTATGCCCATGTACCTTCCATAATCCGCCAACCCCCTGACTGACTCCACGAACGTCCAGAATACATGCTCATCCTCAGGGCTCCCGAACTGGAGATGATCAACCATGGCTATGGGCTCTGCACCAACGCATGCAACATTCCTGCATGCCTCCGAGAAGCACCCCATGCTCCCATTGTATGGGTCTATGTAGCATTGCTTGGAGTTGCCATCCACCTTCACTGCTACATACCTGTATCCATCGCTTAGATCTGCAGCCATACCATCATGATGCTCTGGCCATACCCTGAGTACTGCAGCATCCGCATGCCCAGGCTTCACTATAGTCCTCAAACCCACCTCATGATCGTACTGCCTGTAGACCCACTCCTTGCTCGCTATGCTCGGATCGGCCAGCAGTTCTAACAGTATACCTGCCATATCATCGTACTCCGGCACCTCCGGCTTCCTAGAGTGCACTGCTATATGCTCTATGTACCCTGGCTTAGTAGCCTTACGCTTGGCAAGTGGTGCGTTTGCAACCACGCTCGCACTTATCCTTGCTACCTGCTTCCCGTTATGGTATATGCTAAGGTAGCCATCACCCGTGAGCCTCCCGAGCACCGAGTAGGGTACCTCGTACTTATCCATTATGGCCTTGAACCTCTCAAGCATGGATGGATCGAGTATGTAGAGCATCCTCTCCTGTGACTCTGAGATCATGATCTCCTCAGCGCTCATACCCTCCCTCAGGTGAAGGGCATCAAGGTCTATGAGCATGCCCATGCCCAGTTTATCTGCGGTCTCTGAGAGGCAGCATGCGAGCCCCCCTCCACCAAGGTCCTTTATGGCCTTCACGCATCCAGCCCCAACACACTCCATGGTCGCATCTATGAGGAGTTTGCCCATGAACGGATCTGGGATCTGCACAGCAGATCTATCCTCCTCCTCGCCCTCAAATGCCCTGGATGCGAATGAAGCTCCATGTATTCCATCCCTCCCTGTCCTGTTACCCGCTACAACTACTAGGTCGCCAACATCGCCCTTGAGCGTTACGAGCCTATCCTTCCTTACCACACCTATGCACGCAACATCAACAAGGCAGTAGTCCTTGAATGAGTCATCGAACTCAACCTCTCCAGCGACTGTAGGTACGCCTATGCAGTTACCGTAATCCGCTATGCCCCTAACAACGTTCCTGAACAACCACCTCGCCTGGTTATCATATCTAATATCTGCAAACCTCAGCGCATCGAGCAGTGCTATTGGCCTGCTACCCATGCTGAGTATATCCCTTACAACTCCACCTATACCTGTTGCTGCACCACCATACGGCTCTACTGCAGATGGATGGTTATGGCTCTCTATATGCACGGTTAGAAGCATGCCATTACCTATATCCAGCACTCCAGCATCATACCCAGGGCCTATGAGCACATGCTTGCCTTCAGTACTGAACATCTTCAGGTATGGTCTAGATGATTTGTACGAGCAGTGCTCAGACCACTCTGCAGATACCATGCTCAACTCTACGCTGTTGGGCTCCCTTGACAGTGCATCCCTGAGGTACCTGATCTCCTCGTCGCTCAGGCTCATGATGCCCACCTATGCTCAATGTACGATACAAGCGATCTGAATATCAGCATACCATCGCCATAGCCAGATTCAGAGGCTGAGCCATGTATCGATGGTGATGGAGCAAGCATGACCTCACATGCCCTCTCTGGATGTGGCATCATGCCCAGCACGTTCCCCTGCTCGTTGCACACCCCTCCTATATCATGGATCGAGCCGTTGGGGTTATCCTCATACCTGAAGATTATCTGCTCATTCCTCTCCATCTCCCTGAGGGTATCCTCATCAGCATAGTACTTGCCCTCCTGGTTGGCCACTGGTATGTTGAGTACCCTACCCTTCTCGAGTAGGAGTGTAAACGGGGTTCTGCTACCATTTACACTCAACCTCAGCCTGGTCCACCTGCACGTGAATGTTAGGGAGTCGTTGCGCATAAACGCCCCGGGCAACAGACCCGACTCCACAAGTATCTGGAAGCCATTGCATATGCCCAGCACTGGTACCCCATCCCTGGCCAGTCTCTTAACCCCTTGCATGACGGGGCTGAATGCTGCTATTACCCCTGCCCTAAGCCTATCTGCATACGCAAACCCCCCAGGTATGACTATAGCATCGTAACCATGCAGATCATCACGCTTATGCCATACGAACTCAGCCTCAACATGCATAACACTCCTCAGGACATGGTAGATATCCCTGTCGCAGTTACTCCCAGGGAATACAACTATACCTATCCTTGTAGGCACATGCTATGCTATATGCAACCTATTATTATACGTTGATAATACGCATATGAGATGTAAATATTACGTGCTTACAGACTCTACTCTGCATATGCTGAGCATGGGGTTGTAGAGCCTCAACTCATCGCACATCCTCCTAACCATATCCCTGGCATCCCCTTCCGTATCCGCCTCAACCTCCAGCCTGAGCATCTTCGCAACCCTTATAGAGCGCACCTGTTGGTAACCGCCTTTGATAACCAGATCCTTGAGTATAGTATCCCCCTCAGGATCGCTTATGTATGGTTTGTTCTCTATGAGCACGTTCACCCTGTACAATGGCATACCATCCACTCCAGCAGGATGATTTAAACCTAGATAAAGGGGTTACCATGCAGTTAATGCCATTGTAGAGCCTCGGTAGCTCAGCCTGGTCAGAGCGAGTGCCTTGTAAGCACTAGGTCGCGGGTTCAAATCCCGCCCGAGGCTCTTGGTCAGAAATGGGTTACTCTTTATACCATCATAGACTTGCAGAAGTTCCCTAACTCTCTTAACAATTCTATGCCTTGCATAATCTACGTTATATAACTTATACCTCTTAGGGTTCCTTATGTAATAAGTTCTACCTTGCTGAATACGCCCATCTTCCAGGGTACCTTACTAGATTCAGTAAGATCTGTAACAACTGGTAGAGCATGTAGGTATGAACGATAGGGTTTTGTACTTATGGTACGCTTATTACCTTCTCTGCAACTATCTTGAGCAGTACCCTCTCCTCACCCTCTGCTCTGAACGGGAACCTGTCAAGGCCTAGGTACTTCTTTGCCATCCTATCTATATGCTCCTCAGCCTCCCTCCCCTTAACCTCATCAACCACCCTTCCCTTGATCATAGCAGCGTTGTACGGATCGTTCCTATCCACCAGGGATATGGTCACTCTAGGATCCCTCTTAAGATTCATGTACTTTACCCTTGAAGTTGCAGTATTGACAAGTATGTGACAATCATCATCAACATCTATCCATACTGGAGTCACATGAGGGTAACCATCTCTTCCAATGGTTGCTATGAATGCTATGTTCCTATCCCTCATCAGGTTCACCACACCCTCTGGTATCTTCACACCCATCAGGATTAGAAAAGATTATTTAAGCATTAGGAGAATGCAAGGGTAGTTGAGTGAGTAGGGTTGAGTGACTGGGAGCTGATGGTGCCAGGGCTGGGGCTTACAGTGGTTGGGATGCTAGGCGTCATACTCTCCCTAGCAGGGATAGCAAGGACGTTCGTTGAGGGGATGCATGCGATAAGCGCCATAGCGATGGTATTCGGGATGATACTACTTGCAGCGGGGATACTCAAGGACGGACTACCAAGGAGCAAGGAGGCGAAGGCAGCAACCATATTCATAGCGGGGATACTTGCAGCGTTGGGAGGGTTGCTTGCTGGGCTATCTACCGTAAGTACCCTACCTATACTCATAGGGACACTCCTTCTCATATTCGTGCCAGCAACAGCGATAGCGTATGCTGTGCACAAGGAGAGCAAGCATGTAAAGGCCATAGCAGCCATATTCATAGGAGGCTCGCTCATGGGCTTCATAACCTTCACTGTATTCAGCATAGTGCAGCAGCCTACACAGGCGCTGGAGGAGCAGGAGGAGCATGCTGGACCTAGTACAGGAGCAGGGGCAGGGGCAGGGGCAGGAGGTGAGCAACCCCTACCAGCACCGACAGGACCAGTGGTCGAGGTTACGATCCTTCTAGACTCTGCCATACAGGGTAATCCAGACTTCGATCCAGATGAGTTGAGTGTAGAGAGGGGTACGGTTGTGGTGTGGAGGAACGTTGATACTGCAGTACATACAGTAGCGAGCGGGAAGGGCTTCGACGATCCCAACTTCGGCAGGTTCTTCAACTCTCCAGTTATAAACATCAACTCCACTTGGTCGTTCGATACATCGGCACTAGAGCCAGGTGTATATGATTACTTCTGTACACTCCATGCTTACATGCAGGGCAGGCTCATAGTGGTAGAGAAGGGAGAAGGTAGTGAAGCCAGTGGAGAAGGGCAGGGATGAGCACATCTATCGAGCCATAGAGTAGAGCCATCCAGTCAGTGATACTCATCAGCCTGCTGTGTATAACCTATAGCTCTTGCTAGGGCGAGCATCTCCTCACTGCTCAACATGTAACCATCAACTGTGACCAGATACTCCCTTGCCACCCCATCCCTATCATGATCTACCCATATGAGCATGTTATAGGATGATATGGAGCATGAGCCATCCCCTCCCATGTACAACTTGCCAACCATCACGTAGTACACACCAGCAGAACCCTCAGCCCTCCTCTCATACTTGCAGATATGGGGCTCTGGCTCATCACTGTACCCGAGCATCCTCAGTATGCTCTGGGGACCCTCATGGGGTACCAGCCTCAGCGTCGGATACCTCTCAAGATCGAATATGCCCAATGTGTAGCCAGAGGTCTCATCCATGCCAGAGTACTCCACACTTATATACTCTACACGCTGCCTATCATGTGCGCTACTCTGCATACCATCTTCATCTATCCACCTCCACTGCGTATCTGCACGTGTTGGTATGTAACCATCCAGCATGGGAAGATCTATGCCAACTCCAGAGTACCTCTCGATGGCATCGAGCATAACCCTACTACTCTCCAGAATATCCTTACCTGAGATGATCCTACCATGCCCTGCAACACCATCGCCAGTGATGCTGTTATCTCCCTTGAATGCGACTATGTAGCCATCTGCATCCACACCAAGCCTGAGCCTTGCAAGTGCGTTTGGGGAACCTGTGATGTTGGATGATGCGCTATAGCCAGCAACTACCAGACCATCCCATACCCTGTATACATCGCCAGAGCATGGATCTTCCATACGCTGCCTGCCCTCATAACTATGGTAGAGCAACAAGCACTTCTGGAGCATGTTTATACCGACCTTGCTGTATGCCCTATAGGAGGAGATCTCATCACTGCTACCTCCATACACTGCAGGGAGCCTTAACAGCATATAGTACTCATATGCATCGGCATCCTTACTCTGGAGCAGTCTTGCTAGTGATGCTGGGTTAGGGCTTGTACTGCTCCTGTAGAACTCCTGCATGGTCTTGCCGAATGGGTCGAGGAAATTCATGGAGGAGTTGGGCCTCATATCACCAACCTTAACGTACCTGGTTGTGATGCTGCCATCCCACTCGTAATCGATCACTACAATCCTACTACTACTACTACCGCTCTGGCCAACATCTAGCCCCAAGCCCATGGTCATGAGTGAGGTTGCCACAACGCTTACAGCAATAACAACTAGGATCAGGGTTATCTTGCCAAGACTCTTGCTATTACCCACAAATAAATTATGCTACGCCGCTATAAATCCATACCTACCTACCTACCACTTACTTATCCTTATATCCTCCAATCCATTAGCATATGCATTGGATAGTGTGATCATCACATATGAGCAACTGAGTGCACTGAGGAGGTTAGCGGATAGGACATATCCTCATGAGGCATGTGCACTACTCGCTGGGAGCATAGAGGTTGACGTTGACCGCTCATCCAGCACGTACAGGGTGAGGCAGGTTATTGAGGTTGATAATGTGGATAGATCGAGCGTGAGCTTCAGCATAGGCGAGGATGACCTGCTGAGGGCATACGATCTCATGAGCAGCAACGGTCTAGAACTCGTTGGGATATTCCATACACACCCATTCTCGAACGCATACCCGTCGGGCAAAGATCTCAAGTACATGCAGATCAACCCTGTACCCTGGATAATACTAGGAGGGGAGGGGAATATGAGGGCGTTCATAACCGATGAGGGGAAGGGCGTTAAAGAATTGAGGTTGCTATTGGTATCAGCAGGCTAGATTCCAACCACGCCAACGAATATCGGCACGAAGACTATGGCTACGGTGTTGAGCAGTTTTATAACCGTATTGAGTGCTGGACCTGCAGTATCCTTGTATGGATCACCTATTAGGTCGCCAACAACAGCAACCTCGTGCTCTGGTGTATGCTTCCTACCCATTATCTCTATGTACTTCTTTGCATTGTCCCATGCCCCTCCACTGTTAGCCATGTGGTAAGCAAGGAATATCCCGCTGACCACAGCGCCCATGAGTATGCCAGCGACTGCGCTTGGACCTAGGAGCACACCAAGTACTATGGGAGCAGCAACCGTTATTATAGCAGGCTGGAAGAGCTGCCTTATGCTTGCTGCTGTAGCGATATCTATGCATCTAGCATAATCGGGTTTAGCCTTCCCTTCGAGTATGCCTGGGTTGCTCCTGAACTGGCTCCTCACCTCATCCACCAGACGCATTGCAGCCCTGTTCACTCCAGCGATCAACTGGCTGGAGATGAAGAATGGTAGCAGCCCTCCTACCAGTAGGCCTATTATCACGTTCGGATTCGCTAGGCTGTAATCCAGGACCTTGCCTATGAATATGTTCTCTGCCTCGTGCTGGAACGCCTGTATCATTGCTAGTGCTGCAAGACCCGCACTCGCTATGGCAAAGCCCTTGGTGACAGCCTTTGTAGTGTTACCTATGGCATCTATCTGATCGGTTATCTTCCTATTCTCATCACCCATGCCAGTCATCTCAACTATCCCTCCAGCGTTATCGCTTATGGGCCCAAAGGCATCTATGCTGAGCACTATCCCTGCTAGGCTGAGCATGGCCATGGCTGCTATAGCAGTGCCGTATATGCCCATCAATGGGTCACCAGTCACAGCGTACGTTATCGAGTAGGATATGGCTAGGGTAACAACTATGGCTATCATGAACGGCATGGTTGATCTCAGGCCAGAGATTATCCCTGCCAGCATGTTAGCTGCGTAACCCCACTTCGTCGACTCACCTATCTCCTTCACAGGCTTGTACTTGTAGTTCGTGTAGTAATCTGTTATCCTCTGTATTATAGGTACTAGCACAACACCAACAACACTCGTAGCGAAGAGCGTCATGGCAAGTACGCTTGAGCCCATGAGGAGCTGTGTGAACAAGAGGTTCAGTGCTATCGCTATCGCTGCGCTCACCATGAATGCTATGTTCAATGGTTTCATGGGATCATCTATCCTTCTGGGTGTTACGGTCAATGCCCCTATCATAGATGCTATAAGCCCAGATGCCCCAATCACTATGGGATAGACTATCAGGCTCGACTGATCGAACCCAGCCGAGGGGTCTATGATCACCAGTGCTCCTAGGAGCATTGCTGCAAGTAGTGTGACTATGTACGATTCGTACACATCTGAGCCCATGCCTGCTGCATCACCAACGTTATCCCCCACATTATCCGCTATGGTAGCAGGGTTCCTAGGATCATCCTCCGGTATCCCAGCCTCTATCTTGCCTACAAGGTCAGCACCCAGATCCGCTGCCTTTGTGAATATACCTCCCCCTGCCCTTATGAAGAGTGCTATGAGACTCGCCCCTATACCTACTCCTGCTATAAGTATAGGCTCTTCGAATATGAGGTAGAGCACTGTCACACCTATCAGTGCCATAGCAGGTATCGCAAGGCCTACGGTTGCTCCACCCCTGAATGCCGTTACTAGCGTATGACCTAGGCCTTTGGTTGTAGCCTGAGCTGTCCTTACAGCAGCCTTGACCGTTATCTTCATGGCTATCAGCCCTGCTATTGCTGAGAGCGCAGCACCAACGGCAAACGCTATCCCATTGGATACTCCAGAAGCGAAAGATATCGCTATCGCTAGACCTATGGCTATTGGCATTATGGTTGTGAACTCACGCCTCAGGAATGCTGAGGCCCCTGCCCTGACTGCAGAGCTTATCTCCATCATGCTCTTGCTCCCAGCGCTCTGCCTACCAACCCATACGGCCATGGCACCTGCTATTCCCAGTGATGCTACTGACGCCCCTATCGATAGCATAGAATCTAGGCTCATTTTGAGTTAAGGGATCATGCAAGGTTATATAAACTATCTTACCAGCGTGGTGGTGTGGATCGCTTACTTTATTCTCTACTCCTCCTACTCATCTAGGCAGATGGTACCACTGCTGACTGGTGCCTGCAGTACATGGTAGCGATCACTACATGGCAATATTCTATGCCTACCATCAGCAGGATCATCGTATACCTATTCAGTATAGGGGGTCAGGCTCACTGCAATGCAATCACAGATCATACAGCCACCGCCTCATCATCCCCATCATACATTCCATGATCCATTATATAGGTAGTTTGCTCAGTAGATGCCTGAGCCTCTCCCTGATGGCCTCATCTACCCTGAGGAGCACCATACCCTCCAACGGCTGACCGTACAGTATGACAGATCCATCTGGAGCAAGTCTGAGCACTGCCAGGCCCAGGAGGTCCTCCTCACCATCCACATACACCCTCACAGGCCTCTCCAGAGTGAGTGCCCTGCCTATGGCATCGATGGCATCCCTGCTCACTGTGCCAGCAGGGTTCCTGCACCTCACCTCGCTCCTGTGCATACGCCTGACCTCCTCGGCCCTTGCATACCTCCTCTCCCTCCCATCTACTACCTGTATATCTGGCACTATACCCAGAGAGATGAGCCTCTCTGTAGTAGCATCACCAACACTGATGACCATCACAGCACCCTTGAGCATATGGTCTAGGGTATCCCTGCTCACCCTGCTATCCTCTATGAGTATGCCCAAGGGCCTCTTCAGTACGCTGAGTTCATCACTGCTGAATGACATCTGCCTCCTGCATCTCGCTTGCTATAACGCTCACCCTGCCAGCGACCCTCCTCGCTATCATCTCCACAGCCCTTGCGTATGGCGATCCTGGCTCTAGCAGCATTATAGGCTTGCCCGTCTCGCTCCCCTCCATTATCGATGTATGCAGTGGTATCTCTCCAAGCAGTGGTGCACCGAACCTCTCCTCTATCTTCTCCTCTCCAGCGTATCCGAATACCCTGCTCTCCTTGCTGCAGTGGGGGCATATGAAGTAGCTCATGTTCTCTACAACCCCTATGATGGGTATGTTCAGCTTCCTGAACATCAGTGCTGACTTTCTCGCTATGTTCATTGCAACATCCTGTGGTGTGGTCACTATAACCACACCAGTTATGGGTATGGTCTGTGCCAGTGTGAGGGGTGCATCACCCGTACCAGGAGGAAGGTCGACTATGAGGTAATCGAGTTCTCCCCACTCCACATCAGTTAGGAACTGCTTTATTATGCCGGAGATTATAGGCCCCCTCCATATACCTACATTCTCCTCCCCCCTAGCAGTCACTAGGCCCATGGATATCACCTTGATGCCGTGGATCTCCTGGGGCAGTATCCTGTTCTCACTGTTGACCATCAGCCCTGGTGCAAGACCAAGCATCAATGGTACACTGGGCCCGTATATGTCAGCATCCAGTAGCCCAACCTTTGCACCTGTGCTCGCTAGGGCATATGCCAGGTTCACTGCTACTGTGCTCTTCCCTACCCCTCCCTTGCCACTTGCCACTGCTACAACATTCTTCACACCAGCGAGTATCTCACTTGCACTAACAGCCCTACCCTCCATCACCCTTGCAGTGACCCTTATCACTGGCTCAACCCCAAGTGCACCAACCTTCTCCCTCACCTCCTGCTCTATCTCGCTGTTGTATGGGCATGCTGGAGTAGTCAGCTCCAGAGTGAATGTAACCTTGTTACCATCTATGCTCAGGTCCTTTATCATGCCCATAGAGACTATATCCTTGTTCAGCTCTGGGTCCTTAACACTCCTCAAGGCATTCATGACCTCATCTACGGTAACCATGAGCCCTCTACCGCTCCATGCTATTTAAATTATTCCAGTTCGGTTCCAATCACTGTACAGACGGATGGGTAGATGGAATAGTAGAATCAGTTATGCGGGTCTGCCGATTCTACCGCTCCACTCAACCCTTATCTAGCGTAGTTATCACCAGCAGGATTATCGATCCACATGAAGACCGCCTCTACCCTACTACTCTACTATCACTATTACCTATACTCCTTATAACTACTCCAGCGCCTTGTGTCTCATCCCCTACACCCCTGAAGTAGTTGGGTATCTCCTTCCTTGAACCCCATGATGGATACCCACTGCTATTAATGTCTGCCCCTACAACATAGTATCCTTTGTTGTTACCTACTGGGTTATCTATCCAGAATACTAGAACATCTCTTACAGAGCTAGAGCCTATATCATTAAGAATTGCTATTCTAGCTCCTAACCCGAGTCTCATCCCCTGGCTGTATTCCAGTATCTATCCTGCTACTCCATGAAGATGCATCCCCCGAAGTATTCACATTCCATCCTATCTTGTAGTATATCTTGTTTGCTCCAGATGGGTTATCTACCCAGAATACGAACATCTCCGGCCTAGAGTTGCTATCTATATTGGAAAGTGTTATAGCCAACTCTTGACTTTCATTTCCTACATCCGAGCTTGGTACCGTCTTTGTACTACTCCAACTTGCTGGGACTCCAGATGTATCTATATTCCAGCCTATCCTGTACTTTATGGTATTGTTACCTACTGGGTTGTCTATCCATGCTATTATAAGATCTAGCCTAGAGTTGCTATCCAGATTTATTAGATTTACACCGACTCCTTGCGTCTCATCACCTATTCCTGTTATAGAGTAATCAGTGCTCCAAGATGATGGCACGCCAGTGGAAGAGCTTACATCCCATCCATACCTGTACCTTATAGAGTTTGCTCCAACAGGGTTATCTGCCCATGCTAGTACATAATCCACCGTACTTCCATCATTAACTGCCCCTGCAGCTATATCTGCACCTTGAGTCTCGCCAACGCTAGAGCCAGCTGTGTTGGTATTTGCATATATGTATCTAACACCAGCCCTGTCGCCATAGTTTAGTGATTGTCTAATATCTTGAGTAGCATCTTGAAAAGAATAATACATTACTTGTTTCTTATTGACATCATTGTAAGGATCAGAATCGAGATCAACAGCAATAGGATAAAGGTCTTCCAGAAATAGTACATGCCCTACTTCATGTAGTGCAACTGAAGGTATATCATATTCTCCAGTAATACACCCATCACTACTGCTTGCACCGTTTATACACCATCTAGCCCAATCATGATAATCGTTGAATGCAATATCAAATTCTGTTATTATATTGCTATTAGTATATCTAGTGCTATTTGAAGCAAGCGCTAGAGCACTCATAAATCCTATGTTGTAGTTAACCCATTTTACAACGTTAACACAATCTAGCCTATTAGATTCGCTTTCTAGTAAGCTTGCAGGGCGGTTTGTGGTCCCAGCATATCCGAAGTCTATGTATGAGGCAACATCACTCTCCCATTTCTGGAATGATTCTTGTACTGCTGAGAACTCGGTAGTGCCACTTACGTCTGGTGTACCACTCTCATGTATCAGGTAGGATATCATGCTGCTAGGAGAGATATTCCAGTATGTTTGTCTGCCATCATCACTAATATGTGAGTAAAGCGGAGTAGCAACTTGGGCATAAGTATCTTGAATGATTAGATTAATAATTAATGGTAGTAAAAATGCTACATTTGTTATCCTTTTCATAGAACTTCTCATATTACTCTCACCATTATCTCATCTGCTATACGCTTTCTGCCTTGAAATTGACTTATCTCTTCTGAAGATAGAGGTAGATCTACCTTTATCTTTTGCACTACATCATAATCAAAGGCAGTAGCAGTTGTTACACGTATAGTATATACTCCTGGGGACGCTGATTCACCAGTTGGATACGGTAGACCTTTTGTGAGTATCTCTTCTATGACTTCTTGGGGAGCATCCGCTAGAGGGTCTATTTCTGTACCCCATGGTATCTCGAATGTAAAACTTTCTTTAGGATTGATAACTATAGGCTTGTCTGGCGCAAGTAATACATTAGTGCGTATGTTTAATCTACTTATACCATTAACATCAAATACATTATAGACATAATTAAACGAACCATCATACGCCTTAACTCTATCGCTCACATTGGTCAGACTAACAACTATATACACTACATCACCTGTTTTAACTGCCACCATTCGTCCGTACGTAGGATCATCTATTACCTCTCCTCCTCTCACACTGAGATCTATCCTTATACCATCAGCCTCTTGAGGGGGTACATATTCCTCGCTCTTGGCCGTTGGTAGGGGAGAGTATGCATGAGACATACTGCCTGTTGTCACTGTGGATCTATCTGATGCTGCTATGAGCGTAACACCTATCACCGTAGGTATAATTGTAGCAATTGCAATTACTGCAATGGTAAAACCCTTGCGATTCATATATCCATCTCTGTTCTTCATTAATAATGGTAGTGAAGAACCTATATATATCTAAGTTCACTACATGCCCATGAGCCTCTGCCAGTATATAGGTGATGGAGGGAATCAAAAGGTTCATAAGGGTATCAGCAAGATAGTATCTGGAATGTTTGCTATTGTAGAGATGGTGGATGTTGTCAGGATACCACCGAACAGGTTCAACACCAACCTCAAGGATGCTGCCCTAGCCATACTCAAGGAGAAGTATGAGAGCATGATAAGCACGGAGTTGGGCTATGTCATAATGATAATAGATGCGGATGTTAACCCAGTAGGTAAGGTGGTGCACGGTGATGGCTCAACATATCACAAGACCAGGTTCAGCATGCTCACCTTCTATCCAAACCTGCAGGAGATAGTAGAGGGTGAGGTGGTTGAGGTGACTGAGTTTGGTGCGTTCGTGAGGATAGGGCCTACGGATGCCCTACTCCATCTCTCACAGATAATAGATGACTTTCTCAACGTGGATGTGAAGCAAGGCATGATAGTAGCAAGTAAGAGCAACAGGGTGCTCAGGATAGGCTCAACGGTCAGGGCAAGGATAACCGCTGTGAGCCTCAAAGGAGGCACCATGGGCAAGATAGGTATAACGTGCAGGCAGCCATTCCTTGGTGCAGAGGAGTGGATAAGGGAGGATGTCAGGAAGGCTGAGCAGCAGAGGGCAAAGGTCGAGGAGGCGAAGTAGGAGTGAAGGAGTACGCATGCAGGAGGTGCAAGGCCATAACCACAGGCAAGGTATGCCCTGTATGCAAGTCTGCAGACCTCTCCGCTGACTGGTATGGATTAGTGTTAGTAGTCAACCCAGAGGAGTCTAGAGTAGCAAGGCTACTCAACATAACACAGAAGGGCAAGTACGCACTCAAGGTGACGTGAACGTGAGATGAACTAACTAACTCTTTATTTATTTGAGGGGATTGCCTGACTACTAGCCATGATGGGGGATGACGGTACAATGTTGGCGAGGCTAAGGGGTTTCATAGAGGAGGATGTAGGTACTGGTGATGTGACCAGCATGATAGTAGAGGATAAGCGTGCAGAGGCTGAGATAATATGCAAGGAGCATGCTGTAATAGCAGGGTTGGAGGAGGCTACCATAATCTTCAGCCTAGTGAACTGCAGGGCAGAGAGCATGCTGAGTGATGGTAGCACTGTGGAGCCATACACGGTGATAATGCATGTGCATGGTAACGCAAGGGGTATACTTGCGGTAGAGCGTACAGCACTGAACCTGCTCATGCGTATGAGCGGGATAGCAACATGCACTAGACGGTACGTTGAGATGGTGAGGAAGGTAAACCCTAACGTGAGGATAGCCTCAACCAGGAAGACCGCACCAGGGCTCATGCTCCTGGACAAGAAGGCAGTAGCTATAGGAGGGGGGTACATGCACAGGCTCGGCCTGTACGATATGGTGCTCATAAAGGATAACCATATAGCACTCGTAGGCTCTGCAGGTAGAGCGGTGAGGCTTGCAAGGGAGGTCCATGGAAGCAGGTATAGGGTAGAGGTCGAGGTCAGGTCACTGGAGGAGGCTATAGAGGCTATCGAGAGTGGGGCAGATATGATCATGCTGGATAACCTTGCTGTGGATGAGGCCAGGTATATAGTAGGGGAGTTGAAGGCTAGAGGGCTGAGGGAGAAGGTTATGGTGGAGGTATCTGGAGGTATAGGGGAGGATAACGTGCTGGAGTACGCTAAACTCGATATAGATATGATCTCGATAGGGAGGATAACGCACTCTGTAAAGGCTGTGGATATGAGCCTCGAGATAAGGCGTGTTGATTGAAGCAGTTAGGATTGGTTGGTTGGTTAGCAGGTAGGCAGATCACTGTATGGACAGCATCCTCTCTATAGCCTTCCTTGCCCTCCTTGCTGTATCCTCTGGGACCTTGACCTCATAGACCATCTCCTTGAGGGATCTGTATACCTTATCGAGTGTGATCATCTTCATGTACTTGCATACAGCATCACTACTTACGGGTATGAACTCCTTGTCAGGGTTCTCCCTCTGCATCCTGTAGAGTATCCCAACCTCCGTAGCAACGATGAGCCTCTTTGCACTGGTCTGCTTGGCATACCTCATCATCCCCTCGGTAGAGAGGAACCTTACGTTGCATGCATAGTTTCCATTTCCATTTCCATTACCATTACCGTTGCTGGTAAGTGCACAGCCATTACCGTTCCCACTCCCATTACCGTTACCGCTGCCAAAGTAGTAGACCATCGAGGTTGTGCACCCGCACTCTGGATGGATCAGGAACTCAGCATCCCTGTACGTCTTGAGCATCTCCAGCACTAGAGAAGGCCTTATCCCAGCATGCACATGGCACTCCCCAGGCCATATGTAGATGTTCTTTCTCTTCGTAACCTCTGCAACATAAGCACCAAGGAACATATCTGGGAGGAATAGTATGGGTTTATCCTCTGGTATGCTCTTCACGACCTTAACTGCATTGCTGGATGTGCAGCAGTAGTCGCACTCTGCCTTCACGTCCGCACTCGTGTTTATGTAGCATACTGTGACCGCATCTGGATGCTCCTGCTTCCATGCCCTCAACTGCTCAACTGTTATTGTAGAGGCTAGGGAGCATCCAGCCTCTGGGTCTGGTATCAGAACCCTCTTATCAGGGCATATTATGGAAGCGGTCTCTGCCATGAAGTGCACACCACAGAACACTATCGCCTTTGCATCAGTCCTTGCTGCATGCTGTGATAGTGCTAGAGAGTCACCTATGAAATCTGCAACATCCTGGACCTCGGGCAGCTGGTAGTTGTGTGCAAGTATCACGGCATCCCTCTCCCTCTTCAGCCTTGTTATCTCCTGCTTCAGATACTCCAGATCAGTCATTCACCACCACCATCATCTCCTCAGGATTATATTTAAGTGGATACAATAGATGCACCGATTGCATTTATGGTATTGTGTTAAAGCAAAATTTGCCTTATCCCTATGCCATCTAACTGATCACGTGCCTATGCTAACCATCCCATCGCATGCCCTCCTCAGGCACTCTATGGCAGAGAGGATAGCGAGGTAACTGGTCTTTGGGTTGCCTGGGCTTGGTACATTGCTTATACTGAAGTGCAGTTCCCCAAACTCACCCCTGGCATCTATCTCATGTATGTTCCTCCTTGCCCTAGGATCCGCAACTATCCTCACCATAGTTCTATCAGCACCTATACCCGCTATGCTAAGTATGGCAGCAACGTTCACATTGGCAGGGAAGAGCCTCACCGCCTCTCTTGCATTACCCCTGTATATCACCTTGGCCCTCTTTAGGCCCTTCAGGTTCACCCTATGCTCCCTGAAGAACGGCGCATCTTCCAGTGCCCTTGGATGCTTAGTCGTTGTTATGGTAACCTCCTTGAGTAGGTGCCTCACGCTCCTTATGGCATCTATCCCTGCTATGGCACCAGTCGGTAGATAGAGCCTCACCCCATGCCTCTCGAGGAGCGAGCATAGCTCAGCGTATAGAGCATCATCCAGCAGCGCTCCAACGCTCATCACCATCAGATCCTTGCCATGCTCGAGTATGCTCCTTGCGTAGTCTCGTACTGCCTGCTGTGATGCAGCCTCAACGACCAGATCTACATCGGATGCAAGAAGTAGAGCATCGATGCTCTCTGCTACCGCTGGTGCGCTCTTCAACCTGCCTGCAAGTGCACTGGCCCTCTCCCTGTATGCATCGTATACAGTCACCAGCTCAGCATTCACCCTACCAGAGTCTATGGCAACTGCTATCTCAGAGCCTATGGCACCACATCCTACTAACCCTATCCTCCTCTTCCTCCTATTCATACCTACTCACCACACAAGGATCACAACACAACCATTATTAATATAGATAGGGTTAGTAAGTAGGAGCATGGATCTGCAGATGCTTGCGCTCTGGTTCATAGTAACCATAACGTTCATGGCTGTTACTGGCTTCGTATACTCCAGAGTCAGGAAGGGAAGATGACGCTAGGGAGTTGGATTGGTTGGATGGTAGAGCGGTAGAGCAGTAGAGCAGTAGAGCAGTAGAAGAAAAGAATAAGAATGCATCGATCATGAGGCTACACCTTGAGAAGAAGGCCATAAGGGCATTAGGTATAGCAGAGAGCTTCAGGAAGGGTACTGGCAAGGCTGTACTTGCTGGGGTAGTTATGCGCAGCGATCTGGTGATAGATGGGGTAGCATTATCTAGCACTACGGTTAGGGGTGATGATGCAACTGATGCTGTCATAAACCTATACAGGGGATTGAATAGGAATGATGTGAACCTGATCATGCTTGGAGGTGTGGTTATAAGCATGTACAACATCATAGATCTGGATAGAGTACACACTACACTATCGCTACCAGTCATAGGCGTAACATTCGAGGAGTCTGAAGGGCTTGAGGAGCATATAATGCGTGCATTCAAGGGCGAGCAGGCTGAGATGAAGTTGCAGGCGTACAGGAGGCTAGGGGCGAGGGAGAAGGTTACCCTCAAGACTGGTCATGATGTATACATCAGGTGTGCTGGGATACACAGCAGGGTTGCAAAAAGGGCACTGAACAGGTTCCTTCTACAGGGTGCAGTACCAGAGCCCATCAGGGTTGCAAGGCTCATTGCTAGAGGAGTGTTAAACTACGTTGGCTAGTTATATTTTATATGCCTATTTCCTCTTTACATTTATGATATTCTTTCTGTAATTTATAAAACTTTTCAATCTTGTCCACGGTCAATATACGCAATTTTCCTTTTATCTCATAGAAGGCTCCATTTAGTAACGTGCTTATCATTGAAAGATTCTCTTCCCTACTTACTACGTATATTCTACTATTCCATAGTTCATTTGCATGTTTGAGTTTACTCATAGCCTGGTGTAGATTGCCTCCGATATGTACTTCGAATGCATGCGAAGGAACGCTTGCAGATGTTTTTCGCCATACCACATCAATTCTTTCCCTCGTGTTAGTAATAGAGTACTCTTCATTAACGGTAAATCCTTCAAGGTGTCCCATTTCTAATAACATTTGTTTAACTTTATCATGTTCATTCAAAGTAGGAATATTGGTTAAAGCAGTAATATTGTTTGTGCTAGGAGTAACCAGATCATATTCGTTTCGTGAAGAAAAATATTGAATAGAGAAATTGGTTTTCCATTTTTTAGTTATTTCGCTTAGTATCTTCTCTACTAATTCTCTTCTTAGATTGCTTATTCCGTTTTGAAGCAATCCATTCACTATTGGAAGTATATTCACAGCATCATGTTCCCATTTATCCGTTGGTAAAATGTATACATTAGAGTATACAAATCTATAAGGCCATACACCTTCTGGCCATATAGTTGTATATTCTTCTAATTTACTTTGAACTCGCGCTATACCAATAATACCTTTCACTGGTCTTGTTGCATATAGAAATAGTATATTGCCGTTTGACACTCTTTGCCATACATTCTTAAACTTTTCAGTAAGACCCCATTTATTATGTTGTAAACCTATCTCCCAATGTTCAGGCTTACCAGTGAGTAGCCAGAACTCCATATAATTAATTACGTAATAAATTTATAAAAATATTGCCTTAATTAAGGTACACTCCAGCATACTTCTTCGCCCCATCCCTTATCAGCCTCAGAACGTACCATGTGCCCAGCCTACCGAAAGCATTGGCTACAATCCTTGCTGGGAGGCTGAAGTGTAGTGTACCATAACCCATCCACCTTGCAACGCTCTTAGCATTGAGGTACCAGCACCTGAAGTAGAGCTCCCACTGTGCTCTACTCATACTCTCCCCCTGAAGTGACCTGCTAGGATCATGGTAGTCTGTGTAGAACATGGGCGCTACCACTGTTGCCATCCCATCGAGATCCTTAACCAACTCTATCGTATCCTTGACATCATCATCCTGCTCCCCTGGTAGGCCTATTATCAGTGTGTTTGCAACGAAGAAGTAGTTATCGTTCAGGAGCCTTATCCCTTCTCTGACAAGCCATGGCCACTCCTCTGGCGTGAATGGCTTGACCTTGTACGGCATATGCCTCCTTATAAGTGATGGCGATGCCGTCTCCAGCCCTATCTGAACACCAGTCCACCTGCTAGCATTGAAGTTGTTTACCTCCCTTATCCTCGCTATGCACTCAGGCTCAGCCATTGCGGATGAGTATGTGAGGTGTATGGCAGCGACGTAGTTCACACCTGGAAGGGACTTGAGTTCCCTGAAGAGGTTAACTACTGCATCCCTGTTGGGCCTCATCTCGTTGTTGTCAAGCCCGTAGAGGAGTATCTCCTCAGACTGCAGCCATATGCTCGTTATCCCATGCCTGAGGTTCACCATGGCCTCCTCCTTGAGCCTCTCTATGGGAAAGTCCCTCTTCATCCTGAGGTTCGGGTCGCAGAAGTCACAGCCCCTCCCGCATCCCCTCATCGCTTCTATGCACCCATTGGTTGTAGGCCCTGCTATGTACGGTATATCCATTATGGTGTTCGTCCTTGTGAATATAACTTCTCTAGCCCTCCCATCGACTATCTCATCACATATACCGACTATCTTGTCATCTACCTCCCCTACAACAACATGATCTATCCCATAATCCTCCCTCTCCTTGCTACTGAATGTGAACTGCCATGCCCCTGCTCCCCCTACTACCACCTTGAACCTGTAACCCCTCCTCTCCCTCAGCCTCTTCAGCCTGTAGCATAGATCCCTGAACGATATCCTGTTTATGGGTGTCATCTTCCCCTGTGTAAGTGCAGATGGTACAGGGCCTATGCCTCTAGGGTCCATAACGTTCAATCCAACTATCTCAGTGCCCTCGCCTATGGCCTTCTCTATATGCTCTGGGTGTGCAACGAATACCTCATCCCTCCCGAATGCCCTCAGTAGGCCACCCTCGACCCTCCTCAGGCCCAGAGGAGCAACCATGGCCTCTCCAGTGACAGGGTCGAACCCCACGCTTGGGCAGAATATGCTCGTGTATATGAACGGGGGTATCTTCTCCGCAGGGAATGTTGCTATGAAGCCGAAGAGCATGTTATCCCTGTAGTGTGACATGAGCGTCCTATCTGCACTGAGCACGATCCTCCTACCCTTCATACCAATGAATCCCCATCCATATCTTATAAATATTACAGGGGATCCTGGTATAAGAATCGGATATATGACGGATGGATATGTGATAACTCCCATGCTCTAACAGACTTTTGTGCAGTATTATGCTGTAGATGATCAATCTATATGGTGGACCGGGCGGGATTCGAACCCGCGACCTTTCCCATGCCACGGGAATATCCTACCAGACTAGACGAGTGGCCTGCTGTAATGTATGATGCCATCCATCCATGCATGCATATACACTACAGCAACCGGCCCCTACGTGCGGTAGCCCGATCCAGATAGAGTTGGATTATCTTCTTAATCTTCCTTTCTCTCTTTTTGGTCTATATTCAATATATTTAAATAACCTTCATCGTAAGTTTAGGGGAAAGGAGTTGGTGACAGATAACAGAGGCTTAATATCATTCATAAGGCTATACACTGAGGACCTGGGGATATTCAGGATAAAGCCGGTAGAAGGGCAGGTACCAGACTTCAGGGCAGGGCAGTTCGTCACCCTAGGCTTGCCGGTGAAGAGCGAGGGGGGCAAGATAGTGCGGAGAGCATACTCCATAGCCTCGCCTCCAGAGCAGAAGAAGCACTTTGAACTCTACATAAGGTGGGTGAGGAAGCCAGTCCCAGGGAGGTTCACAACCGAACTCTTCGAGAGGAAGGAGGGCGATGAGATACTCTGGCTCAAGCCTACCGGTCCGTTCGGGCTGGTGGATAAGTGGCCAGATGGGAGGCAGGAGGAGAGGCGGATAGTGATGGTTGCAGGAGGCACTGGGTTGGCGCCATTCATAAGCATGGCCCTACACCTCAAGGCAAGAAGGGATAAGAGGGAGATAGTTGTGCTCCATGGTGCAAGTTACGTGACTGAGTTGGGCTACAAGGAACTGCTCACCCAACTGGAGGAGGAGAGTTTAGATGGTAAAGATGGTACGTGGAGGTTCAGGTACAGGGCAAGTATAAGCAGGCCAGATGAGTTCCTTAACAGGAGCTGGGGTGGGCACAAGGGCAGGGTGGAGACGTTCCTCAAGAACGATCCTCTGACTGGCAGGTCACCGCTTGAGGCTCTGGTCGGGGAGAAGATAACGCCAGAGAATACCATGTTCTACGTGTGTGGATGGCAGGGAACGGTGGATGGAGTGCTACAGTACCTGAAGCCTCTAGGCTTCATAGAGGAGAAGGAGAGGAACAAGAGACCAGACAAGACTTTCGATGTAAGGTATGAGTCCTATGGCTGATAGAGTATAATTCTCAGTATCAAGAAAATCCGTAAAACTTTTAATTTAATTCCCTGTATAATTACTTAAGGTGAGACCCATGTCTGCACCTATGATAAACCTGGATAGCAAGAACATACTGAACAAGCCAGTGGTTACAAGCGATGGCTATCTGAGAGGGCATATAGTTGGGCAGACTGATAAGGAGTTGGTGCTGATAGAGGGTACGTGGAGGTTGCGCAAGTACAACATACCCAAGTCACTGGTCACCAACTTCGATGGTAGTTACATCTACATCTCCATACCAGACAAGGAGATGGAGAAGTATAGGGCAAAGTAGGTAGGGTAGGGAGGAAGGAGGAAGAAGAAAGGAGGATAGGTGTGCTGCCAGTGCCAGATACTGGCGTAACAGGACTCTTTTTTCTTATTTATTTACTGCCATAATCATTGCCATGATAACATCCATCATCAGTTCTCGTACCTGCTCTCCATTATCCTAGCCAGTTCCTTCAAAAGGCCTCTTATCTGCTGCTCCACCTTGTGCCTTATATGGAACCCGAAGACCCTAGCCAGTGGCTCCTTTATCCTTATATCTGCAACGACCATCAGTTGCGTGCCTTCACTGACCTCAGTGTACGTCTCGGTTATCCTGCTCCCCTCTAGATACCCAGAGAGTATCTCAACCTCATGTACTGCTGGAGGGTACGTTATATGCCTGCTTATCTGCTTTATGGAGAGGTTATCCAGCATCACCTCCTCCTCGGTGACTGTCACGTTGTCACTGCTGCTCCTGATGCTTATGCCCTTGAAGTAGGAGGGGAATAACTCTACAAGGTTCTCATAGTCAGTGACGGTGCTGAATACATCGCTCCTCGATGCCCTTATTAAGGATGATAGTGCAAGCCTGAACCTGTACCCTTCTCTGTAGCCCAGCTCGAATAACCTGTCTACCGCAAGGACGTATATCCTCCCGAATGTTATCTTATCATCGCCAAGTAGTAACTGCAGCACCTCGTCCACATACTCATCCTCTATAACGAACTCTATCTTTATGGATATCAGGGAGCGAGAGTCCTCCTCCTTTGCATGGAGGTTGACGAGCTCCGAGGATGTTACATGTATGCTCTTGATATGATCTATAAGGGCCAGGCGCTCAACCACGTAGTGCAGTGAGTCCCTTCCTAGGACTACCTCTATCTTCTTCACTCCTCCTTCCGCTACTCTTTCATGGGAAGATTATTTAGGTTTATGTTACGTTGGCTAGATCTGTACTGTGCTGGGGGCGTGGCCTAGCATGGTATGGCGCCAGTCTCGGGCACTGGAGGTCGTGGGTTCAAATCCCATCGCCCCCATGCAACACCCACAGGATGTGAGCGATCATGTCAGGCCCACGGGATGCGGTACAAGGCATGTGATGCACATACGTACAAGAAGGCGTACAGTCACCTACCATAGCAGATCTTCCCTTGCATATGTGAGGATATCCTTGCAATGGGCATAGGATGGGGTGATCGATACCATATGCAGAGTGTATATATTGAAATGGACAGGTTAGGGCTACTGTTGGAAGTCGGAACCATCTGACCCATCAGAGCCAAATTCCAACTACTACACTAGTCTAGTCATCATCCTACATAAGATGCTGACTGATCTGGTCTCACTTCTTCACGCTCACAAGGAACTCCCTGAGCATCTTTACCACCATCCTGGCCTCACGTATATGTATGGTCTGCACCTTGATCAGCTCTTCGACATCAACATTGTAGAGTTTTGCTATCCTCTCTGTAAGGTACACCATCAACTCCATATCCTCATCATCCATCTTATCCTTCATATCTGCCATGTTAGCCAGTATGTAGTTCAGTATGGCCGCTGCCTTGTCTAGGTTCCTGCTGCTCTTACTCCTCACACCCTACTTATTCACCGCTAGGTATTTATAGATAGCCCAGAAGGATCTGCAGACCTGTACAGTAGACAGTACAGTGATGGGATGATGACTAACCAAGCCTAGTATAGCCTAGACTAGTATAGCCATCAGCGCTTCTGTATACGCATAATCACATCCCTCAGATGCTCCCTCAGCCCAGGTCTACCTGCATCGACTATGGTGAATCTGACCCTCGCTACTGGCTTGTTCAGCCTTAGCCTCCTTGTCACATCTGCTGGTGTGGCAAGTATTATAACATCACACTCCACAGCATTCAGGGTAGCCTCCAGTTCAGCCATCTGCTCACTGCTGTAACCCATCGCAGGTATAGCCATGCCTATCCATGGATACCTTGCGTACGCCTCCCTTATCGAGCCTACGGCATACGCCCTTGGATCTACTATGGTGCAGTTGAGCATCCTCGCCATGTACAAGCCTGCAGCCTCATGAACCTCCCCATGGGTTATGCTCGGGGCATCCTCTACCACAACCACCCTCCTCCCCCTGACCCTCTCTGGCTCATCCACGTACGCCTCTGACCTAACAGGGAAGATGGCTGCATCAGGGTTGACAGCTATACACCTGTCCATCACACCATCAACCGTAGAGCCATCTGCAAGGTTCACCTTGTTTATGACTATGGTATCTGCAGACCTCAGGTTCGCTTCTCCAGGGTGGTAGAGGAGTTCGTGCCCTGCCCTGGTGGCATCCGTGACCACTATGGTATGATCTGCTCTATAGAAGGGCATATCGTTGTTCCCTCCATCCCAGAGTATGATATCGCCATGCCTCTCAGCCTCCTCTAGCACTCTAGCGTAATCCACACCAGCGAGCACCTCATACCCACGCTCCAGATGCACTATGTACTCCTCTTCCTCCTCCAGGGTGAGTTCATACATTGCTAGATCATCGATGCTCCTGAAGTGCTGCACAGCGTAGAAGCCCCTGTATGGCATCGGGTGCCTGACTATGACTGGCCTGAGGCCATTCTCCCTCGCAACATCAGCAACTAGCCTGGTCAGAGTGCTCTTCCCTGACCCTGTCCTGGTTGCTACAACTGCTATCACCGGCTTCCCTGCGGTGAGTTGGGTATCCCTTGGGCCCAGGAGAGTGAACGATGCCCCTACTGCCAGTGCCCTGGATGCCGTATGCATGACATGCTCATGCGATACATCGCTGTATGAGAAGAATACATCATCAACGCTATGCTCTCTTATCAGATCCTCAAGCATATGCTCAGGGTGTATAGGTATACCCTGGGGGTACATGGGCCCAGCAAGCTCAGGGGGATACACCCTATTCTCTATGTATGGGATCTGTGTTGCTGTGAATGCAACTACCCTGTACGCTGGGTTCTCCCTGAAGAACATGTTGAAGTTGTGAAAGTCCCTTCCAGCAGCACCCATGATTATGGCCTTGCGGACCTTCATATCACTCTCTACCCTGCCAAACTACGTATATATCTTGCAGTCTTGCATGGTGAGATGCGTTGAATGTATAGTTAGGGGGAAGGCATCAATATGGGTAGAGGTTGTGGACCCATTCACACTATGTATGCTGCAATGCGCCTGGAGTTGACCACTACTGTGTGCATGTCTATCCACTGGATGGCTCGACCACTACCTTCGTCTTGATGGGCAACTTGCTCGATGCTACCCTCAATGCCTCCTTTGCAACGCTGATATGCTGCTCATTCACGTGAACCTCCATTATGGTCTGCCCGTTCTCTACCCTTGCTGCTAGCCCGACTGGTTTGCCGAAGGCCCTCCTCATCCCCTCCTGAAGCCTATCTGCACCTGCAGCAGCGATCATCTTGTTCTCCCTGAGCACTACATGGGGATACACCTTGAGCAGGCTGAAGAACGAGCCCTCGCCTATGCTCTGCAGTATCTTGTTGGCTGCAACCCTGGCAGCCTCTAGAGCGTTATGCCTCACCTGTGCCCTACCATCATCAGATACAAGCATTACCTTGTGGCTGTAGTTGCCAGCTGTGCCACCAGTGAACTTCGCTATCTTTGGCTGTGGTACCCCTGCGATGTACTCCCTCCTAGCATATGCCATGCCCACTGCTGCCCTGTAGTTCCTGCCCTTCATGGCCTTACATCCTGCAGGAGTGAATTTAATCCTATCGTTTACCTTTAAATTATCACCCTGTAGGTTAAAACCTATGCAGGGGAGGGAGAGGAGGGCCTTGGAGGATGATGATATGAACGTTATACAGGCGAGGCTTGAGGATGATAGGGTTGTAGTGGATGGTAGGGATGCGGTAGAGGAGTTGAGGAGGAGGGGATACGGTGATAGGGATGAGCAGCAGGATGGCAGGTACTCCCTGTACATGTACGAGGCGCTCTACCTCCTCTACACAAAGAAGGTGCGTATAAGCAAGAAGGATGGTAGCGATGCTGATCTGGAATTTGATGAACTGGTTGGGGAGGCACTGAAGCACGACCCTAGCATATTGACCAAGTTCATAATATACAGGGATCTGAGGAGCAGGGGATACGTTGCGAGGGAGGGCTTCGGGTTCGGTAACGACTTTAGGGTCTATGAGAGGGGGGACTATAACGTGAAGCCAGCAAGGTACGTTGTATTCGGACTGAACGAGGGGAGGGAGGTCAAGATAGATGCCCTGAGTAGGATGGTTGAGCAGATAGGCAACATGGGCAAGGAGCCCATAGTAGCTGTCATAGAGCGTAGGGGGGAGGTTATATACTACAAGGTTGAGAGGATGCGCTTCGTCGAGTTGAAGAGGGTCTCCATTGATGAGCAGGTGAGCGAGTGATCAGCAGGTGTATTCTGCATGTAAGAATCTAAAGGCGGGAGGTATGATAATTGCTATGGCATATACGCAAAGAAAGAATGGGACGGGTTACGATGTACACATGGCACTCTCCTATCGCTGGGGCGTTGATACTTGCTGGTGCTCCTCTACCTTACCTCATCTGGTACTGGTACATGCCAGCAGGTATGATGATGATTATGCAGGGCAGGGGTATGATGGGCATGACCGTGGTGCTAGTGCTCTCGAGGTGGCTATCTGGGCAGCAGGGTATGGGTGCACCAACTAAATGGGTTGGTTAGCCATCACCGGGAGTAACGAATAGAGGATGATGTGTAAGTATTTATGGGAGATGTATCGATAACCATGCTCTGCTGACCAACCATCCAGCAAGACGACCGTCAAACGGTCCAATATTATTCTCTGTACTCCATCTGCATCTACAGTGGCACTACCCTGATCCCCTCAACCCTTATGCCTGGGGTTATGCATGGTATTGCATGCCACTGCAGAATCTGCCGACCTTCCTTGCCTATGGCCGATATGTTGAGCATGAACCTCCTCAAGTTATCTATTATCCTGAGCATCCTCCTTGCCCCTATTATCTCACCGTTTCTGACCTCGAATACCCCGCTCCTTGCGGTGCACGAAAAGTCGCCCTGCTCTGGGTTCACGGGGTATGTGTACCATAACCTGCTCACTATGAACCCTCTCCTCGTATCCTTGATCATCTCATCCCTACCATAATCTCCCTCCCTAACGACGATGTTGTGGAACGATGGATGTGGTAGTGCTGCAACTCCCCTCCCCACTGGGTACCCTGCCCTGAGGGCATTGCCTGTGCTCCCCACCCCATCCTTGGATGAGTAGAATGTATCGTATATTATGCCCCTGAATACACCCTGCTCCACAACGTACTTGTTGTACGTCTCAACACCCTCATCATCGAACACCTTGCTACCAAGGGCATCATCCCTCCTAGGCTCATCTGCGAGCGAGAATCCATCCACTGCTATCCTATCGCCTATCCTCCCATGGAAGCAGCTCCTCCCATCCTGGTATGCTTTGGAGTTGAAGTTGTACGCAACCACGAACGATAGCAGTTCTCCAAGCGCATAGGGCTCGAATATGATGCTGTACTCGCCCTCCTCTGCCTTGCTTGCACCCTTGGAGTTGAGGGCCATCTCTGCAGCCTCCCTCCCTGCTGCTTCCGCATCAAATGAGTTGAGCATCCTGGATGCTCTAAACCCGACCCCGCTGACCCTCTTCTCATACACACCAGATCCACCATCATACTCCAGATCAGCATTCACACTACCAACTATGTACGTAGCCCTATCCTTCAACTCTAGACCATTGCTGTTCGCTATGCACACATGCTCCTTGACCAGATGCAGTGCACCAGACACGGACAGCATATCCGCCCCTGCGGACTCCAGCATCCTGTAGGCTATGCTGAGCAGATCTTCAACACCCATAGCCTCCAGTGCAGGATCGTACCCCTTCTCCAGTGCACCCTTGGGTATGGATGGTGTAGGTAAGCCCTTCCATGGACTGGCCTGCATCATACCAGCAGATGATATGGCATGCTCCGCAAGCCTCTCCAAACCATGCTCATCCATGACCGATGTGCTAGCCCCAGATACGCTCTTATCCTTCACTACCCTCAAGGCAAGGCCCCTATCCCTCACCCCCTTGGACTCTACCACCTTTGACCTTGCAAGCCTAACAGTAACTATCTCCTTATCCAGCATATACGCCTCGGCCTCATCAGCGCCCATGGTCAGTGTCTTGCCTACTGCTCTCCTGCATGCATCAAGCATATCCTCTACCGTGAGCATCCTCTCTACTCTGCATGCTATCCCCTCGTGGTATTTTTGTATTATGCTGGTTGGTATGCTGGCTGCTAGATTGTGTTGTGCTGAGGCCTCCGCGGGGAATCGAACCCCGGCCCGGGGGTCACCACTCGCACAGGATAGGCGAACCACAGCCCCCTATACTACCACTATACGACGGAGGCCACTCATTCACTCATTCGGCCAGCAGTACTATCCAACCAGCACGATAAATAACTATTTCTATCTCTATGGATGATCCCATCATATTCCATATCCTCTCTCCCCATATCCCAGCCTCTGACCTACTCACTCATTAAGCAAGCACATGCCTGCTGGTCAGTAGCCCAGTCTTACCTCCCCTTCAACAAGCCTCCTGTACAGTCCATCTATGCTACCAACATGCTCATACACTATATCCCTTATCGCACCGTCATCCACACCTCTACCTGTAACCACCTCCACTATTACTGCCCTGGGCTCCCCAACATTCATGCCAATCTTGTTGTACATCCATACCAGTACCTCATCCCTCTCCCCATCCAGTAGCCTCCTGTGCACATCACCAGCGATCTCGAAGCAGAGTGCAGAGTACACCTTCCCTATGTGGCTCATGGGGTTCTTCCCAGCGTAACCCTCAGATCCTGCTGGCCTCATGAGCGAGATGAGCCCGTCTGCCCTGTTGCCCCTCCCAACCTGACCAGAGTCTGAACTGTCTGCCGATGTGCCCAGCACCGTGAGGTAGAGCCCCTCCATGCCCCTGCCCTCCACATCCAGGGTGTTGATATCAACGCTGAGATGCTTGATATCGAACCTATCCCTTATGAACTCCTCTACCGCATTGAGCATCTCCCTCTTCCTGGCAAAGTAGTGTACATCTGACTCCACATAGGCATCCACGAACGCTACAGCGACTGTGAGGTCTATGCTCTCATCATGCCTGAAGCCCATCACCTTCACATCCTCACCAGCCTCTGGGAACTCATGCTTGAACCCAGCGGAGTTTATGAAGAGTTCAGTAGCACGCACCACCTGCTCCAACAGGGTTGATGGTGCATAGCCTACGAGTGCTGATGTATCGTTTGATGGTATCTGCGTAGGGGCTCTTGTGAAGAGCGATCTCAGCTCTGGTGATGCCGAGCCGAGCATAGGCTCTATCCGTACATGCTCATCCTTGACATGCCTGAGGTTCGTGCTGAACCATCTCCTTGCTGATGCTTCAACTATACCATCTACATCCAGGGAGTTGAGCGTTGCCCTATCCCCAACCAGGAAGCGCATGGGCCTCTTCACCACTCCCCCTCCGAACCTATTCTCAGTCTCTCCAGCGGCGAGCAGTGCCTTGTCTATGTTGAAGTGCATCAACTGCCCATACTCCCTCGTGTACTGCCTTGCCAACTCTACACATATACTCTCAACCACCAGATCACATATGGTATCTGGATGGCCAAGACCCTTCCTCTCGACCATCTCGAACCTCCTAGCCTGTGTTGCTATCCTCGAAGTTCTCTCAACCTCCACAATCAATCTATATCATCCTTCCCCATCTAGCGTATATCGCAGCAATACAGCATGCAGGAGTATAATAGTATATGCATGGATGAATCGATCATAGCGTACTGAACCGTCAATAATTAAGCAAGTATCCTTACGGTATCGTAGAGGTCATCGATGATGTACATGGCCTTCTCCCTGACTGTTGTGCTCTTCGGCCTATACGCTACGCTCACATCCGCACGCTCCAGCATGCATATATCGTTATCGTTATCCCCGACGGCTGCGCTCCTGCTGATGCCTAATCTACGCATCATGCTCTCAAGATGGAACCTCTTGCATACTGAGTTCATGCACCTGCAGTTGATCCTCTCCCAGCCTAGGGGCATCACTATCCTGCCAGTGAGAGCACCACTGCTATCATACACAAGCCTGTTTGCTACGCTGAAGTCCATACCAAGGATGGATGCCAGATGCTCAACTACTGTATCATAACTATCGCTTATTATCCCTACAACGTAACCGTATCCCTTGAGGGCCTCTACAGCCTCTCTGGCGTTGGTGCTCAGCGGTACTCTCGCTAGCGCCTCCAGCAGATCATCACGCCTCAAGCCCTTCCATAGCCTTGCTATTGCCCTGCTCTTCTCATACCCATGCATCTTCCCATTCATTATGCCTATGACATGCTCTCTAGCATCACATGCATCTGCCAGGGCAATGACGAACCTGCCATCCAGCAGTGTACCATCCATATCGAATGCAACTATACCTCGCCTCTCCCCCATGGCATCAACAGAACAATCGTAGCATCTATAAAGCCTTTACACTGCTCACCATTGGAAAGACTCAAACTTTTAAGAGGGTGCATGTGAAGGTAGTGTGGGTGGATCTGCTTGTCTAGCAAGAGGCAGCAGGAGAAGCAGGAGAAGGAGAGGGAGAATAAGGAGAAGATACTCAAGGCAGTATCGATCCTCATGAGTGTTGCTGATAACACTATGACACCAAAGCAGGTAAGACAGAACATAAAGGATATAGTGAACAATCTTAAGGATGAGAAGATTGATGCTGGCGTAAGGGCAGCAAATGCCATAAGCATGCTCGATGAGCTCACACAGTCACCCAACGTACCCTCGCACATGAGGGTGACATTATGGCAGGTTGTATCTGTACTAGAGAGTATAAGGTAAGATGATGTACCAGTTTAGATAGTTTTGATTGATTCAGTGGTATCTTATCCATAACATGCATAATATTAGATCTGCGGCGGTGTGGTGAATGTATGTAGCGATATGGAACTTGTATCCGCACTGGTCCTGTGCATGTTTGCATACAGCGCATGTCTTCAGCATACATCAAGCATACCAGCAGACTGAACATCGCTCTTCCATCTATAGACCATGCTCTACCAGGAGCCTGCATCAACAGCACAGGGTACCTGTCTGCTTACCTGTATGCTGATCATTACTGTAGACCCTCTAGCCATAAAGGTAACGATAGCAGTGGCCGGTTGATACTTGCATAGTTCACACAACTGCTGTGCACCATCATCCTCATCCTCATCCTCATCGTCATCGTCATCGTCATAATCATCTTCTATGCTTCACACATGGCTGGGAGCACTTCGTACTAGTCAGATGCTCTATCAACATTATCCTGTACGCATGGTGTAGCGGTTCTGCTGTAACCCTACAGCAATGAGATATGTTCGCTTCTTCTGTCTAGAATGATCATCATCCTGACTAACTGTATCTGACATACCCACTGGCAGGGAATATTTTATTAGTCTCTTCCTCCCTAATACCTATAATGGAGTACAAAGGTGATGCGAGTGATTATAGCGAGAGCGAGATGGTTGAGATACAGGTTGAGGCTATAGACTTCAAAAGGGAGTACGATCTACTCGTTAAGGTTATGAGGAGGCTGGAGGCGATGGTGCACTCCTATGATACATTCACCATAGGTGATGCAGATAACCATATGGGCTGGCACTTCTTCACCCTGTATGTGAGCAAGGGTCTTATAATCAGGCTTGCAAACTTCCTGGGCAACGAGTTCCTGAGTGTTAAGGGTAAGAGCATGGAGCACAAGTTCGTCAACCTCCTTGCAAGGCACCTCAAGCAGGCAGGTTCGAACGCAAGGGTAGTGCTCATGGCAGACTTTATGTCATCCAAGTATGGGCTGTTCTGAATATACCAAATGATTGCTGCTGTGATGAGGATATGGTCAGTTACTTTTATCTATGATTATACGCTATCGGTATGTGTTGAGGGTCTCGCTCCGCTACGACAAGGGCACGATCATAGTCGATGGTATGGTACATGTACCCTACACAGTCTTCGATCCAAAGATCAATAGGTACAGGGCGTTGGCTATGCACTACCCTGCGATAGTGGAGTACCTCAAGGCAAGCAGGATAGATTATGAGGATCACGTCCTCGACCTTATACCCATCAAGAAGGTAAGTTCAAGGTTGTTGCTAAGGGATTACCAGAGCAGAGCATTGAGGCGATGGCTCGATTCAGGGATGAAGGGCTGTATAGTGCTCCCCACAGGTTCTGGCAAGACCATGATAGGCATAAAGGCCATAGAGAGTGTCAGCCTCGCATCCCTAGTGGTTGTGCCCACACTTGACCTCGTGGAGCAGTGGGTATCATCGCTTGCAGATGCATTCTCTATCAGCAGGGAGGAGATAGGGGTCATAGGAGGGGGAGAGGATAGGCTCAAGGCAATAACCGTGATAACGTACGATTCAGCATACATAAGGGCACCATCCATAGGCAACAGGTTCGCACTACTCGTATTCGATGAGGTGCACCATCTCCCAGCGCAGGGGTACAGGAGCATAGCAGAACTTATGGCTGCACCGTACAGGCTTGGCCTCACAGCAACGGTAGAGAGGGAGGATGGGCTCCATCAGGATATACCCATGCTCCTTGGAGCAGGTGTGGTGTTCAGCGTATCTGCAGGGGAACTAGCGGAGAAGCGTTACCTTGCAAGGTTCACCATAGAGAGGAGGTATGTGAGGCTGACGGAGGAGGAGATGGATGAGTACAGGAGGAACTACGAACTGTACATGAACTGCCTAGATGCTCTGGGAATAGAGCATGGGCTCAACGGGTTCAGGAGGCTCATCATGCTATCTAACAGGAACAGGATGGCTAGGGAGGCACTCCTGGCAAGGAACAAGGCTCTGAGCATAGCGCTCAACAGCAGCGCAAAGATCGAGGAGTTGAGGGAGATACTTGCAGAGTACAATGGTGCGAAGATGATAATATTCACACAGCACAACGATCAGGCATACAGGGTATCGAGGGAGTTCCTCATACCCCTTATAACTCATAACACGGGCAAGGACGAGAGGACCGATATACTCAGGGGCTTCAGGGATGGTACCTACAGAGCGATAGTAACCTCGAAGGTTCTGGATGAGGGTATAGATGTGCCAGATGCAGAACTGGGTGTGATACTCAGTGGTACAGGAAGCAGCAGGGAGTTCGTGCAGAGGCTTGGGAGGCTGCTCAGACCGAAGGATGGCAAGAGCGCACTACTCATAGAGATAGTCTCCAGGGAGACCAGGGAGATGCTCATGAGCAGCAAGAGGAAGAGATCTGTGAGGGTAAGGAAGGGTTGATCGCAAGGGTAGAGTAATAAGGCCGTGCGCTGGACCATACATGTGTTAGATACATGCTACCCACTCACCTAGTACGGGCAAGGGTCAGGAAGGGTAGGATAGCGCCCATCTTCGCCTCGCAGGCAGATACGGGGCTGGCATCCATCATGATAGATGAGTTCAGTAAGGCCAGTGATGATAAGGAGAGGAAGGGTTCACTCCTGGATAGGATGAGGGTGCTTGAGTACTCCAACGATCATAGGCTAGTCAGGGGGTTCTACACGATACTGGAGAGGAGGTGTGCATTCAAGCGTAGAGAGAGTCCTGTGCACCCTGCAGTGCTGAGGAGGGAGGTCTTCAGGGAGTCGAGTAGGAGGGGTTATGCGCTGACCGATGGGGAGAGGATGCGCATCATGGGTGAGGCTGCACGCAGACTCGATGTTGAACCATCGCTCATGGAGGAGATGATGTGGAGCGATATGGAGGAGAGCCTGATCATTGAAGGGTTCAGAGCGATCAGTCCTGAGGCGCTCATAGGGGAGTACAACCTAGCACTCGTGCAGGGTATGCTACTGAACTGCACCAGACTTGAGTGCAGCGTCTCGCAGGGGGTAGAGTGGAAGGGTCTACTGAGGGAGGTCAAGAGGCTCGGCCTGATGTACATGCTGGATGATGTTTATGGAGCACGTGGGTATGGTGGTGATGGTGGTGATCTGCCATCGGGCCTGGTATGCTCCATAGACGGGCCATCTAGCATATTCAGGCTGACGGATAGGTATGGGGTAGCTATGGCAAGGCTCCTGCCAGCGCTGCTCAAGGCTAGGGAGTGGTGGATGAGGGCATGGATAGTGAGGAAGGGTACGGGTAGTGGTGGTGGAATTGGGGCTAGGAGCAGGCTCTACGAGTTCAGGCTATCGGCAAGAGAGGTTAGGGAGATTGGTGTTATGCTCATGCCTAGTAGCAGTGAGTCTGGTGTTGTAGAGGGCCAGGGTGGTTACAGGGTATACGATAGCAGCATAGAGGAGAGGTTTGCAGTGCTCTTCAACCAGTACAACACTGGATGGAGGCTGGTCAGGGAGCCAGAACCCATCGTGGTCTCTGGTCAGGCGTTCATACCAGACTTTATGCTGGAGAAGTACGGGAGGAGGGTGTACGTGGAGATAGTTGGCTTCTGGACCAAGGAGTACATAGAGAGGAAGGTCCAGAAGCTCATGCGGGTCAAGAGCCTAGGTACTGATATCATCCTGCTGGTAGACAGGGACCTGGCATGCTCAGAGCCTCTACAGATGGAGCATCTATCGATGATGAAGGTGTTGACGTTCGATAAGGGAATACCTGTAAGGCAGATCATAGACCATCTCAAGGGCATAGAGGATGAGATCACAGCCAAGCATATGAGCGATGATACGCTCGTGATGGATGTGAGGGCATACTTGAGGAGCATGAGTGGTGGTAGTGGTGGTAGTAGCATGATAATAAGCGTAAGGGAGATAGCAGAGAGGTTCAACATGACATATGAGGCTGCACTCTCCATAATCACCAGCATAATGGATGAACTCCCAGACTACGAGATGGTCATGAACAGGTTCATGATCCCAAAGAGCATGCTGGAAGAGATGAAGGTAGAGGTTAGCAGGTATGAGAGGTTCGTGGATGCATGTAATGCGTTGAAGGGATACGGTGTGCCAGAGGAGTTCTGCTCTATACTGCTCTCAGCCCTAGGCTACACAGTGGTATGGAAGGATATAGATGTCAACAATGCTGTCATAGCAAGGAAAGGAGACGGTGAGGATACGGTAGGATGATGTGCTGATTATCGGATGTATGCTGGTGATGCTGGATAAACAGCAGTATATTGTAGAACAAACAAAAAAGGGAGAAGGTCCATTCCTCTCATGTAACCATGTACACTGCCATCACAGCAGCTCGTTACATGCTATTTTCCGCTCTCACTCTTTCCTAACATTTTCTATTCCATCTTACTTCCCTACCTCCTCCTCTTCTCTTATCTTCACTCAACCCTTTGCCTTCTCAGCCTTTCTACCTCTACCCCTTCCTTTACCCCTTCCTCTACCCTTACCACTGGCCTTGAGTCTCTTCACGCTCTTCTCCAACCTTGATACAGCCCTAGTTAGGTCCCTGATCTGCTTCTGCAGCACCTTTATCATGCTGCTCTCCTTCTCTATCCTCTTGATAGGTTTGAGTCTATCCTCTACCCTATCCAGTACCTTCTCATGCCTTGCAAGCATAGTCATAACCTGCTGAAGATCTGGCATATGTACATGCTCTGCTGTCGATGCTGCTACAGTAGCAGGGATCTCCACCTTCTTCTCCCTCCTTCTCCTCCTCCCTCTTCTACCCTTCACCTCTACCATCTCTATTTCTTCTCCTCCTCCGCCTCCTCCTTCTCTCTGCTCTCTCTGCTCTACCACTGCCTCTCCTATCTTAGTACTGCCCTCTACGCCTGTCTCTGCTTGAGACCCAGACTCTCCCTCTGTGGACATTATGATTACTTACGTGAAGGTTATTAAAATTATTTATGCTTTGGTATAAGTAGATATACCAAAACTCAACCCTCTCATCCCGTTCAGAGGATTAAAATTGATCGGCCGTGTGATCATGGTCGTCCAAATAAAATTGGATGGATTGATCAGGCTGGGCTGGAATCCTACTCTTACTCCATGCCCATACCGCCCATACTGCCCGTACCGCCAGCCCCTTTACCGCCCTTCTCCTCCTTTGGCTTGCTTGCTGCTATGATATCATCTATGCGTAGTATCATAGCTGCTGCCTCTGCTGCAGATGATATTATCTGCTCCTTAACAGCCAATGGCTCGCATATGTTGCTCTTGCTCAGATCATCAACCTTGCCCTTCAGTACATTCACGCCATAGACTGGTTTGGTTGCCTTCTCCTGCATAGACCTCAACTGGACCTGTGTATCTATCGGGTCCATGCCAGCATTCTCTGCTAGAGTAAGTGGTATGGTCTCCAGGGCTTCAGCGAACCTCTCGACTGCCAACTGCTCCCTTCCAGATAGGGAGTTGGCCCACTCCCTTAGCCTCTGTGCGACGAACGCCTCTGGCGCTCCCCCTCCAGTCAGTATGTAAGGCTTCTCAACCACATCCTTCACAACCATTATCGCATCGTGTATGCTCCTATCAGCCTCATCCACAACACGCTGAGACCCTCCCCTTATCAGTATGGTCACTGCCCTAGGGTCCTTGCACCCCTCTATGAATACCCACTTGTC
>JANWZS010000008.1 GCA_025054855.1 Candidatus Nitrosocaldus sp. | reverse complement strand
AGTAAACCAGTTCATAAGGGCTGAGCAGCACGGCTTTGCAAAGGCATACGCATGGCTGAAGGGGCTACAGAGTGGTGGCATGGGTGTTAGGGATGCAAGCATGTGTACGTGTATGAGTATGAACAGCCTATCGATCATGCTCCCTAGCAGGGGCATCATCGAATGGTTCACCATGCTTGAGATGAGCATGGTAACGGGGAGATGGCACTACTAGCGATGGTCAACCATCATAGAAGTATAATAAATAAGGGTGATAGTGGTAAAGTAATGGAGATAGTAGTTAGTAGTAGTGGTGGTGAGGAGGCCTGGAGGGTAGCATGAGCCTAGCAGTAACAGGCATAAAACCACACACTGCCATGCTTGTAAAGGCAGCAGTTATAGCCGTAGCAGTTGCCCTTATATATGCAAGTGATCTGGCCATAGTATTCAGGGATGCACTGGTATTCAGTTCTGCAAACATAACCAACTACATACTCGTCATACCATTCCTCATAGCATACATAGTGTACAGGAAGCGCAGGATGCTCATCGCACATGCCATAGAGCCTAGGGCAAGGGCATTCAGGTTGGATGATGCCATAGGCCTGACCATGGTGTTTGCAGCGCTCATGCTCTACATCTACGGCTCGTTAACCCTGTATGCTATGGAGTACCACATCTACTCCATACCTATACTGGTTGCTGGTCTCACAGCACTGCTCTTCAACCTTAGAGTGCTTAGGCATGCGATATTCGCCATAGCCATACTTGCTTACCTGCAGCCCCCTCCTGCTGAACTGCTCTCTGAGATAGCAGGAGACCTCTCATGGATATCTGCTACACTTGCAGAGGCGATGCTCAAGGCCTATGGACTCCAGGTTGCATTGCAGGTAGACTATGGTGCACCAGCACTCGTGGTTAGCAAAGGTGAAGGGCAGACACCGTTCTTCGTTGGTGAACCATCATCTGGGCTATTCTCCACCATAGGCTTATCGCTCTTCGCCCTAATAGCAGCCTATATCGCTAGAGGGGCGATATGGAAGAGAGTAGTGATGTACATCATAGGCTTCCCCATATTCTTCATGCTCAACGCTCTGAGGATCTCAATAATAATATGGCTATGGTACCAGTACGGCGAGCAGGTATCTGAAGCGTTCCATGCCATGTCTGGCTCCATAATGGCTGTTCCTGGTACGTTAGCGATACTCGTAATTGGGGAGAGGCTCCTGGGAGTGAGGATAAGCCTCACAGGGAGGGCTAGCAGCAGCAGGAAGAAGAAGGACAGCAGTAGTATTAGCAGTAGCAGTAGTGGCAATAGTAGCAGCAGTAGTGGCAATAGTGGTAGTGGTAATAGTGGTAAGGGATGTGAGCACTGCTCCCTGAGCAGGAGCCTGAACGAGCATGTATGCCTTGCATGCTCCAACCTCCTCGAGCCTGTGAGGGGTATAGATGGTAGAGCAGTGGCAAGGTTCTTCCTCATCGCTCTGATAGTCGGTAGCATGGTTACAGTGAATGCAGTACAGGTCCAGGCCCAGTCATCTATAGCATCTAGGGTAGCATCGTTCGATATGCTCAGCATAGATGGCAGGGAGAGGGATACAGTTGGCATATTCCTGCCAGAGATGGATGGGTACAGGCTTGAGTACTCCTACAGGGACCAGAGGGTAGAGAAGGTTCTAAGGCAGGATGCTGCACTTGCATACAGGTACGTGAAACTGAACTGGGAGCCCCCTGCTAGTGCTGATGATAACAACAGTAATCTACCTGCAGAGTTGAGGAGGCTCATGCAGCCTAGTGTGTATGTTGCTGTGCAGATATCAACAGGCAAACATACATGGGAACACTCCATGCTGATGTATCCATCCAGGGTAGGAAGGCCTACTGCTGAGGTGCTCGAGTTGAAGGATGTGCAGATTGACAAGGATAGCACAGCAAGGTTCTTCGCATACATAAGGCCTGGGCAGAATAATGCTGAGGCAGTGCTCTACTGGTTCGAGAGGGTACCATTGAAGTTTGGAGATGCGTATGAGAACAGGAATATTCAGATAGTCTTCTGGTCTTATCTGAGCACTCTAGCAAAGAACGGGTTCATAAAGGATGAGGGTGATATCAAGGGTGCTGAGGAGTTCTATCTATCCATGGCTAGACCAGTCAAGGAGTACTGGAATGCAGTTACACAGGAGCTGCTTGCACAGAAGACCGTAGAGAATACAGTGAGGCAGAGGTTCCCCATAGTCATGGGGGCAGCGCTCCTACCAGCATCCCTGCTATCCATAAGGGAGTTTGCCAGATTCAGTTCAGCAAGGAGCAGGAGCAGAGGCATATACTCTAGGCTTGCTGGCAGTGACAAGGCAATAATAGATGCCCTCATACGTGCAGAGAGCAAGGGAATGCAGCATATGCTAGGCCATGGGTATGCAACCACAGAGGAGGTCATGGCTGAATATGCAAGGTTGACAGGCAAGAACGTGAGCATCCAGGATATAATGCTCATGCTCAAGAACGCAAGGGAGTCTGGGCTGGTGAAGAGCATCATAGTAGGTGTGGATGATGAGCCAAGACTCGCATGGAAGAGTAACGTGAAGTAGTTAACAGGAGAAAGTTACATGCTGGATGGTAACATTCTTATCACTGGAGGAGCGGGATTCATAGGTAGCTATCTCGTAGACAGATTGCTTGATAATACTGAGGGCGACTATCAGCAAGTTCATGTTCTTGATAATCTGAGCACTGGCAGTATCGATCACGTACACAGGTGGAATGATAACCAAAGATTCCAATTCTTCAGGTTGGATCTTGTGAGCGATGCTATTGACGAGCTTGCTGGTAACGATTACTCTACAGTATTCCATCTTGCAGCAAATCCAGATGTAAGATCAAGTAGTATCAATCCAAAACTGCATCTTGAGCAGAATGTACTAGCAACATTCAATATACTGGAGTATGCGAGGAAGCATGATATAAGCATGTTTGTATTCACATCATCCTCAACCGTATACGGTGAGCCAGGAGTGATACCAACACCAGAGGACACACCATTGAACCCAATATCCATGTATGGAGCAACCAAGGCAGCATGTGAGGCGATGGTATGCTCATATGCGAACATGTATGGATTCAAGGCAGTTATATACAGGCTGGCAAATGTCATAGGAGCAAGGAGCACGCATGGTGTCATATACGATTTCATGAGGAAGTTGACAGCAAATGGATCAGTGCTGGAGATACTGGGTAATGGAAGACAGAGAAAGTCATACATACATGTGAGTGATTGCATAGAGGCAATGCTAACAGGGCTGAATGGTAATGGTAGAGTGGGCATATTCAATGTTGGCTCTGATGATTATATCGAGGTTATAGAGATAGCAGATATCGTTGCAAAGGCTATAAACCTACACAATGTGAGGTATGTGTTCACTGATGGCAATGGTGATGGTAGAGGCTGGAGGGGAGATGTTAGAGTGATGCTCCTAGACACAGGAAGGTTGAAGGCCCTAGGATGGAGGGCAAGATACAGCAGTAGGGAAGCGGTAGAGGAGACTGTAAGGGGAATGATCACCGAAAGGTTACAGGAAAGAGTATGATATGCTCGAATATATAGTATGGCAGTTACCGCTACTGATAATCATCGCTTCCTATACTTTATATGGTTTGCTAGCACTATTACTGGGTAAAGAGGAGAAGTATAGGAAGATGCTAGCAAGGATGAAGGATCCTAATTATAAGCCATTCATCTCCATAGTCATCCCAACATACAATGAAGAGAAGATAATCGCATCAAAATTAGATAATACATTGAGTACAGACTATCCCAAGGATAGAATGGAGATAATAGTTATCGACTCCTCGACAGATAGGACACCAGAGATAGTCGCAGGGTACAGTAGTAGTTATCCGTGCATCAAGTTGGTTAGAACTGAGAGAAGAGGCTTGGTAAATGCGCTGAATGAGGCATATAGCATTGCAAGAGGAGAGATAGTCATAAAGACCGATTGTGATAGCATGTTAAGAAGCGATTCCATATCTCAGATAGTATCAAATTTTGCAGATAAGAGAGTAGGGGCAGTTACCAGCAGGTTAGTAGAACCAAACAATGAAAGGTTCGAGGTCAATTATCGCTCACTACAGCATAGGATACAGATTGCAGAATCCATCCTAGATTCAACATATATATTTCAAGCATTTTCAGCTTTCAGGCGAGATCTCATAGTGCCAATAACAGCATCTGCCGATGATGCGGATGTAGCGTTGAATATAAGAAAGCAGGGTTACAAGGTGATATACGATCCCGATTCCATATTCTATGAAGCGAGTCCATTTACTGCTAGAGAGAGGGTAGAGGTTAAGAGCAGGAGAGCAGTGGGTCACATCAATCTGTTGTTGAAGAACATACGATTATGCTTCAATCCAAAGTTATCATGGTATGGTATGCTAGTGCTACCTATGAACCTCTTCATGATAGCTGTATCCCCTATACTGATAATGCTGATACCAATATTCAGTGCAGTAAATATACTTACTGGTAGAACGTTCATGTTTCTTGACTACACTATCCTCTGCTCGATCCCCATGGTATTCGTTCTGAGGAATAACAAGATGGTATCTAAAGTATGGTCTATGATAGAGCTGCAGATGATCCAGTTGATAGCATTGATACGTGTGATTAAGCAGAGGGATATGTATACGTGGAAGAGGGCAGAGACCACTAGGGAGTACTATGCCAGGATGAAGGGAGAGATATCTACGATAGATTAGAGTGAGTGTTCCACATACATGATGAGTAAAGATACCTATTCGGCATATAAACCCAATCTATTTGTAGCGGGATTCTCCAAGTGTGGCACTACAGCATTGATAGGCTACCTTACAGAACATCCAGATATATTCATACCATGGTTAAAGGAGCCACATGCGCTATATACATCCAGTAGGCTACCCTCCTGGGCTAGCAGGGGTGCTATAGAGGATAGGGTTGGAAAGTACGGAATGAGCTTAAGCAGTTACCTTTCACTGTATTCGTCAGGAGTTCATTACAGATACAGGGTGGATGGTTCCACATCATACACATTCAATACAGACACAGCAAAGCGGATAAAGGAGTTCAATCCAGATGCAAAGATAATAATGTGTATACGGGACCAGGTAGAGCGATTGATAAGTACGTACCTATATACCTATATCCACCATAGAATTGATGACCTAGGTGAATGGTTAGATAAATGTTTCTTGGATGAGCTTGATAGTTTTATGTTCTATGATAAGATTAAAACATTCTACGAGTTATTTGGTTTCCAGATGTTAGTTATAACCAACGATGATCTTAAAAACAATCCACAATCTACATTGAATAGAGTATACACGTTTCTTGGTCTACCCATCATGGACATCGAACCACGCTTTCTTAATCTACGTTTTGTCACTCCCTTTGACGATGCATCTTATAAACTCATGACGACTGTAAGTCGAGATATAGCACTTACTCTGCTGTATCTTACACGTATCTTACATATCGAGAAGTACTTCTGGAGATCGGTTAACTATCTGCGTTATAATAACAAATCGCTTAGTTCATATTTTGTTAATAGACATACTAAATTCAATCGTCAGTATTATGATGAATTGATGCGTAAGGTGCCAGCATCCATACGGGAAAGATTAGAGTCAGATTATATGGAAAGTTTGGAGTTTATACAGAGATGTCGCCTCGCATAATATTTCTAGCGCTTGTAGCGGCTTCATTAGTATTATTCATACTCTCCCTGAATACTACAGTGACTATTTATAATGATACATTCGACTATCTAAGAACCCTCCCATATTATTATTGGATCGGTCTAGCTTTACTGTTATTAGGCGTCACTCTCTACATAAAATATAATCTATCTTACTATTATGGCATACTACTGATCGCCTTATTTGCTATATATGCTCACAATAGAGTAGTTATCATAAATGAATTGCCTATTTCGCATCAGGATACATTCTTGCATAGTGCAGAGACATTCCCTATACTTTACACTGGGTTAATAAGCGTTTCAAATGAATACTCTTCCAACTATCCATTGGCATTCATATCCATGGCCATGTTCATGTTGATAAATAATACAGAACCATTTCTCTTCTTTATCATGTGGGAATTATTTATTGCATTTATCACTCCATTGTTCATATATCTGATCAGTAAGACTCTTATTGCTCGACCCTTCTCCATCATTCCTCCACTAGTATTTACATCACTTGTATATACCAACATTGAACATTTCTCACCGCAATCCCTTGCAATAGGGTTCTATGTTCTTATTATATTCTTCATTATAAAGTTCATCTTAACCAAGAAGGGCATCTTCTTTGCATTGTCAATATTACTAATAGCTGGTATCGCTTTTAGTAATCCGACAAACTCTTTCTTCTTACTGATATTATTCATATTTATCGGTATGATGTTCATGATTAAGGATAGAATTAATATTAATAATGCCGGAGGTACCAAGATTCAAGTCTACGCCCGTACAACTCTCTTATTAGCGCTGACGTTGAGCTTAATTCTATTGAGTAAGGATACTGACTCTATGTTCATAGTTTCAAAAGTACTTCTCAAAGCAGAAGAGCTGATAGATGTAAGCACTTCATTCGATCTAGCCGAGGATATCAAGATCACGCCTAATCCAGCACCATCCTATGTATATCATGTCATGCTAAAGACCATATTTTCTATTATTATAATAGGAACGGGTCTTATTGTTGTAGGTTATTCAGTGTTCAGATCGAGGGAACATGCTATATTATTCTTAACTATTCTGGTAGGCGTTCTACTATTTGCTATGGCAATAACAGCCGTAACAGCTACCTTCCTATTTACAAGGAACTATACGTACGCACTTATAATCTGGTCTATACTAACTGTATATGTTGCAACACATCTATCCAGATATCAGCGAATATTCACATGGCTTTTCGTTATATTGATAGCTGCATCACTAGTACTGTTACCAGTAACCAAGTTTGGCAAGTTACCCACGGCATATTCCCCATACTCATCGTATCATGCTCTCAATATATTGGTAAATACCCAGATAGACCCTAACACTGGTCTAATTGGGATAAACACCTTACCATTCATATATAAGTATTTAACATCTGTGAAGAATGAGCAGACAGCACCAGTTAAAATTACCCAGTTAGGACATCTTATAAACACTAAATTGTCCGACGGTGTTAGCGAGAAAGAACTGTACGATATCTTAGTTGATAAGGTTCATACTAGGACATTCATAGTATTCAGTACTAACGAGAGCCATATTCTAAAGCTGCAATATCAATTAGATGATATTTATAATGATGTGGAGGATTTTGTCCTTAAGAAGGAGAATCTAATTATAAATTCCAGCACCAGCAAGATATATATGCGTTAGAGTGCTCTCCAATTCTAAACATGAATGACCTGAAACCGAATCTATTTATTCCAGGCTTCTCCAAAGCAGGTACCACTGTATTAGTAGATTATCTAGCACAGCATAAGGATATATTTGTTCCATGGAGAAAGGAACCGCATACGCTAACAGAACTAGAAACTCTACCATCGTGGTTCAATACAAGATATAAGATGGGGAAACTAAACACCTCTTCCTACCTTAAATTATATAGAAATAGTAAGGATTATAGATACAGGGTGGATGGTTCCACATCATACACATTCAATACAGACACAGCAAAGCGGATAAAGGAGTTCAATCCAGATGCAAAGATAATAATGTGTATAAGGGAACAGAAGTCGAGGCTAATCAGTTCGTATCTATTTACTTATCTAAGCCATAGAGAAGATAACCTCCAGCTATGGATAGAAAAGTATTTCGTACCAGCACTAGATACATTTTTAATTTATAATAAAGTTAAGGCATACTATGATGTATTTGGTGATAATCTTAGAGTCGTTGATAATTCAGACCTTAAAAACAACCCCCAATCAACGCTGAACTCCATCTTTAAATTTCTGGATGTAGAATCGATAGATATCGTACCTATATATAGGAATCCAAGCATGGTTACGCCATTTGATAATAAGCTCTATAGATATACTATGTTCATCTTATATTTAATCATCGTAGAATCTCTAAATATCTCACGAGATCTTGGTATAGAAAGTATAGGCAGGCGAACATTTAACAGCATAAGATATAAATTTGCCAAGAGATTCATAGAAAAGAAAGTAAAAACTAAGAAAGATAATATCTTTGTGAAGATGATACCAGCAGAGATAGCTAGAGTATTAGAAGATGACTATACGGCTACTCTAGATTTCGTTCGAAGTAACAACATTATTTTAAATTAATTATGGAGATTAAGTATCCTTCTCTATAAGTTACACGTTAATAACTGATATATACTATAGATAGGTCGGTAAGAGCCTATACTGATTCTATTAGGAGTGACGTATAGATGAGCCAGTTACCGTAATAAGAAGAGAGTGTTAGTAGACCATCGATATAGATTAACCCACGCTCATCATGTTCCTATGCATCACCAGCACCGCCATGTGATATATAGATATGTATAGAATTGATACAGCGGTATAAACAGCAGGGCGTTCGATGGTTGAAGCTATAGGGCTTGGGGCTTTAGGGGCGGGGTGAGATTTTATGCATAAGTGGCGGTAGAGGATGTAAAAAGATGAGGTGGGATTGCTATAAGGTATCCTTTGTAGATCCTGTTCGGCTTGATATATATTACATGTTCTATTGTTATATATCTGCAACGTTGTATATACTCTAGCTAGCTACCACCAGCTCATTGTTATTACAGCATCAGCATCATTCAGGGTACGCTTAACGCAGACTCTATAGATGGTTAACATAACTCATCATCTACAATGATTATATACCGACGCCATCTAGCATAATCATGCTCATCCCAGCAAGGGAGCAGCAGCATATAAGGGAGGTATTCGCAAGCAAGCTCAAGCACGATGTAAGGATAGTAGTCTTCACACAGAACTTCGAGTGCTCATACTGCAAGGAGAACAGGGAGCTCGTGGAGGAGTTGGCATCGCTAGATGCAAGAATAAAGGTTGAGGTATACGACTTTGTTGAGCACGAGTCGAAGGCTAGGGAGTATGCCATAGATAAGATACCAGCAATAGCACTGATAGGAGAGAAGGATTACGGGATAAGGTTCTTCGGCATACCTACAGGGTACGAGTTCGGTGCGCTGATAGATGATATAATAGATGTCTCCAACAGGAGGACCAGACTGGCAAACACTACCAGGGAGATGTTGAGGAGGGTTGACAAGAGCATAAACATAAAGGTCTTCGTCACACCCACATGCCCGTACTGCCCCAAGATGGTAAGGCTAGCGCACCAGTTCGCCATGGAGAGTGAGCATATAACCGCACACATGATAGAGTCCATAGAGTTCCCACAGCTAGCAAACAGGTACAATGTAATGGCTGTGCCCAAGGTTGTTATAAATGACAGGATAGAGTTCGAGGGTGCTGTACCAGAGCCGTACTTTGCGCAGTACGTGCTTGCTGCACTAGAGGATCACCAGCATACATGACAGGACCTTCAGCAGAAGATTATCTTACCTATTTATTTATGTTTGGTTCATAGCCTCGATCTCGATCCACTCCTGCTACCTCTTCCTGCTCCTACTCCTCCTCTTCCCCTCACTTCCCTTCTCCTTACATCATCCCTCTTGCCCACGCCATCTCTCCCCTCTCCAGTCAAGACCATGTACAGAAGTGCCTTCTGTGCATGTAGCCTATTCTCTGCCTGCTGCCATACAACAGAGTGCACACCATCTATAACGCTATCTGTAACCTCCTCTCCACGCTTCGCTGGTAGGCAGTGCATGAAGACTGCATCGCTCTTAGCTAGAGCAAGTAGATCATCGTTTACCTGGTACCTTGGCAGGAATACCCTAAGCCTCTCCTCCCTCTCACCCTCCTTGCCCATGGATACGAAAGAGTCCGTATAGACTATATCTGCATCCCTGACCGCATCCTTGGGCTCCTCCATGACCTCTATGTAGCCGTTATGCTCCCTTGCGAAGTTTATGGCATCCTGTGATGGCTCGTAGCCCTTCGGGCATGCAACCCTAACCATAATGCCTGTGAGCCCTGCCCCTACTATGAGGCTGTTGCATACATTGTTCCCATCCCCAACCCATGCGAGTGTGAGCCCAGCAAGCCTCCCCTTCACCTCCTTTATCGTGAGCAGGTCACCGAGTATCTGGCATGGATGGTACATATCTGAGAGCATGTTTATCACTGGTACATCTGCGGCCATGGCAAGCCTCTCCACATCCCTGTGTGCGTACACCCTTGCGCCTATGGCATCTGCATACCTTGAGAGTGTTCTGGCCGTATCCTCTATGCTCTCCCCCCTGGATAGCTGGATATCGCTTGCATTGAGTGATATAGCATGACCGCCAAGTTGCTCCATGGCAACCTCGAAGCTCACCCTGGTCCTCGTGGATGGCTTCTGGAATATCATGACGAATACCTTATCCTTCACCCTCTCCATCCCTATCCTTCTACCCCTACTACTACCACCACCCCTACCCCTGCTCCTATAACCACCCTTCATGATCTCCGCCAGCCCTAGTATCCTCGCTATATCCTTGCTATCCAATTCCATCAGGGTCAAGAGGTCCTTCTGCATGACACACCACCTACATGCTGTTACCCTCGACTATCTGCTCCACGAACTCCCTGGCATTGAACTCTACGAGGTCATCGTACCCCTGCCCTACACCCAAGTACAGTATTGGTCTGTTGGTCACATGCACTATGGATAGTGCAGAGCCCCCCTTGTAATCGCTATCGCTCTTGGTGAGTATTATAGCATTAAAGTCTGTATACCTCTGGAACTCCTTGGCCTGCATTATTGTATCGTTCCCAGCCAGGGAGTCACCAACGAATATCTTCAGATCAGGCTTCACCACCCTAACTATCTTCGCCATCTCATCCATTAGGTTCTTGCTCGTCTGCATCCTACCTGCAGTATCTATGAGCACAGCATCCACCCTGTGAGCCCTAGCATACAGAACGCCATCCCTACCTACCGCTGCTGGATCAGCGCCGTAGCGCTGTGCTATAACCTTTACACCTAGCCTGTTCGCATGCTCGGTTATCTGCTCTATAGCCCCTGCCCTATGGGTATCCCCAGCGACTATGACCGATGAGATGCCATGCTTCCTGAGCATGTTTGCGAACTTTGCTATGGTGGTGGTCTTGCCAGTACCATTTATCCCAAGGAAGAGTATGATGTAGGGTTCCTTACCCTTACCCTTATCCTTTATCCTCCCTATCACATCCACGCTCCCAGCACTACTGAATATTGAGAGCATTATATCCTTGAGGGTATCCTTGACTATCCTCTCCGTATCCCTACTCTTATCGAACCTCTTACCTACTAGCGCCTTCCTGAGCGTGTCGTGGAGATGGGCAACGGTCTCCTGTGCAACATCGCTCTCAAGCAGGGCCAACTCCATCTCAGAGAACACTCTATCCACATCGGCCTCGCTGATCTCCTTCTCGCTCAGCCCCTTCACCATGCTGGAGAAGGCCTTCTTGAGCCTATCGAACATGAACTTTCACTCCTCCAACCCGCACAGTACTCCCACAACCATCAGCACGTATCAGCCCCTCTGCACCTGCTTCTGCTGCATCTGCTGCATGATGGAGTTCATCTCGCCCCTGATACTCTCTATCCTAGCCTGTAGTTCCTGCTTCTGATTACCTATGGAGACCAGTGCGCCCTCCAGCTCCCTCACCCTGGTCTCTATGTACGCTATGGCATCATCCCTACCCTTCTCTATGGCGATGCCAGAACCCACACTCACCAAGAGCCTCTCCTTTGTACTGACCCTGGCATGTACGTATACACCAACCCCTATGGGCATGAACGTATGCAGGTCATCACCCTCCTTGGAGTCTAGCCCCCTTATCGCCTCCATCGCAAGCCTAGCATCCTGTATGAACCTGACTATGGTATCCTCCCTTGCTAGGAGATCGTTCATGTAGGCTTCCAGCATCTTCAGCTGTGCTGCTAGGGAGTAAAGCCTCTCCTCAACGCTCATAACTATCGTTCATCACCCCCTGTTTATAAATGCATTACCTAACACTCACTCCTTGCTCTCACAATCCTCAGCCTCATCCCTCACCACCATAGGTCTGAACCTGTATGCAAGGTTATCCCTGTGCCCCTCAACTACATGCCTCTCATAATCCCCGTAGCTCATGAACGATGCATCGCATAGCCTGCACTTGATCGTATACCTCCTCATGGAGCATATACCATTGCACAAAAATAAATATGTGGTTATACCTTGCTCTTCCTCAGCCTTGCATCTGCATCATCCCAGTTAACAACGTTCCACCATGCATTTATGTAACTTGCCCTATCGTTCTTGTACTGCAGATAGTATGCATGCTCCCACACATCCAGCACGAGCAGTGGCACGGTACCGTGGGCAGCCTGCATGTTGTGCTTCTCTATGTTGAGTGTTAGGAGCTGGTTGCTGCTGGGTTCATACACCAGCATGGCCCAGCCTATACCCTCGACGCTCTTTGCAGTCTCTGTGAACTGCGCCTTGAATGCATCGAAGCTGCCAAAGCTCGCATTTATCATATCAGCCAGAGTGCCTCCAGGCTTGCCTCCCCCCGATGGCTTCATGTTGGGCCAGAATATCGAGTGTAGTATATGGCCTGAGAGGTGGAATGAGAGGTCCCTCTCTATGGCTCTAACATCTACTCCCTGGAAGTTGTTCTTCCTTGCCTGCTCCAACTTGTCTAGCGCAGTATTAGCACCGTTCACGTATGCCTGATGGTGCTTGCTGTGGTGCAGCTCCATTATCTCCCTTGCTATGTGAGGCTCCAGTGCACCGTATGCATATGGCAGGTTGGGTAGCGTGTACTTCATGCCGATCAATGCTGGCACATAATCATATTAATTAAACCTTATTCTCTCCATGTACGTGGATGTGGCTGTAGTATCCCATGCAACTATAGATCATATAGTCAGGGGTGAGGTTGAGGATGATGGTAAAGGCGAAGGTGCAGGTGAAGGGGAGGTCATAACCGTGGGAGGGCCAGTATGCTATGCTGGCCTCATGGCGAGTAGGTATGCACATAACACCATCATAGTGACCAGGGTAGGAACTGACTTTGCAGGGCATGCAGATATGCTGAGAAGGAGGTATGGTATGCACATACCATCCGAGGCTTTCTGCGGCCTTCCAACCACCAGGTTCAGGCTAGTGATGAGCATGGAAGGGGGTAGGCAGAGGAGGACGCTCTACCTCATAGCCAGGTGTGCAGATATAACTCAGGAGGTGCTGGATGTTGAGTATGATGCATGCATAGTGAGCCCAGTGATGGGCGAGGTTGGTATCGATGCAATAAGGACCATCGTACGGCACTCGGGCTTTACGCTACTCGATCCACAGGGCCTACTCAGGATAGTTGGGGAGGATGGGAGAGTAAGCCTTGTGCGTAGCAAGGATATGGATGGGCTTAGGGTGGATGCGATGAAGGTGGATGCGGATGAGGCGTATGCGCTCACTGGCAGATACGGGCTGGGTTCACTGAATGGGCTGAGCAGGTACTCGGATATAGTGATCCTAAGCATGGATAACAGGGTATTCATGTACAGCAGTGGCAAGGATGCTGTGTATGAACTTACCACGGATATGCTGAGGAGCAGGGACAGTACTGGGGCAGGGGATATATTCGTTGGAGCATACGTATCAGCCTATATAAGCAGCAGGGACCCTGTATGGGCACTATGCCATGGTACTGCAGCTGCTTACATTGCATTGGGCTCTGGCATGCTCGGCTTGGATAAGGTACCGCATAGTAGGGAGGTAGAGGAGTACGCACGTATGCTATTGGAGAGGGTAAAGCATTAATCCTTGCTCATCGATAGGATATTATAATGTTGAGATGGAGGGCACTGCTAGCAGTAGCAGCAGTAACACTACTCATAATACTCATCATATCACCATCGCTACCAGCATATACCACAACCCATGCAGGCTACACCAAGGTGATGGTGGAGTTCATAGGTAGCACAGAGCATTGGCTGCAGTACCTGAGCGGTAAGGGCTATGATATCGAGCCCATAGAGGTGCTGAGCAACGTTGCAGATGGTGCCATACTCTACATACGCCCTGACCAGGTTGGGATGTTGAGGCAGGAGTGCATGGTCAAGAGGGTGAGCCTCGATGAGGAGGTGATGATAGTAGCAGGGTCACAGATACAACCACAGGCATCATCCTACTCCTCCCCCTCTCCCCACTCATCCCCCATATCACCAACAAGCTTTGAGATAGTGGGGTTGAGTAGGGTAGAGGGTATGAGGGATGGACAGGGTAGAGCACTGACTGGGGAGGGTGTGAAGGTAGCCATAATAGATACTGGGGTTGACTATACCCGTAGCGATCTGTATGGATTGGGCAGTGATGGCAAGGTGATAGCAGGGTATGACTTCCTGGAGAAGGATGACGATCCTCTCGATGTGGATGGCCATGGTACAGCAGTGGCAGGGATAATAGCAGCTGATGGTGAGATGAAGGGCATAGCACCAAAGGCCAGGCTCCTAGCATACAAGATAGCCTCCGGCAACAACTACACCTCCTCGCTGGATATAGTTAGGGCACTGGAGAGGGCAGCAAGGGATGGTGCTGATATAGTGAATATAAGCATAGGCATGGATAGGGTCAACGAGGATATTGACAGTGCCGTGAACAGCCTGGTGAGGAAGGGGATAGTCGTTGTTGCTGCTGCAGGTAACAACGGGCAGAATGGCATGGGTAGTCCAGCGACTGCAAGGAATGCCATAACAGTTGGTGCAACCCTGAGCACGCCATCCAATGTCATCGCTACACTCAGGATAAACGATACCAGGTTCGAGGCCATACCCATGCTTGGTTCTGCGGTGGATGGAGGAGATGATGGTGTGGTGAAGGGAGAACTGGTGTATGCAAACTTTGCTACCGCAAGGGATGTTGAGGGTCTGGACCTCAACGGCAAGGTAGTGCTTGCTGAGAGGGGAGGCCCAGTACAGGTGGTCAATGGTGTTGAGAGGAGGGAGGTAGTATACTTCTCTGACAAGGAGAGGAATGTTGCAAGCAAGGGCGCTATAGCACTCATAGTGTACAACAACGAGCCCGGAGCCTTCTACGGCACGTTGATACATGAGAACAACTCCTCAGATTACAGGCCGAGGATACCCGTAGTATCCATCTCTAGGGAGGATGGGCTGAGGATAAGGGAGATGCTCGCTGGTGGAGTAGCATCGATAGAGTTGAGGATACTCTCAAAGCCAGATCTGGTAGCCTCGTTCAGTTCAAAGGGCCCAGTATCACCATTCTACATCAAGCCTGACCTGGTAGCCCCTGGAACTGGTATAAACTCAACTGGCTTGAATGGCACATATGTGATGAACAGTGGTACGAGCTTCGCCGCACCCCATGTGAGTGGTGCTGCAGCACTCATCCTCCAGAAGTATCCTGATCTGAGGCCTGAGGAGGTGGCATCTCTGCTTGTAACCACTGCAGAGCCTGTGACGGATCCGTACGATAAGGTGTATCCACTCGATAGTGCTGGTGCTGGTAGGCTGGCAGTGGATAGGGCGTTGAGCGCAGAGTTTGTAGCGCTACCCCATAGCCTTATGTTCTACCTGAACCCTGGAGAGAGGGTGAGCAAGAGCATCACGTTGAGGGTGCTGGATGACTCGTACAGGTTTGATGAGGGTAGCGTATCAGTGAGATGGGTTGGTGATGGTGATGGTGGTAACGATGATGGTATGGTTGGTGTGGATACAGATATCCAGATGGATGGGAGGAGTGCAGTGGTGCATTTAACTGTTGCAGTGGATGGCAAGGCCGCTGGTAGACACGAGGGGAGGTTGGTAGTGAGCAGTGGCTCTACAACACTCTCCATACCCGTAGCCATATACATCAACCCTCTAGCCATGCACGTCAAGAACTCTGATGGTATGCTCCTCATCTCACTCGATGGTGGAGATGTGGCATGGAAGTCTGCTAGGATCAAGGTTACAGATGCAGCAAGTATGAAGAGCAGGATGGTGACACTAACACCAGATAGCAGATCTGTGAGCGTGCCGGTGATCAACAGGGGTGAGTACTGGATAGACGCATCTGTCATAACCAACAACGGCACGCTGAAGGTGTTATCAACGGTAGATGTTAGCAATGTAGGCAAGGGAGTCGTGCTCGTTGAATCACAGTCGCTGCCCCTAAGGGAGCTTGTTATAATCGTGGGGTTTGTTGGTGTAGTTACGCTCATAGCATTCGTGCTCAACAGGAGGCACGGTGATGCGGATGATCTAGATGGTGGTGCAGCAGTAGCAGCAGGTACTGGTATAGGCCATGGCTCCGATTCCAGCACAGGAGAGGTGCAAGGTAGTGGTAGGTATTACTACAGCAGTGCGGTACATGAATACCCCAACCAAGACCCTGCCCGATCAACCACCCCTGCGGGCATGAATGATGGTACAGGCGTTGATGCAATGCAAGGGATGGTTGGTGGTGATGGTGATGAGGGCAATGATTATGGGATAGCCATTGATGGTGATGACATGAAGGAGAAGGGTAAGGATGGTGGTGATGCTGTTGCTGCTGATGCTGATGATGATGTTACTGAAGCTGATGATGGGAAGAAGTGATCTATTTCTTTGTCGATTGATCGGTTAATACTGTATGCTGGAACTATCAGCGCTATCTGCCACTAAACCATCGATCAAACCAACGATCAATCGTATACCTTGGGCCCAGCATCAACTATCTCCTTGGGTACATCCCTGAACCTCTTGAAGTTCTCCACGAATAGCCTTGCAAGTCTCTTTGCTGCTATATCATATGCATCCTTCTCCTGCCAGCTCTCCCTTGGGATGAGTATGCTATCTGGGACACTGGGACATGACGTTGGGACATCAAGGTTGAATATCTCATCGTGCACGAACCCTGCCCTCTCTATCTCACCAGTTATAGCAGCCTTGACCATTGCCCTGCTGTACTCTATACTTATCCTCTCACCAACACCATATGGTCCTCCAATCCATCCAGTGTTTATGAGGTAGGTTCTTGTGCCATACCTCTCTATCCTCTCACCAAGCATCTTTGCATACACCATTGCAGGCCTAGGCATGAATGGTGCAGCGAAGCATACGGAGAACGTCTCCTTGGGCTTTGTTACCCCCCTCTCAGTGCCTGCCAACTTGCTCGTGTAGCCTGAGAGGAAGTGGTACATCGCACCCTCCTTGCTCAGCCTTGCTATCGGGGGTAGCACACCAAATGCATCTGCGGTGAGGAAGATTATGACCTTGGGATGCGGACCCTTGCTCGGTACCATCGAGTTGGGTATGTACTCGAGGGGGTATGCAACCCTTGTATTCTCAGTTATGCTTGCATCCTTGTAGTCTGGGTTCCCACCTTCATCCAGCACAACATTCTCCATTATCGCACCGTACCTTATCGCATCCCATATCTGTGGCTCCTTCTCCCTGCTCAGGTTTATGCACTTGGCATAGCAACCTCCCTCGAAGTTGAATACACCATCATCCGACCATCCATGCTCATCATCCCCTATGAGCATCCTGTTGGTATCTGCTGATAGGCTCGTCTTCCCAGTACCAGAGAGCCCGAAGAATAGTGCCACATCCCCATCCCTGCCCATGTTCGCAGCACAGTGCATGGGCATTATCCCCTTCTCTGGCAGATAGTAGTTCATCGCAGAGAACACAGCCTTCTTTATCTCCCCAGCGTAAGATGTCCCTCCTATAAGGGTTATCCCTGAGGTGAGGTTAAGTATTATGAATACCTCGCTCCTCGTCCCATCCCTTGATGGATCTGCGAAGAACCCAGTTATGGATGCTACGGTGAACGTTGGCTTGAACCCATCCAGTTCATTGGTCTTGGGCCTTATGAAGAGGTTCCTTGCGAAGAGGCACTGCCATGCCGTATCCGTTATAATCCTAAGGTTGAGCCTAGCCTTCTCATCAGCCCCAGCATAACCATCGAATACAAAGAGTTCCTTGCCGTTGAGGTACTCTACCATTCTTCTACACAGTGAATCGAACGCATCAGGCTCGAATGGATGGTTCACATTACCCCAGTCCACAGTATCCCTTGTACGCTCATCCCTCACTATGAACTTGTCATCTGGAGACCTTCCAGTGTACTTGCCAGTATACACGGTTAGAGCACCATTGGATGCCAGGACACCCTCCCTCCTCTCAACTGCCATATTCACGAGATTGTCAACGGAAGGGTTCCTGTACACCTTGCTTGGGCTTATAGGATAACCGTTTATACTCAACTCCAGCCCAAAGCCCATAGGGATGGGCATGACGAGGGGTTATTTAACTATTTGTAGAGCAACCCGCTTACAGAATAGAAATATATTTATCTACTGCAGTATGCAGGTGAATCATCATGATAAACAGGGAGTTGCTCGAGCTCAGGAGGGCCATAAAGTCGAGGAAGCCAGATTTCGTTAGGCAGGAGAGTTGGAGGTATGTGCGTGTGAAGGAGAACTGGAGGAGGCCTAGAGGCATAGACAGCAAGATGCGTTTGCAGGTCAAGGGATGGCCAGCGATAGTCAAGGTAGGGTATAGAGGGCCTAGAGTAGCAAGGTACCTCCATCCCTCTGGCTATAGGGATGTGCTCATCCATAACACTGATGAGTTGAGCAAACTAGATCCTGCTAGAGATGCAGCAAGGATAGCCTCTACTGTAGGGGCGAGGAAGAGAGCACAGATAGTAAGCAAGGCCAAAGAACTGGGTATAAAGGTTCTCAACCCATGAGGTGATTGGATGAACCTTAGGAACAAGCGTGAACTCGCTGCCAGGGCACTGGGAGTAGGAGCGAACAGGATCAAGTTCGATCCAAACTACCTGGAGGATGTGGAGGATGCCATAACAAGGGCAGATATGAGGAGTCTGCTCACTGCTAGAACCATACTGATCAAGGGCATAAAGGGCACATCTAGAGCAAGGGCAAGGATAAGGCATGAGAAGGAGAAGATGAGGGGCAAGGGTAAAGGCTCCAAAGAAGGGAAGAAGAGCGCAAGGGAGGGCAAGAAGGAGCTCTGGGTCACAAGGGTTAGGGCATACAGGAGGCACCTCAAGGTTCTTAAGGATAGGAAGGAGATAAGCAACAAGGTCTTCTGGTCACTGTACAGGAAGGTTAAGGGAGGGCAGGTGAGATCACTGGCACATCTCAGGATGCTTGTTGAGGAGGAGAAGAAGAGGAAGCAGGCATAGTCAGTTAGTTAGTAGGGCAGTAAGCCAGTAGTTAGTAAGTGCTATCAACCGACTAGTGATTTTGACCTATATATATATCAGAAGTTGGCGTAATCTCTTAATGAGGATAAGAACAGAAAGAACGTCACTACCATTACTGCTACTAGCATTATGTAGCATCATTGGCATAACAAGTAGCAGTATGGTTATGGATGAGGCAGAGGCGGTGCAGGTATGGAATAGGACGCTACCATGCACATGGAGCACTACAAATACAAGTTTTACTACAGTGAACTGTGGCAGTGTATCTATGACCTTATCCTATACATGTAATTCGTCGCTTGGCTGTGGTGTGCTAGCAGTAAGCAATTATGAGCAGTTCACTGGTTACGGTGGACAGTTCTTCACAGAGTTGAGGGTCGATGGTTCAACAGTGACCAGAGGTTTCACACAATGCGTTGGTGTTGGTGGTAGCAGTTGTGCACTGGATGATAGGATGGCAGCACTATCGATAGCAGAGCCTGTGACTAATGGTGATACGGATACATTCACACTTGTAGGCAGGGTAGCAGGCTCATCCACAACAGGGTATATATGCTTATGCCGTACTCAATCTGATAGTGTAGGTGAGAGGTATGAAGAGGGGTTACTATTACATAATACCTGCAGTTGCTGCTGTGGTTATAGCAGGGATAGTAGCAGGAGTCAATGCCTACCTTAATGCAGATGATGAACGACTGATGGAGAGAATACAGAGGGATAGATCTTATGGAGCAAATATAGATTACACTGGCTCTGAACCCGTAAGGACAGGGAACCTAACCGTCTTCATACTCCCATATACCAAGATGGATGCTGGATCTGCTATGAGTGCGATAGAGAGCATAGTAGGGATGAGGCTCAGGGATGATCATAGGAGCGGTGCTTCCCTAAAGGGTCAGTACGATAACTATGGCAATATACTTGCCCCTTCAAGCACTGTTAGATTTGTGATAGACCCAACGCTCAAGAAGCCAGATGGCTCACCTGTGAGGGTTGAGGACCTTGATGAGGAGTTCCTCTTCGGCAACAACCTAACTGTAGGCGGGGTAGGGTTCAAGGATGGTTCTGGTGTAGGGGCAACGATACTTGTGGTTGATAGCCACTATGAGGATGCCATAAAGGCCAAGTTGGATGATATAAGGGTTGCACTCACTGGCCGATCTTGATCTATCCATTATTTATTATTTCATTATTTATCTACTTCACTGCCCAGATCAAACCTGAACCTTACAGAATCGAAACCGATTATCCTCCCCTTGCAATCCACGTGCACTCCTTCACTCTCTAAGAGTGCCCTCTTCGCATCATAACCATACATGTATCCTCCTACACTGCCATTAGACTTAACAACCCTATGGCATGGCACTATAACAGGGTTAGGATTCCTGTTCAGTATCCTCCCTACAAGTCTAGATGCTCTGGGCCTCCCTATTGCCCTTGCTATATCTGCGTATGTGCATACCCTGCCCTTGGGTATCATGCTGACAAGCATGTAGACTCTACTGCTCAACATATCCGCACCCACATCATCATCATTCGCATCATTATCCATCATACCCTGATCACCTCCATCCCATCCATGCTGTTAGCAAGCTCAACTATCCTATCCTTCTCACCTCCTAAGCCCTTCCAGTCCAGCAGTATGTATCTAACAGGTTCAACACTCTTCTCTACCATCTGCCTCATCATATGCTCATCCACATACCTAAGGTTATGCTTCGATGCCACACTAGCTAGAGCGATATCTGAGTCTATTAGTAGTCTAGTGAACTTATCAGGGTAATGGGTGCCTCCAAGCGCTATGCAAACCTTGCTGCTATGCTGCTTGAAGTCCATGAGCGTTGCTATGAGGGATTCGCATACAACGCTAACAGCATTCGTATCGTTCCACTCCCTCTCGCTAGAGCCTATCTCTATGAAGAGTACTGGCCTTGCTAGGGATGTTGGGCCATGGTGTGTAGCCTCTATCACTATATCGTAATCAGGGACCCTGCCCCTGTTAGAGTACAGGTTGAGCATGTAGCCCTTCTGGAGGTTTGGGTATGTGTATGCCAACTCCCCAGCATTCCCTCCCATGGTAGCATTGGAGAAGTTCCCAGTACTATGAGAGGTTAGAGTTGGCCTACCGCTCTCAGACCTATGCCTTGAGAGGAATATGTAGCATTCGGCAGTTGCAAGTGTGCTTACAGCAGAAGCACCATCCTTGCTAGCATCATGCTCCCTTATCCATGAGTCTATCCACTCTGCTTCAAGCGCACTACCATCCATCAGCATCAGCATAAAGTATGGACATGAGTAGAGACTCCTCTTCTTACCCATCCCATCAGCATAAACCTCCTCCATGCTGCACTGATCGATTAGGTATGAGGCCATGTTCATAGCACATACATCATCCCTAGAGGCTACAAGCAATGGGCGCATAGACATACACAGAAAGAAATATTATATTATGTCTTATTTATAGAGTAGGTATGCTATTAGCAAGGATAGAGAACAGGCTGAGGGAGATGTACAATACAATCAAGTTGACCAAGAAGCCAGACAAGGAGGAGTACAATATACACCTGAGGATGCTCCTCCTAGGGCTGGGTGTAGTAGGGGTACTAGCATTCATAATACAGTTGATAGCCACATATATAACGCTCACATTTGGAGGCTAGGGTGTAGGAAGGGTTGCCAGAGTCAAAGTTCTTCATAATCAGGACCACTGGAGGGCAAGAGCATACAGTTGCAAGGCTCATAGAGAATAGGATAGCGGTAAAGAACATAGGCATACTATCAGTTCTAGTGCTTGAGAACATGAAGGGCTACATAGTGATAGAGGCTATAGATGGCAATGCCCTCATAGAGGCGCTCTCAGGGCTCAAGCATGTTAGGGGGCAGCTGAAGGGCGAGATGGACTTCAAGGATATAGAGGGTATGCTGGTCAAGAAGCCAGCAGTCAGTGAGCTTGCAATAGATGATGTTGTTGAGATAATAGGCGGGCCATTCAAGGGTATGAAGGCAAGGATAACAAGGGTTGACTATGATAAGCAGGAAGCCAGAGTAGTGCTTCTGGATGCACAGTACCAGTTACCTGTAACCATAGATACCAACTACCTCAAGCTACTACAGAAGGCATCACAGCAGCAGAAGGCAGAGTGAAGAGAGATAACACATAATATATAGTATTCATCTAACTTATTCTATGGTAAAGATTCATCTGGCCCTAACGGTGCTACTCTTACCACCATTGCTCTTGAGCATTGGCCATGCTGAAGGTAGAGGAGAGGACAAGGCCCATGATGCAAAGCATGAACACAGCAAGTTGCATTCTGCAAGCACCGTAGCAGGTCTGCATGTAGAGTTGATAGTAGAACCAGCAACCATAGAACCCAATGTGCCAGTAAGGTTCTCCCACGAGTTCATGGATAGCATCACAGGCGAGTTGAAGGATACTGTGCCACATACATTCATGCTAGTGAAGGAATGGCAGTGTAATATTTGAGGAGTATGCAGAGCATGCAGATTATGTGCATGAGTACACACTCATGGAGGAGCATGCTGGACCGTTAACTGTTCTGATAAGCAATGTTAATGATACAGGCGAGGATGCTGAGTTCAGCATAGTGGTTGTGCCAGAGTTTCCTACAGCAATGACAGTGATGATAATGGCTGCTGTATCTGCACTTGGAGTAAGGCTCATAGCATAGGTCGTAATGGTTAAGAATAATAATATCCTTGCAAGAGCATAATGGCATGGGAGAGAAGAAGACACTATCCCTACTTGTGACTGGAGGAGAGGCTAGTGCTGGACCACCACTAGGCCCGTCACTGGGCCCACTAGGCGTCAACATCCTTGCTGTGGTGAATGCCATAAACGAGAGGACTAGAGAGTATGCTGGCATGAAGGTGCCAGTCAAGGTTGAGGTGGATGTTGAGAGCAAGGAGTTCACGATAGACGTTGGTATACCTCCCACAGCAATGCTCATAATGAAGGAGGCAGGGATAAGCAAGGGGTCTGGCAAGGTTGGACATGAGTACGTTGGGGATATAAGCATGGATAAGGTGATCAAGGTTGCAAGGCTCAAGATGAACTCAAGTTATGCTAGGAGCCTAAAGTCAGCGGTGAAGGAGGTCATAGGCGCATGTGTGAGCCTAGGGGTCACAGTCGATGGGAAGAAGCCAAAGGACATGCTGAAGGCCATAGACGAGGGCAGGGTTGAGTTGGGATAGGCGAATAGTCAGCCTAGAGAAATCTTAAATATCATGCATCCTTGAATTAGATATGGAGACTACGGTTACTACCACTGCCACCACTGAAGTAGATATAGGGTTGGGCAAGGAGAGCAGGGAAGGCACCATAAAGATACTTACAGCACTGCTTGCTGATGAGTACATACTATACACGAAGACGAAGAACTACCACTGGAATGTTACAGGCCCAGACTTCAACGAGTTACATGAGTTCTTCGGCAAGCAGTATGAGGAGCTTGATGAGATGGTCGATGAGATAGCGGAGAGGATAAGGCAGCTCGGGGGATATGCCACTGGCACGCTGGCAGAGTTCATATCTAACGCAAGGATAAAGGAGGAGCCAGGCAGGTACCCAGACGCAAGGGTTATGCTCAGTAACCTGCTGAGTGATCACGAGCATATCATACGTGCTATCAGGGTAGATGCCGAGACCGTTGCAGGTAAGTACAGCGATATGGGTACCAATGACTTCCTCATAGGTATAATGCAGAAGCATGAGAAGATGGCCTGGATGTTGAGGGCATACCTAGAATAGGGTGGGTACGGCTACGCTCCACATTATTTATTGGTTAGAATATATGGCTTAACCCCAACATCATATAAATATATCACACAATCTGCTATCCATGTACTTTATTAGTTGATGCTAGGAGGATATAGCACAGTCAGGAGTCGGTATATCGGCAATCGCAGGATTCCATACATAGATGGTGCATAGATGGGTTTAGTAGTAACTAGCCCCTCCTGGAATAGTACATAATGCTACTACCAGATAACAGCAGTAAATCAGAAGTATGACCACTAACTAATACCTTTAGGCTAACGATTGGTGTCGGTCTAGGAGGGTCTTCTGGCTACCCTGATGCTCATTGATCAACGGCGATACCATCTACGTTGACTCTCCACTCTCTCTCCTCTGCTTCTCCAAAGGTATTATTATAACCTGTACTAGATCCCCCTCCTCTATGCCCAGCGCCTTCCTCTCAGCCTCTGGTATAGATATCCTACCATTGCTCTGAATGGTGGTCTTGAAGACTGCGTTGAATCTGGTCAGGAGTTGCAGCATGTTTGCAAAGTTCTGCATGGCATCCATCTGCATCGATAGCATCTGCTTTATCATCTCCATCTGCATGCTCTGGATGCTGCTTGTGAACAGCCCCAGATCACCACCACTACTGCTACTACTGCTGGTAGCGCCCCTCTTCTTGTACTCCTGCTCCTTCTGTTCATCTATTCTACTCATGGTATATCTTACCCCCACACTCTATATAAACCAAGAAATAAATTGGAGGTGCAGCAGTATCACCGGCTATAGACACTACTCACCCTTTGTTGGCGTGAGTGTACTCCTTATACTCTTCAGTATGTTCTGGTTTATCCTTGCAAACGTCTCGAACGCATCGGTTGCTATCTTTATGTTCTGTGTGGCAGTATCTATACCTGCAATCATAGCCCTGTTTGCTATGGATGTGGTCTTTGCAAGCGCATCGTTAAACTCATCTGTACCCCTGACCCATGCATCTGGCATGGCTGGCAGCCTAATAGGCTCTATGAACTCCCTCTGAGCACTAAGCGCCAGTTCTGTGAGCTTCCTCATGCTATCCATAGCCTGCTGCTGCAGGTTGGTTATGGACTGTACATACGCTGGCCTCACCTTGTCAAACTCGTTTATGATGTTGGTTACACTCTCCCTGTATATATCGAAGATACTCCTTCCCGCACGCTCTGCCTCGCTCATGGCTGGTATTGGTATAAAAAACCAATATATATAAAGGTTTCTGGTTTAATATGGTATATGCATAGGGTGTAAAGGTTTATTATAACGGTTGATCATCTCTATACCATGCTAGAGGAGGAGCTGGAGCTGGAGGGGATAGAGGGTATAGGACCAGTAACGAAGCAGAAGCTTATGGATGCTGGGGTTAGGAACATAATGGATCTGGTGGTCAGAGGACCAGTAGGGATAGCCGATGTTACAGGGCTCGACCTGGACAAGGCAACTACTATATGCAACAGGGCAAGGCTGAGGTTGGTAGAACTTGGGTTACTGGAGAAGGACTTTGTCACTGCAAGCGAGATATACAGGAAGAGGCAGAGTATAGAGAGGATATCCACAGGGTGCAGAAGCCTGGATGACCTCCTTGGTGGGGGTGTTGAGACACAGGCGATAACGGAGTTCTATGGGGAGTATGGCACTGGGAAGACTCAGATATGCAATACCCTGTGCGTGATGGTGCAGCTGCCTAAGGAGAAGGGGGGGTTGGGTGCTGGGGCGCTCTACATAGACACTGAGAATACGTTCAGACCAGAGCGTATATACTCCATAGCAGAGGCCAGGGGCCTAGACCCAACATCTGTGCTCGACAGGATAATAGTCGCCAAGGCATACAACAGCTCACACCAGGAGTTGATACTCGAGGGGGCTAGCAAGATAATAGAGCAGAGCAATGTGAAGCTTCTCATAGTGGACTCTGCTGTTGCCCACTATAGGGCAGAGTTCCTTGGGAGAGGCACACTGGCAGAGAGGCAGCAGAGGCTCAACAAGTTCATGCACATGCTCCTGAGGATAGCAGAGACATACAACGTGGCAGCGGTAGCAACCAACCAGATACAGGCCTCGCCAGATATGTTCTTTGGGGACCCGTTCAAGCCCACTGGGGGGCATGTGGTTGCCCATACGAGCACGTACAGGGTCTACCTGAAGCGCTCTGGAAGGCACAGGATAGCAAGGATGGTAGATAGCCCGTACCATCCAGAGAGGGAAGTTACCTTCATGCTCAGCGAGAAGGGGATAGAGGATGTTGAGGAGAAGGATAAGGAGAAGAGGGGCAAGGGGAGCGGTAGTAGCAGTAGTAACAGCAGTAGTAGTGCTTAGTAGCATACAAGCAAAATATATTTAAATATACTAGGGGAGAGTTATAACATGCTAGGTTTTGGGAAGAAGCAGATCAAGGAGGGGGATTACGTATTCGCATCGGTAGATGAGGGGGACTACAGCAAGGTGGTTGTTGGGTATGTTAACTTTGCAGAGATGGACAGGTTGAGGGTCACAGGCATATACATAAAGCCTGTAGGCCTGATCGAGCGTGCAAGGTCAGGTAGGATAACACCTAGGCAACAGGAGGTCCTCAGGTCACCAACGCCAGATAACATGATACACATGCTCATAGACAGGGTCGAGTATGGCAACTTCGATGACTACCTGCATAGCCGTACCTTCATGGTCAGGATAGGTGCGAAGAGGTACTCAGAGATAGAGACATGGGTTAGGGATGGTTACCCTGAGTTATTCTCGATACTGCTATCCCCTATGGACCCAAGGAGGGAGGAGGCAAAGCAGATATTCATGGACAAGTACAACTCCATATACGATAGTGAGTTCAAGCAGACTATCTCTGCCATCGCTAGACAGCTCAGGATACTCTGATCCAGTCAGTGATGCAGCATGGTAGTTTTATATTACCCATTGTAAAGAGGGAATGCCATGGCAATGGAGTATGTTTACGCTGCGTTACTGCTACACAAGACTGGGCAGAAGATAGATGAGGATAGCATAAAGAACGTGGTAAAGGCTGCGGGTGTTGAGCCAGACGATGTCAAGGTCAAGGCACTGGTCAGTGCACTCGCTGAGATCAATATAGATGAGGCGCTGAAGAGCACGCCATTGGTAGCTGCACCTTCTGCAGCAGCACCAGCTGAGGCGAAGCCAGCAGAGGCGAAGCCGAAGGAGGAGAAGAAGGAGAAGGAGGAAGAGGAGAAGAAGGGAGAGGAGGAGGCGATGGCAGGGCTGTCAGCGCTATTCGGTTGAGCAAGTGCCGTCTGATGCATCTGGATATAGCATAGTAGGTAGGTTGTTGGTTGGGAGGAGTATGTCGATGGTTACTGCAGCAGCGATGCAAGTTACCCCATGGTATATCCGGTGATCTTATCCTAATTGGTATAATGATCCTGCACTGGATCTATACATTTTATTTGCTTACTGCTTGATATGCTTGATGTACCTTGCAAGTGCTCTCTCCACGGCTACTGCATCATCGTGATCAAGCCTCATAGCCTCTACCTGTCCATAGTACCTCCTAGCATAGATGCCCAGTACATCATCCAGGTCGAACCAGTCCCTGGGCTGCAACCTCACACTCCTCCTTGCGAGTATTGCGTACCTCCACTTCCTGCCATACAGTTCTACGGACTCATCACCCTTATCCTCAACAATCCCATCGAACTCCAGTACACCCCTCACCCTACCCAGATGCCTAGGATCATCCTTCTTGACCAGATTCAGAAGGAGCAACTCCCCATCCTGTATATTGAACCTCCTGTTGACGAAGAACTTACCGACATCGAATACGGTGTTGAGGTACACCCTCCTGACATTGAGACGCCACATGCGCTACCTATCCCAGAGTTACGATCTATGCATTTGTGTGTATAATGGGTTAATTACTGCAATTACTGCACCACACAACTATACTGTACGTGCACACTACTCACTGGATGTTGATGCGCCTTGCTATAGCCTGCGCACGTGCCTCTGCAAGGGCTAGAATATCCCTCACAACCTCCCTCGCTGGATATGCAGAGTTCACCGCTAGGGCAAGTGCACTGCTGTACGCCTTGGCTATTATCATCGCTATGCTCTCCTTGGTTGGGTATGCAGAGTTCACCGCTAGGGCAAGTGCACTGCTGTACGCCTCCTCTATACTCCTCCTGTATGCCTCAACGTCTATCTTGAGATCCTCGCTCCTGTACACTAGACCATCATCCAGTACGAGATGGAGGCTCACACCAGCCTTTATGGGTTTTATACCTAGCTTGCTGAGTAACGATGCGAGCTTCATAGATATCACCTCGCCTTGCTTGGCCACCACGGTATCCTTTGCTATCCATACAGTCCCCTCCTCTATCTTGGTCTGTATCTTGGCTTCTCTGAACTCCGATAGTATTGGTCCCGGTGCGAGTCCAGTGTTACCTGCTGGCACTACTATATCCTCAGTCGCAACATCACCACCCTTCGCTGGTAGGTACACCTTGTTCTTCTCCAATAACATCTGCAGTTTGAACGGGTTCATGTTGGTGAATATGAGGAGGTTCTGGTTCTCCAACTCGGCAAGTATCTTCTCTATACCCTTCACCCCTGAATCTGATAGCGCCTTGACCGCCAGTCTGTTCTTCACCATGACCATCTTCGCCTCATCGGCAAGTATCTTCCTCAATGGCATAAGTTGCGTTGATCTCACCTTCTCCATCTTCACCAGCGCTATCGCCCTGTACCTCCTTGCTGCCTCACGTAGCAGCTCGTACATCCTCCGCTTCTTCTCTGGATAGACCTTAGCCTGCTGCATCATCTCTATGCCACCTTGACCAATGGTAGCCTTGCTACCTTACCCATGGTGAACTTTGCCATGATACCTGCTATATTCCTCTCACCCGCTGGGAGCTTCTTCTCCACCGCATTAATAACCGCTAGGGCATTCTCTGCAAGCATATTATCATCCATATCCTCATCCCCTATCCTGCACGCTACCATCAGTTGGTTCCTGGTCCTTGCCCTTGTGGATGATCTGAGCCTATCCAGCATGGCATCCACTGGTGCATTGAAGGGTAATGGCATTGCCATCTTGCCCTTGGGCCCAAGCACTGGACCCAATACCTTACCTACCGTGGGCATCAACTGTGTATCTGCAAGGAAGAAGTCATACACCCTTGAGAGCCTCTTCGCCTCACGCTTGCTGTTGGAGAGTGCACCCAACTCACTCCCCTCCATGACCCTGTCTGCATTGGCCCTCCTTGCCCTCAACGCAAGATCGCCAGATGCTATGACACAGACCTTCGCCCTCTTGTTTGGTGCATGGGGTAGTGCGATCACCTCATTCAGGGAGAAGCCCTTCTTCACATCTATATCCTTAAGTCTGATTATGAGATCTACACTCTGCTTGAAGTTCCTCCTCCCTGCCTTCTCTCTAGCCTCCCTTATAAGACCTACCAGATCTGCATCCAACGCAATCTTGCTAGATTGGATGCTATTAAAATAGTTTCCCCTCGCATTATGCTTGAATTATATGCTGAAAAATTCCCTATGGCATCCGACAGTAATTATATTTATTAAGGAGTGCTATATAGATCTATGATAGATTGAACAGGCTTGATGAGTTGGATCTGAAGATACTCTACGAGCTGGTTAACGACGCATCTATATCGGTGCCAGAGATGAGCAGGAAGATAGGGGCCAACACATCGGTGATATACAGCAGGATAAAGAGGCTGCTCAAACTCGGTGTGATAAAGAGGTATACCATAATAATTGATGAGAGCAAGTTAGGGATCAACATAAATGCCATAGTCGGGATAAACAGGGACCCAAAGGCAAAGCAGCATGTGTATGAGGAGATAGGGAAGATACCCCAAGTAACCAACATCTCAGAGGTATCTGGGAGGTTCGATATGCTCGTGAGCATAGGTGTGAAGAACCTTGAGGAGCTGCATAATGTTGTGATAAACAAGATAGGGAAGATAGATGGCATACTCAACACAGAGACGTTCGTTGAGCTCCACAAGAGTGAGAATAGGGCAGTGTATGTGAGATCTTTGCTCGAGCAGCAGAGGGTTAGCGCCTGAGTAGGATTAGGTAACCAATAACCTCCAATTTTTGTCGATCTATACACCTAAACCTATTCGCCCATACCCATACCTCTTGACCGGTCTGAACTTCACCCTTGCAACGTGGGCTACGCAGTTATCATCCATACCAGGAGCACTGTGTACCCATCATAATTCGTGTACTTACCAACTGATACGGAGAAGGTAGTCTCTATGCAGTATACACCTCTATACCGAGCACTCTGCATGCGTCTCTAGCCTCATCATCGATGAATGGTGTGATGAACATGATCTTGCTTATCTCCCTACCTACCTTCATTCTATACAGTTCTGCCTTCCTCTTCAGTACAAATGGATCGCTCCTCTTGACATGTGAGGTGACCTCAAGAAGGATAACCTTACCATCGCTCATAACCACATCCAACTGTACGTTGCTTGGATACCCGTAGACATAGCCCTCGTAATCATGTGTATTCCACTCCTCTATGGTGTAGCCTAACTCCTTGCCCACTATGCCCTTGAGCGCCTCCCTCACAGACTGTTCAGTCTCTATACCCCATCTAGAACCCAGTGCTGATATCTTTGTATCTAACCTCCTGAACCCCTCCTGCATATCCCTCCTCATATCCTCTATGCTCTTCCATACCCTAGCGAACTCCTCATCATGCCTCCTGAACCCCTCCTGCATATCCCTCCTCATATCCTCTATGCTCTTCCATACCCTAGCGAACTCCTCATCATGCCTCCTGAACCCCTCCTGCATATCCCTCCTGAGGTTGTTAGTCTCCTCTCTTAGAGACTTGATCTCCTCATCATGCCTCCTGAACCCCTCCTGCATATCCTCTCTTAGAGACTTGATCTCCTCCAGTATGGAATTGAACTTGTTATCATGCTCCTCAAGCTTGTCCCTAATCCTTATCTGCGATTCCGCAAGCAATGCTACGGCCTCCTCAAGCCTCTTCAACGACGATCTTATATCATCCAAACCTATCAGCCCTGCTACAGCGTACCTGAACTCCTTATCTGTCTCAAGCAAATGTAAGAGGGTCTCCTTGAGCTCCTTTGCCTGCATAGCGAATTATTTATATGCTCAGGTAGTATATAAGGGTTGGATTGGTCTGCCAGTATGAGGATAGGTGGAATGAATATGGAGTGGGATGGAGACGTGTTACACATCTGTACCATTAGGCGCCTATGCTCCCGTATGCTAGGCCTCCCATAATAGGTAGATGCTACTTCCAGTACACAACATTGTGCATAGGTAAGCCTATCTTCCCATCCATAGCCAAACAAGCCCTATCTCGGATGAACCCATACTCCCTTGCCATGTAAGTACCCTGACGCTCTGCTCTTACCTCCCTACACATGCTCTCTGCAAGCACGGTATTATCTCCGCTGCTGTAGCCGACTCCATCTGCTACAAACTATATCATGAGCAGATAAGCCAGCATGTACTCTCCGATCTCTCACCTCCTCCCCGCTACTCTGCTGAGCTATCATATCTTCGTGCTACTACCTTCCTAATAGCCAGTACCTGTAGTAACTTACAGATGGGGGACATGGCAAGTACACAATCCATACCATAACGCTCCTAACACGGTTCCTAGAATCCATCCATCTCAACTAGTCCAATGCTACTCCTATAGAGGTGCATTGCATACTGCCTGCACCCAACCTCCCAGATAGTTCAGCCTCTACCTGCTCCTTACCATACTACGGTAATGTCTATATCTCTCTGCTTGGATAGTCCATTGTTACGCAAGTGATGTTCAGACATCAACGACCCTGTTAAATACTTGTTAATATTATACCTTCCTATTCAGATATGGTTAAAAGTACCCTCATAGAGATAGGTGGGGATGGAATTCACAGCGTTGGCAGAGAGGATCATGGCATCAGATAATAACATACGCTCCGTCTGCGTGCTAGGTATCGATGGCTCGATGCTCCATCTATTGGAGAGGGATGGGTATGGAAGGAGGAGGCTGCCCAATGGCTTCTTTAAGCAGGTTGCCATAGAGGCTGAGATGTACAGGATACTGAGCGATGAGTATGGTGATGTTAGGTTCACGTATGTGGAGAGGGCAAGGGCAAAGCAGCTCATAGTCTTTGGCAAGGGCGGTATGCTGGTTGTGAGCCTTGAACCCAGCATAGATACGTCGAAGGCATTGCAGGTGGTCGATGCGGTGATGAAGACCGTCAAGGCTGTTACGGTATCAGTATCCCATGATAGGCAGCGAGTGGATAGATGACGGTCACTGGTAGCGGCACACCTGCAGCATGTATGCTGGTCATGCTAACAATAGTCTTTTATACCCTTTGACCCTACCTTAGACATGCTCACTGCATACATACTCATAAATACGGAGAGCGGGGCAGAAAGGTCCATACTCGATAGGTTGAAGAGGCTACCACAGGTCAGGGAGAGCAATGCAGTACTGGGCTCGTACGATGTATTCGCAAAGGTAGAGTGCTACGATATGCTTGAACTCAACAGGGTGGTCGCACTGATAAGAACGATAGAGGGGGTGAAGGCAACAAACACGCTGACTGTCTTCCAGCCAGCTATGCTGTTGAGGAAGGTCAATGCTGTGATCCTCCTGGTCTCTGATATGAGCAGGTCGAAGGAGTTCTACGGCTCGGTCATGGGCTTGAAGTTGAAGTTCGAGTCCCCAGACTGGGTGGAGTTCCTGAAGGATGGGGCAGTTCTGGCACTGCATCCAACCAAGATAAGGGTCAGCAACGAAGGTATCATGCTGAGGTTCATAACGAGCGATCTCAAGCATGTAAGGGAGAGGCTCAGGAGCATGAACGTTAGATTCCATACGGATGTGCAGGAGGATGGTAGAGGAAAGTATATGGTGGTGGAAGACCCAGATGGCTATAGGATAGCGATAGTAGAGCCGAAGGTCAAGGAGGAGGCCCCTGCGGCAGGGTACTACGGGTTCGCACCAGTGTAGCAGGGAGTACTATATAGATGCTGCCCAATCCCATACACGACCATACATAGAGGATACCTATATAGAAAATACTTATATAGAATGAGATCTCTATACTCATGATGAGCAGCACGAGCGAGATAGTGCTGATGGTCGATGAGAAGGAGTTGAAGAGATGCATCTCTACTGTAAGCAAGGAGGTACCCTCTTTGGGTAACATCCTGAGGGATATAGAGAAGGTTATAACTCTCTCATACTCTATAGCATCCCGTCTGGAGAGGGAGGCGGAGAGTGGTGATAGGGATGATGCCCTATGCACCAGACTTAGGTTGGGAAGGACGTTGGCATACAACTCTGCCACCTCTGCCGCTGCAATACTATCACTACTTGTGGAGTATGTCAAGGATAAGAGTGTAAAGGCGGATGACGACTATATTATTGAATACTAGATGGCAAGTGCTCTCCGCTGTAGGGTAACAGGATGTATACCATGGAGATCACTCTACTATCTATACTATTAAGTAATCACTCAAAATTAACAAACATTTACATTATATTAGCATCTGATTACCCTTAGGTATGAGACATAGGTATGAGACAGGAGTTTGTAACGGTCAATAACTACAGGGTGAGGCTACTGGAGGATGGGATATCTAACTCCAAGCATATAATGCTCCTCCATGGCATAGGTGCTGCAGCGGAGCGTTGGGCAAAGGTCATACCTCTACTTGCAAAGGGTTACCATGTGGTCGCTCCAGATATCATAGGCTTTGGGTACAGCGATAAGCCAGATGTTAACTACACCATGAGGTTCTTCACATCGTTCGTTAGGGATCTGGCATTGGCTCTGGGTATCAAGAGGTTCTCGCTCGTAGGCTCCTCCCTAGGTGGGCAGATAGCAACAGAGTTTGCCATAGCCCACTCCAACGATATGCTCAACTCATTGGTTCTTGTTACGCCATCTGGCATGTCGATAGAGCCTACTCAAGCATTCACGCAGTATGTCATGGCTGCCCTCTACCCTAACATAGAGACTGCCAGGAAGGCATTCACACTCATGCACTGTGGCAAACCGATAGATGAGGTGTACCTTAGGGACTTTGTGAACAGGATGATGCTCCCGAACGCCAAGTACGCATTCATATCAACGCTCATGGGCATGCGTCAGGCAGCAGTAGACCTTAAGGAGAGGCTTCACAACATAAACGTACCAACGCTCATAATATGGAGCGAGAAGGATCTGCTCATACCTGTTGAGCATGCGTATGAGTATCAGAGGAGGATACGCAACTCAAGGCTTATAATAATGGATGGGTGCGGGCATACACCATTCTACGAGCAGCCAGAGAGGTTCGTGAGTCTGGTCAGTGAGTTCATCGAGTCTGTTCTAGCCTCTTACTCTTATCCCTGATAGGGCAGAGATCAAGCAAGCAAGCAAGCAAGCAAACATGCTATCTGCATGCCTTATAAATGATATAAGGAAGGATCTGGAGCGTTATATTCTAAATACTATATTGGATAATGTAAGTAGATATAAAATTTATGTTAGATCGTGCTGTTCCTGCCCCGACTCCTGAGCCACTTACCCACCTCTGGCAGTACCTTGTTCTGGGATAACTTACTCGCTATAAGCCCTATATGGCCACAGTTGTACACCCTGAGCATCTTGTCCTCGCTGGATACGTGGTAGTTCAGGGGTATGCTGCACTCTGGGGCAACCAGGTGATCATCACTGGCAACTATATTCAGTAATGGTACCTCTATGCTCTTCAGGTCTATCCTCTTGCCACAGAGGAAGAACCTGCCCTTGACTAGGGCATTATCCTTGTATATATCGTTTATCCACTGCTTGAAGAGTCCTCCTGCTATAGCAGGGGTATCGAATAACCACTTCTCCACCCTAAGGAAGTTAGATACAAAGTACTCATCGTCAAGGTTATCCAGCAGGTTTATGTACTTGTAGATGCCTTGGGTGAATGGTTTGAGCATCATGTAGAACCTGTGAAGGAACTCCGCCGGTAGATTGCCATAGGTATCTATTATCCTATCCGCATCTATGCTCTTGCACAAGTTTGCCACTACACTGGTATCCTTCTCCGTGTCTATAACTGGCGCTATCGTGACTAGGTTGGCAACCTTCTCCTGCTTGAGTGCTGTGTACATGGTGCTCATGGTGCCTCCTTGGCAGTATCCCAGCAGCGTGACCTTCTCTGCACTACTACTGTTCCTCACCATATCCACAAGCCTATCAAGGTACCTACCAATGTAATCATCGAACGTGAGATGCTTGTCTATGGGCTCTGGGGTACCCCAGTCGACCATGTACACATCGAACCCCTGCCTGATGAGGTTACCTACAAAGCTCCTGTCATCCTGCAGGTCGAGTATGTAGTGCTTGTTTATAAGTGCGTATGTGACTATTACAGGTACTGGATGCAGGCTCCTAGCATCCATCACAGGTTTGTAGTGCAGTAGCCTTATCTTCCTACCAACGTATATGACATCGTGGGGTGTTGAGCCAACCTCCACCCTGTTCCTCTCCATCAACTCCTGTGTCTTCAGCAGACCCTCCTGGTATCTGGTGATGCTCTCCATCATCACCTGCACAAGCGTAGTGTAACTCTCCATCTCACTATGAGATTGTACCACAAATATTTAACTCTTATGGTGCATTTCTGGGAAATAATTATAACTTATAATAGAAGAATTATGTCCAAAAATAAGGGTTGTTGTTACTTTACCAACGAGGTGTTGTGGATCTCCTCATCCCTTCTATCCAGACGCTCCCTCAACCTCTTCACCTCCTCATTGATGTTTGCTATATCACGCTTCATCTTGACCATCTCCCTATACACGCTATCCATCTCACTCCTGGTTGGAAGTCCCAACTCCTTGAAGTAAGCCTCCACTATACTTGCTACACCCTTCAGAAGATCACTGTAAGATGTGATCATGTTATTAACAACGTTACCAAACCTCTGCGATCTGAAGAGTTCATTGAACTCCTGCTCGAATACATCTATCCATGCCTTCCTAGCATCCTCATCATCCTTCTTCTCTGCTATCCTTAGAGCAGCCTTCCTGCTAGCCTCGAGCGATGCTGCGCTCAGCAGCATGTAGTACTCTGCTATGTTAACTGCCAGGTTTGAGCTGGCTCTGATATAGTTTAGGAGTGCCTCCTCTGTAACCTCTATAACTCTTAGAGGCATGAACGCCCTGAACTGCGGTATTTTGCGTAGCAATGCCAGCGAATCGAGTAGTTTTTCTACCGAATCGATATACTCGTTGCTCCTATTCTCCATCTCTAGCACCTACTAAGGGTATGACATTAAAGTTATTAAGTTTATTGTGTCAACATCCAATGCAGGCTTATGCTATGATCAGCATAGCCTATACTTAAGCCAACCATTTACGTATCATGCAGATTATTTTTATACCCCATCGCTCGATGATAGGATGATGAGTAGCGATAGGATAGTCACGATAAACCCTGCAAGTGAAGAGGTTGTAGGGGAGCATGTTGTCATGAGCAGGGATCAGGTTATAGCAAGGGTGAAGAGTGCCAAGGAGGCATTCCAGCACTGGAGGAGGGATACGCATAGGAGGGCATCCGTACTATATGAGGTTGCAAGCATACTGCGCAAGGAGAGGGATAACCTGGCCAGGACAGCGACAATGGAGATGGGCAAGACCATAAGGGAAGCAAGGGCGGAGGTGGAGAAGTGTGCATGGACCATAGAGTACTTTGCGGATAACGGGGAGCACTTCATAGACGATGAGGTTACAGTAACTGATGCAAGGAAGACATTCATAGCCTTCGAGCCCCTAGGCACCATAGGGAGCATAATGCCCTGGAACTTCCCCTACTGGCAGGGCATAAGGTTCGCTGCACCAGCGCTCATGGCTGGCAACACGATAGTGATGAAGCCATCGAGCACAACCCTCCAGTGCGGTAAGGAGCTGGAGAGGATCTTCTCCAGCGTGGATAACCTAGGCATATTCTCTGTAGTCATAGGTGATGCCAGGGTTGGGGAGATGCTCATAGACTCACCAGTGGATGCCGTAACATTCACCGGTAGTGTTGAGGTAGGTGCAAGAGTAGCATCTAGAGCAGCCATGCATGTTAAGAAGTGCGTACTGGAGCTTGGAGGTAGCGATCCGTTCATAGTGCTGGATGATGCTGACATAGACAAGGCTTCCAGTGCAGCGGTGAAGGGCAGGTTCATCAACAATGGACAGAGTTGTATAGCGAGCAAGAGGTTCATAGTGATGAGGAGTGTAGCGAAGGAGTTCATAGAGTCGTTTGCAAGGAAGGCCGAGCGTATGCGTGTAGGCGATCCTATGCATGATGATACCGATCTTGGTCCAGTAGTGAACAGACATGCGCTAGAGTACATAGATGGTATAGTCAGGGAGACGGTGATGGAGGGGGGAGAGGTACTGGTCGGTGGGGAGAGGGTGGGGAGCAAGGGCTACTACTACGCCCCCACGCTCATAACCAAGGTGAAGGAGGGTATGAGGATAGTCAGGGAGGAGGTCTTCGGTCCAGTTGCACCCATAATGATAGTTGATGATGAGAGGGAGGCCATAAGGCTTGCCAACGACTCAGAGTTTGGGCTGGGTGCAAGCGTATGGACGACTGATCTAGACAGGGCTGAGAGGCTTGCCAGGTCGATAGAGGCTGGTCTAGTAACCATCAACAATGTGGTCATCTCAGACCCTAGGGTACCGTTTGGTGGTGTGAAGAAGAGTGGGTTTGGCAGGGAGCTCTCGAGGTACGGGATGCTTGAGTTCATGAACATAAAGACTGTGAGGTTCTACGACCAGCTCATACACTACCACCACGTCGAGTAACCTATAAGATGGATCACAGCAAGAGAACAGATGGAAGAGGTATGGCCATAGGGGACCTCCTGGAGAGGGTTGTGGCATCTCTAGACTATGGATACGTGAGGAAGAGGATAGAACTCTTCCTATCCAAGACACTAGGGTCATCAGGGAAGGATGGCTACGTCCTTGGCCTGAGCGGGGGTCTAGACTCGTCGGTCGTTGCTGCACTGGCAGCAGAGGCTATGCATGGGTACGGGAGGGGTAAGGGTAGCGTAGTCGCTCTCATAATACCCCATAGCGGTATAACACCAGCAAGTGATGTTGACGATGCCATAAGGCTTGCTGGGAGGATAGGTATAGAGCATGAGGTCATAGAGGTTGGGGATGTACACTCCCTGCTCGTGGATAGGTTGAGGGGTATGGGTAGGGGGAGAGGGGGTGGGGGAGTAGGAGTAGGAGTAGGCGAGGTAGGGGATGGTGACAGAAGTAGAAGCGTTAAGGAGATGGTCGCCTCAGGGAACCTCCTCGCAAGGTTGAGGATGTGCATCCTCTACTACTACGCAAATATCAACGATAGGCTAGTGCTTGGCACAAGTGATAGAAGCGAGCTCATGCTGGGTTACTACACAAAGTACGGGGATGGTGCGGCGGACCTGCTCCCTATAGCAGGGCTCTACAAGGTCCAGGTTAGGGAACTTGCCAGGCATCTGCAGATAGACGATGCCATAATAAGGAAGAGGAGTAGCCCTATGCTCTGGAAGGGGCATTATGCTGAGCAGGAACTCGGTATGAGCTATGAGGAGATAGATTCTATACTCTACTGCATACTCGATATGGGGATGAGTGTGAATGAGACCACGAGCATGCTAGGGGTAGAGGAGGAGAAGGTGGAGAGGGTGATGCACCTGCTGAGGTCGAGCAGGCACAAGCGTGCCCTCCCAAGGGTATGCAATCTGAAGGATTTAGACACGAAATAAAGTGGGGGAAGGGGTTGACTGCACTATGCTCTTATCTGCTTGCCTTACCTATCCTGTACAGGACTGTACCACATATGGGGCATGTACCCTTCACCGCGGGTCTGCCATTCTTCATGGTCACCTGTGTGGGGCTCTTCATCTCCACCTTCCTCCTACACTTGACGCAGTACGCCTCTACCATATGCTAGTATACACATGCTTATTTATGAACTTTTTAGTATTATGTAAGGTAGAAGTGTTACAATAATTACCTCAACTGTAGGAAAGGCATCTCATCTATTTTGATTTAAGAGTAGCAGGCTGGGATGAAGCAGGTTACATGACACGATTGGGCAAGTGTGCATGGGAATCTGCACGTATGTATGTATGTATGGGATAGTTCATCCCATACATGCCAGTCATCGTTGAGGAATCAGTATGTTTAGCCTGATGGCTATCAGGTAAGCAAGCAAGGAGACTGCTGTTACTATCATCTTCCTACAGGTTATAATATAGCAAGGGTACATGTGTATCAACCTACATGTGCTTGTACGTAAGGTTACACTATAGATCTGCTTCAGCCCACACTACCATCCTACCCTACAACCTGACATCTACGCCATTGGCCTTAAGGTACGCCTTCACATCCCTTACCGTATAATGCCCGTAGTGGAAGATAGATGCTGCAAGTGCAGCATCAGCACCCGTATGCTTGAACAGCTCAAGCATATGCTCAGGCCTACCCGCTCCCCCAGATGCTATCACAGGTATGTTCACAGCACTGCTGACCTTAGCAGTCAGATCCAGATCGTAACCATCCCTTGTACCATCCCTATCTATGCTAGTGAGCAGTATCTCCCCTGCACCTAGCCTCTCAACCCTCTTCGCCCACTCTACTGCATCCATGCCAGTAGGTCTCTTCCCCCCGTATATGTGGACCTCGTAGAACCTACTTCCATCCCTCATGCTGCCCTTCGCATCTATGGCAACCACTACACACTGCCTACCAAACAGGTCCTTCAGATCCGTTACGAGCGAGGGGTTATTCACTGCAGCGGTGTTTATGGATACCTTGTCTGCACCAGCAAGGAGTATCGCCCTAGCATCCTCCATACCCCTTATCCCCCCGCCTACGGTGAACGGTATATCTATGGCCCTTGCTACACCCTTGACCACTTCAACCATGGTACCCCTATGCTCCTCACTCGCAGTTATGTCAAGGAATACGAGCTCATCGGCACCATCCCTGCTGTAGTGTCTAGCCAGATCCACTGGGTCTCCAGCATCCCTTATATCCCTGAAGTGCACACCCTTGACCACCCTACCCTTATCCACATCCAGGCAGGGGATTATCCTCTTCGTGAGCACTGTGTAGAGAGGGGTGAGGAATAATTTAATTTAACCCCAACCTCATCTGCCTGCCACTGCCATGGCCTTTGCGGCAGGTATGCTTATCCTCCCCTCGTACAGCGCCTTGCCCAGTATGATCGCAGATGCCCCAGACTCCCTTGCCATCGCAACATCGTCCAGAGTCGTTATACCCCCAGATGCTATCACCTCGAACCCTGCTTCGCTTGCATACCTGATCATCCCAAGGGCTGTGCTGCTCATACCTCCCATCGTGCCATCCCTGCCTATATCGGTTAAGAGGAAGCGCCTAACACCAACGGCACCAAAGTGCCTTAGTGCATCGTGGACGTGAAGCCCTGCACCGTCCCTCCACCCATCTATCCTGACCATGCCATCTATGTGATCCAATGCTATCACTATCCTACCATGGCCATAGCGTGCAAGGAGTTCGGATAGTGCATGCTCATCCCTGAATGCAAGGGTGCCTATGACTACAGAGTGTGCGTGCTCAAGCATGGATACCGCAGCATCAATACTCCTTATACCTCCAGCCACCTGCACTGGTATGCTCACACTCCTGCTTATCCTCTCAACCACACTCCTGTTGCTTGCAAGGGAGAGCGTTGCATCTATATCAACCACATGCAGGGCATCCGCACCCTGCTCAGCCCAGGTCACTGCAACGCCTACTGGGTCATCGCTGTATATTGTCCGCTTCTCTGGGTCCCCCTTTGTGAGCCTCACGACCCTCCCATCCATCAGGTCTATAGCTGCCATTATCATCATTGGGACCTCCCCTCCTCCCCTCCTCCCCCTCCCTCCCCCATCCCATTCATCTCTTCACGTATGCGAGGAAGTTGCTCAGCATGCTCATGCCCTTCGCCCCAGACTTCTCTGGATGGAACTGAGTACCGAATAGGCTGCCATGCTCTATGACCGCTGGGAACTCTACACCATACCTACACGACGCCTTCACTATGCCAGCATCCCTAGGCCTGGCATGGTAAGAGTGCACAAAGTATACCCATGCACCATCCTCTACACCGTTGAGGAGGATGCTATCGCTATCATCACTCATCCTCAACCTGTTCCAGCCCATGTGGGGAACCTTGACGCTCTTGGGCAGCATGACCACATCACCAGCAAGGATGCTCAGACCCTGGAGCGTACCTTCTTCACTCCTCTCAAAGAGCATCTCCATGCCCAGGCATATCCCAAGCATTGGCATGCCAGATGCTATGGCATCCCTCAACCTGTCCCTGTACTGGCTGATGCTCCTCATGGCGGGATCGAAGTTGCCTACACCTGGGAGCACGAGCGCATCATACGCAAGGTCATCCATGCCCCTTATCACTGAGACTTGTGCACCTAACCTCTCTAGCGCAACCTTTATGCTGAATATGTTGCCAGCACCGTAATCGAATATGGCTATGACCACAGGGAGAGTACTCCAATGGCAGATAAAAACCTACACCACCACAATCATCGGATGGTCAGATGCTGCCCTTCGTGCTCGCTATACTCCTCTTGGGGTTTATGCTCGATGCATGTCTGAGCGCCACAGCAAGTGCCTTGCATGCCGCCTCAACCTTGTGGTGATCGTTGCTACCATACTGCACTACTACGTGCACACACGCATCCATGTTCGATGCCAGTGAGGCGAAGAAGTGCTCCACATCCTCCCTCGCCATGTCCTCTATCCTCGCAGATGATACCTTCAGATCTATCAGATGGTAACTCCTCCTCACCAGGTCTATGGATGCTAGTGCCAGTGCATCATCCATAGGCACGATAGCATAACCGAACCTCTCTATGCCTTCCCTGCCTCCTAAGGCCTTGTCCAGTGCACTCCCAAGCGCTATCGCTGTATCCTCTATGAGGTGGTGCATTATTCCATCCCTGCTGATACCCTTGAGCCTCACATCCACCATAGAGTGCCTTGATATAGATGCTATCATATGGTCGAGGAACCTTACTCCAGTCTCTACGCTGTATGAGCCATCCCCATCCATGTTGACCTCAACCTCAACGCTCGTCTCGCTGGTAGACCTCTCTACCCTGGACCTCCTCCCCTGCATCTCCAGAGTAGGATGTAACAGCATTATATAAAGGGTATAGCAGTAGTTAGGTATTGCTGGCAAGTAACCTTGGTAGTAGGTTAACATTCTCCAGTATCGCATCACTATCCATATCCATGAACATCTGCCTCTGCTTCTCCGCATCTATGCTTGTGCCATACACACCGATGAAGTACGTACTGTAACCATTGCTTGCTACACTCCTAGCCATTATCAGATCCTCAGCAGAGTCCCCAACCACTATGGCACTATTTGCATCCATGGTCTTGAGGGATCTGAGGAGCGCATATGGGCTAGGCTTAACTACGTTCATCTTTATACCATTCCTCTTCACATACTTGTCCTCATCCTCTATGAATACCGAGGCGCTGATGTTGAAGTACCCTAGAAGTTCCCTCAACGCATACTCTGCTGCTATCCTGCTCCTTCCAGAGACTATCGCTACGTTGCCATGGAAGATATCATTAAGGATGCTCAGGCACTCCCTGCTGACCACTACCTCATCATACTCTATGAACCCCTTACCATGGTTGAACCTAGGCTCTATACCGTGCATCCTCCTGAACAGCTCGCTGCCATAGAAGAGCTCATCGAAGAGCGTTGCAAGCATGCTTGAGCCTACAAGCCCTGGGTAACCCGTGTACTCCCTTGCAGCCTTAACTGCTTGAGCCTTGCCTATACCTGCCAGGTACTCCTCAACAGACTCTACACCTCTGGAATCTGCATGTCTAGCCATCTCATGTGCAAATCTCCTAGCGCTTTCAAGACTGGCATCCTTATCCTGCGCATCGCTAGTGTATGCTAGCGCTGCAAGTATGCATGCATAAGTGGTATCCACATCGTTGTTGAACCCCCCACTCATCCTGAATGCAAGTATCATCTGCTCATCCACAAACCCCTTCCAACCATCCCCCAACATCATGGAGAGTACCCTCCCTGCTGTCTCTACTATGCATGCGTTATAGGATCTGTTTATCCTCACTAGCGTGCCATCGCAGTCGAGCACTAGGGCATCAGCATCCATAGATGTTACGTTCTCACCAATGAGTATGCCACCATCTAGATCAACATACCTCACGCCTATGCTTCAAGTAGCCCATTTTTAAATCATGCACTGGTAGCCCTCTTCAGGGAGTCTATGAACCCCTCGTTCATCTCCCTGCTCCCCACGGTAACCCTCAGACACGTACTGTAGCGCCCTACCTGCCCTATCCTCCTGACCAGCACACCATCCTCCTTCAGCCTTGCATGCACATCATCCCTGCGAGCATCGAAGAGTATGAAGTTAGCATCAGATCTGAACGCCTTGATACCAATGGAACTCATCTGCTCATACAGCCATCTCCTCTCAGCCTTGAGGCCATCTATTACTCTCCTCACCCGCTCTACCCTCCTCAGCATGGCCATCGCAGCCCTCAACGATATGCTGCTCACAGGGTAAGGGTACTGGACCACCCTGTTGAACACATCTACGATCTCTCTGGATGCTATGGCATAGCCTACCCTCGCACCTGCAAGCCCGAATGCCTTGGAGAATGTCCTGAAGAGTATAAGGTTATCCCTCTTCGCGGCCTCATCCTTTAGGGAGTAACCTGCGAACTCAGCGTACGCCTCATCCACCATGATCAGGCCATCGAAGCCCTCTATGACCTCCATCATGAGGTCCCTAGAGAACTGGTTACCTGTTGGGTTGTTTGGGGAGCATATGTAGCATACATCTGCCCCGCTACCATTGATCGAACCGCTGCTGAACGTAAACTCATCATCCAGCATGACCTCATCCAGCCCTATACCGTGTAACATGCACCTGTCCCTGTAGAATGTGAATGTTGGCCTTATGGTTACGCCCCTCCTCCCCTTGCAGAATACGGAGAGTGCAAGGTCTATGAGTTGGTCTGAGCCATTGCCTATAACTATGCTATCTTTGCTCACGTTGGCATAGCGTGATATCATGACCTTCAACTCATCGTACTGCTCTGGGTACAGCCTTGGATCGACATCCAGAGCCTCACGCATGACCTCCTTGATGAGGTCCAATGGCAGGGCAAGGTTCTCATTGGTATCCATGCGTAGCATATTCTTGGACTCAGGCCTCTCGGGCTTGGTATACCCACCAAGCATACTCAACTCGACCATCCTCTCCCTCCACCAGCCCAAGTTGCTCGACCCCCTACCACTTGCTATCTAGCCTATCAGTCGATCGATAGATCAATCGGCAAGCCTCGCCTCTACTGCCCTGTAGTGGTTCTCAAGCCCCTCTGCCCTAGCCATGAGCCTTATCACACCAGCCATATCCCTGAGGTCATCCCTGCTCAACTCAACCATGCTAACAGGCTTGAGGAAGTCCAGGCAGGTGAGCGATGCCCTCGCCTTAGCTGAGCCCATGGTAGGTAGCACATGATTCGTACCTGTGTAGTAATCGCTTGCAGATGATGGTGAGTATGAACCTATCAGCACCATACCTGCAGACTCTATGCCATCGACCACCCTATCCCTTATGCTATCACCAACCATGACCTGCAGATGCTCTGGCGCAAACTCGTTGGCGAAGTCTAGAGCGTATCGCTCATCACTGCATAATGCTATGAACCCATTGCTGGATAGACTCTCCCTGACTATACCCTCCCTGCTCGCACCTGGAAGGAGCGATGACAACTCATCCACTACCCTGTATGCTAGGGCATCAGACCACGTTATGAGCCCGCAGAGTGTATCTGGTGCATGCTCAGCCTGCGCTATAAGGTCGAGTGCTATGTACCTTGCATCTGCGCTCTCATCTGCTACTATAAGGAGTTCTGTAGGCCCTGCAAGCATATCTATTGCTACCGTGCTCGAGACTATATGCTTGGCTATAGTCACAAGCAATCCTCCAGGCCCGACTATCTTGCTCACGGGTCTTATGCTCTCACTCCCATAGGCCATGGCTGCTATGGCATGTGCACCTCCTACCCTGTAGACCTCATCCACACCCGCCAGATCAGCTGCCACTAGGGTCAGTGGGTCCACTGCACCGTTGGAGCCCTTTGGTGGTGTGCACGCAACCACTCTCTTCACGCCAGCGACCCTTGCTGGTACTGCACACATGAGCATACTGCTCGCATACCTAGCCCTGCCCCCAGGTATATAACATCCAACACTGCCCAACGGCCTGAATACCCTCGATACCCTGCTCGAGCCCAGAGTGGTGTGCATATCCCTTATGCATGAGAGGAATGCCCTCTCAACATACTCTATCCTGCTCTTCATGGCCTGAAGGGCGTCGACCTCCTCCCTGCTCACCGACCTGTATGCATCATCTACCTCCTTCCTAGACACCTTAATTGGTGTGGAGCGTAGATCCACACCATCGAACCTCAGCGTGTAATCGTATAGGGCAGCATCACCCCTCCTCCTTACATCCTCAACTATGGACTTGACCATGCTGACCTTCTCATCGTCCATCTTCAGTCTGCTTCTCAGCATATGTGCTGCATCCAAGGCACTGACATCCAGCCTCACAACCCTTATCGGCGCACCAGTGCCATCGGTACCACCACCACTGCTACTACTACCTGCACCATCCCTAGTAGATGCCGTTCCCCTCATCCCTCCTTATCTCCTCTAACGCAAGTATCTGTCTGGGCTCGTGCACCACCAGCCCCTGTGCAAGCCTCCTTAGTGTTGGTAGTATCTTCACGAACTCATCCTTGCCTATAACCGTGTTCACAGCATACCATCCCTCCTCGCTCAGTGGGCTCACCGTAGGCCTCTTGAGCGCTGGAAGGCTCCTGAGCAGCTCCTGGAGGTTCTCAGCCCTGACATTCGCAAATATATGGAGCTTCTTCCTGCTATCCACTACACCCTTGAGTAGTGTTAGAACATCGTATATCTTCTCCCTCTTCCTCGCATCCTTGAGCGAATCCCTGTTTGCTATGAGCACCGCAGTGGACTCCATTATGCTCTCTATGGGCTTCAGGTTATTCTGCTCAAGCGTGGTGCCGGTCTCAGTTATATCTATTATGGCATCTGTATCCTCTGGTGGCTTTGCTTCAGTTGCACCGAACGAGAGTATTATCTGGACCCTCCTGTTGCTCCCCTTACTCCACCACGGTGTTATGATCATAGGCTCCTCATCCCCATAGAGCCTCCTGTACTCCCCATTACCCATAATGTACCTGCTCGCAAGGTTCAGGTACTCTGTAGAGACCCTCAACGTTCTACCACTGGTAGAGTAGTCACTGAGCATCTCTGCGAGTGAGTTGTAGTTGCTACTCTTCGGTATGGCATATACCAGCCTAACCCAGCCATACTCGAGATCGAGCATGGTCTTCACATCTGCGCTAGTCTCAGCCACCCAGTCCCTCCCAGTTATCCCTATATCGTAGAGCCCATTACTAACGAACGTTGGGATCTCCTGAGGCCTAAGTATCTTCATCTGTATCTCTGGATCGTTGACCCTAACCCTATAACTCCTACCCCTACCATGTAGGGCAAACCAGGCCTGCTCTATGAACCTGTACGTAGCCTCCTCTATGCTACCCTTCGGTATGGCGAACTTTATCATGGCGTAGAGGATACATGAACCATATATATAGGTAGGAGGATTGCCATGCTGGGATCACTGCCTCGAGACCCTCTCCAGTATCCTTGTAAGGATCTCTATGTTTGCTGTAAGCGCTGCGAGTATCTTGTCCATCCTCTCCGCTATCGTATCGTACTTTGTCGTCAGTAGTATGAAGTTCTTATCAGTCCTATCTGCGAATGCCTGCAACTTATCACCAACACCCCTGATCTCCTGCTTTAGGTCTTCCCTTGTAGCCTGTATCTCCTGCTTGAGATCATCCCTAACCAGTCTCAACTCCTGCTTGATCTCAGCGAAGTTCTGATCGGTCCTCCTTGCAAACTCCCTGAACTCACCAACATACGACCTGAACTCACCAACATACGACCTGAACTCACCAACATACGACCTGAACTCCTGCCTGTAGTCATCGAATACGCTCTGCATTGCACCAAAGCCCTCCTGAAGCTCATCCCCCAACTCCCCATAGATTATCTTGAATGATCTCATATCCTCTACCACTGCTGCAGGGCTAATCTCCACAGATGCCACATACGCTGGGGGTGGTGCAGACCTTATCAGTTCTATGAACCTCCTCAGCATATCCTCATCGCCCTGTGCGTGTATGTGAACAGAGTCATCATCCTCATTCCTAACATTACCCTTGAGCCCCAAGGCTCTAGCCTGCTCTAGCACATACCTCCTGAACCCAACCCTCTGCACCCTGCCCTTGACCACAAGCCTGTAGGCAAGCATCTGCACTGGTATCATTCCTCATACTTATTTAAATAATTTCTGAACACTCGTACGTAATGGATGCATATGCTGAATACTCACTATTAACCTCCCTCATTCTCGATCGCTTGAATTATCCGCCTTGCATGCTCAACCGTTATGTTGCCCTCCCTGGCCAGCCTCCTGGCAACCTCATCTATCATGCTACCTTCTGCCCCAGCAAGCATAGCAACCTTCCTCGCATGCAGGCGCATATGCCCAGCCTGTATCCCCTCCCTAACCAGTGCGTATAGGGCAGAGAAGTTCTGTGCCAGGCCTACAGAGGCCATCACACATGCGAGCTCCTGTGCACTGCTGACCCCGAGTATCCTCAGGGATAGCCTCGCCATGGGGTGTGTAGATGTGAGCCCGCCTACTATGCCTACAGCTAGGGGAACCTCTATGCTACCTACCAGATCCCCATCGCTACCCCTCCTCCAGCGTGTGAGAGGTGAGTACCTACCGTTCATGCATGCATATGCATGAGCCCCAGCCTCTATGGCCCTTGTATCCTGTGCTGTTGCCAGTGCAACCGCTATAATCCCGTTCATCACGCCCTTGTTGTGGGTAACGCATCTGTAGAGATCTGCCTCTGCGAACGCATAAGCATCCAGTATGCCCTCTATGGCATCATCACCAACCATCTCCCTTGCGAACCGGGCCTCTGCCTTAACCAGTCTATGTAAGGCGTAGTTGGAGAGTATCCTAAGCAGTACCCTACCATTGGTTACCTCCTCAACCCTAGGCGCTATGGCCTCGCACATCGTATTGACCACATTTGCGCCCATGGCATCCTTCACATCTACAAGCAACTCAACTATGAGCATCTTGCCTCTAGAGGTATCTATTGCCCTGCACCTGAGGTCCCTTGCCCCAGCACCCCTGCTTGCAAGGCTGCTCCTGCTGTTCGCTATGCTCAAGAGTTCATCCTTGCTCTTCATGACATCCTCTACAGCCTTCTCAGCATCCCTCACATCCTTGACCTGAACCTGGCCTATCATAACTGAAGGGTCTGCATGGGCCTTGAATCCTCCCCTTACCTTGGCGATCTTGGCACCTTTGCTTGCTGCTGCTATGACCGATGGCTCCTCTATGGCCATTGGTACCAGATAATCCCTGCCGTTTATGGTGAAGTGCGTTGCTATGCCCAAGGGGTAGGAGATGAAGGATACGGCATTCTCAACCATGCTATCTGCCATCCTGAAGTCTATGCCAGAGCCATGCCTGAGGATCTCAACCTCATCATCACTAAGGGAAGCATGATCCTTGAGCAGTGCAAGCCTCCCCTCCCTATCCAGTTCATAGAACCTCATGCCTACCTAGGCTGATGAGCTAGCATATGGTAAATAAGCTTTACATCATCCTGATCTATACCTTTTGTTCCTACCCTCCTCCTACTACTACTATGCCTTACATGAGCCTCATCATCCTATAGTTCTCATTCTCATAAACAACCTTGTAGTGCATAAGCAGTTCATCCTCCCTCTCTAGCCAGTAAGTCGTAACGTTCATGGCGTCATGCATTGGCCTCTTGGCCATAACCAGCCATGTATCGTACAGCCATGGGATCCTGAATGAGGCCTTCCAGGTGCTATGATCGATCATCTCATCGAACCTGTTGAGTGCTATACCAGAGGTTATCATAATCCTATGCTCTAGGCTAGAGCCAGCAAGTACCATTATCCTGCCTTCACCATCGTAAAGCAACCTCAGCGCTTCACCAGCATCGACTGCAAGTTGCACATCCCTTGCTGAGTAACCAGCATAGGCGTCCATGTACGTCATGACTCCAGATGCCAAGAGCAGGATATTCCATAGCAGTAGGGGTGCGATGATGTACCACTTGTACCTCAACGACCTTCTTATGAGGAAGGATGTCATTATGAGCAGTAGAGGGGATAGCAGTACCGTAAACCTCGAGTTGTATACGTAGTTCATCTCCCCTACACCTATAAGCATAGATGCAATGGTGAATGCTGGGGGGAGGATGAGGAACAGTGGAAGTATCACCTTACTGCCCTTCACACTACCTCTAAGGTAGATGAGATACCCTGCCATACCAGTGAGGAGTAGAGGACCATGCACATGAACTGCGTTATACATGTAAACATCAATAACGCTCAATGGCTTCATGAAGAACATCTCATGGTACTGGTTATGCATGGCGTACCATGCAGCAGAGTAGTACTCCGCATTGCTGAACTCGAGTGGGTCTCCGTAGATGGAGTAGTTCCATGCCAGCCATAGCACTATGCCAGTGGTTGAGAGCAGTGATATGGGTACCATGCGTAGCAGTTGCAGACCCTCTTTGCGTCTATACCTTATTGCGAGCGCTGTGACGGATGCTATGAGGAGTACGGGAAGGAACCAACCCTCGTACCTGCAGAGCGTTGCAAGTGATACGAATGAGGAGGATAGCAGTAGATCCCTTGCATACCCCAACCGCAACCATCTCTGGAGGTAGTATATAGATGCTAGCAGGAATAGCATGAATACCGCCTCTGTCATGGCAACTATGCCCAGATACATGATGTTGGGGTTGAAGGCGTAGAGCAGTGCAAGTAGATACGCCATGCTGCTATCCTTGGAGGAGGGGTGTAGCATACACTGATCCCTCACTATCCTGTAGAGGAGGAGTGTGCCAAGCGCTAGGGATGGTAGGCTCACTACGGTACCTGCGAGGCCTGTAGTGAAGAGAGGATCTACGAGTGATGGGGCAAGGAGCAGTAGATGCGGTAAGGGCAGCCATACGGTGCCTATCTGCACAAGTCCTGGATTCTCCCAGTCTGCTATCTTCCTTGAACCTACGAGATGGGATACAGCATCACCGTAGTATAGTAGTGAGTATCTATCTGTGGAGTAGAGCAGGAGGGATACCACTATGCCTACCACAGTTACTGAGAGGAGCAGGAGCCATTCATGCTTCAATGCCTGAGGAGTGGCTCTGTCATCTAAATACATTGTGGGTTCAAACCTACCCTACCCTACCAATCTACCCCAACCTGATCACTGTAACCTTACCCTGAGTATCCTATCATCATCTGCTGCTGGTATACCCCTACCATCCCTGTTGCTGGTTGCTATGTACAGGTAGCCATCCTTCCCAGCATAGACATCCCTTATCCTACCCAGACCGGTGAGGAAGTTCTCTATCCTCGCTATACCCTCACCCTCATCGAATACTATCCTCTCGACATGCTGGCCTCTAAGGGTTGCATAGAAGAGGCTATACCTACCATCCGCATCCCTCATGAACGCTGCACCTGCTGGTGCTATGCTGACTGTGTAGCATAGTATGGGCTTCTCATACCTCTCAGCCTTGGAGCATGTCTCCACTGGCCAACCATAGTTTGCCCCCTTCCTTATCAGGTTTATCTCATCCTCCCCAACCGGTCCATGCTCTGTAGCGTAGAGGTTCCTACTTGTAGGATGCCATGCAAGACCCTGGGGGTTCCTGTGCCCATACGAGTATACTGCATTACCGAATGGGTTATCCTCTGGTATAGAGCCATCCCTGCCTATCCTGAGTATCTTGCCTGCTAGAGAGCCTGTATCCTGTGCGAGATCTGCTCTGCCAGCATCCCCAGTTGTTATGTAGAGCATCCCATCAGGCCCAAACCTGATCCTGCCACCATCGTGTATCTCCCCTCCAGGTATACCATCTAGAAGCACATGCTCCCTATAGTTACCATCCCTGCCCTCAAGCCTAACTACCCTGTTGAGTAGGCCAGAGTCTGTTGAGTAGGTGTAGTACAGGTATATGTAGCCATTGCTCTTGAACTCTGGATCCAGGGCTAGGCCGAGCATCCCTGCCTCGCCTATGCTGGCAACCTCTCTTGCATATATCGTGCTTACAGTACCATCTTTGCCTATCATATTCAGCCTCCCAACCCTCTCTGTGAAGTATATGTTCCCATCATCATCCATATCTATGCTCCATGGTACGGTTAGGTTCCTTGCCACAACCTCCACCCTGTACTCTGGCTCAGGTAATGGTACCTCTCCCCTGGGCAGGAGTAGGAGTGCTCCCATGAGCGCTACTGCACCACCTATCAGGCCTATGAACCAGAGTCTAGACCTCCCTGTATTATGTGCAGTGCCCATACCATAGGTACTGTGAAAGGTTAATAAAATGACTCCTTCTAAGGGGAGGTGGTAGTGGGGAAGTAGCGAGGCAGCAGGTGGATGGGTGAGTGAGTGAGTGAGTTGTTATGCCCTACAGGGGTGGGGAAGCCTGGTTATCCCGGCGGGCTCATAACTTCTAAAATGGTGGGAGACCCGCAGAGCGGTGGTTCAAATCCACCCCCCGCTACCATGAACATCTCACACAATACCAAACTTAGAGTTGAGCAGGCTTACAGTATATGCATCTATGGAACATGATGCCATAACCTCGCTACCATCACTCAACCTCACTGGTAGCCTTGCGATATACCCTATCTCCACATCCGAATCTGCACCTGCACCTCCACCTGTACCAGTACCAGTACCAGTACATGTGTAATTGTAACCTTCATGGTACCTCTCGACACACCTACCACCCTCTAACCTGAAGCAGTGTACCATCTTGAACCTCCTGGAACCGAAGCCTGCTACTCTCCCACCCGCAGCCCTCTCACCCGCATCCAACTCCAGCACGTATATAGTGTTGCTGGAATGCGCAGTGCTGAGGTCCACATCATGCTCAGCCACTATGAGAGCTAGGTTCATCTCTGCCATCCTACAGAGCATCTCCAGGTGTGTTAGAGCATCATCATCATAATTATTATTATTATTACTACTACTACTACCATCATCCCTACTACTAGCCATGATCAGTACCCACCCCTGTATGCCTGCGGAACCACCCCAGATCCATCCTCATCCTCCCTGGCCTCATGCCGTACCTGTGCAGTGGCTTGGTGAGGTGCCTGTGTGCCTTCATATCTGGAATATAGAGCCCTGGCTCTACACCCCTTCCAACCTCCACCTCAACCCTCTCAGCATCCCTAACCCTGTAGCCACAGTGCTTGCACCCATATCCCTTGCCCCTTCCCTCGGACTTGAGCCTCTTGCCACATACGCATATGGGGTTCATGTACCTGACCCTCCTTGCTACATCTATAACCCTTATGTACTCTACGTTGAGCACCTTGGGATGCTTGCTGGTACCCTTCCTCACCCCCCCACCAACCTCCAGCAGATCACCCTTGCCGAGCATCTGTGCCAGTGGACTCAAGCCAGTGGGCTCATACACTGCACACAGTACCCTGCCATCACCATCGCCCATACCATCGCACTCTAAAGCAAAGAATGTATGCCCCCCCTTCATGGCCATGGGCTCAGATGCCACCGTTCCCCTGACGTAGCCAGAGGTGTACGCCTTTAGGTTGCTGGCATCGAGCATATTCGCTAGGTGTGCATTCGTGCCCTGGTTGCTCCTGAATAACATGTACCCATCCATAGGTTCTCTGACCTTGAGCATGGATAGCGCATCCAGGAGTGTACCTGGATCATCACCCCTGACCCCAAGGAGCACAGGGTCTGGCCCATGTGGTGCTATGAGCACCCTAGCATGCTTGTAGTCGTAGTTGTTGAACGTGTAAGGATGCGTAGCCTTGTCCATGGCTATGACACTGGCCTCATCTATGCACCTTGGTTGCCCACACATACCATCCATCCTGTACGCTATCACCTCGAACGTGTAATCCTCGAGCCCTGCAACTGCCATGCCTATGGATGCTAGTGCCCCAACGATACCCTGCCCATTACCCATTGCGATGTACTCTATCCCATCCCCATGCTCCCTGTACGCATCTGCAACCTGCAGTGCACCCTTTGGGCTGACAACCCTCCAGAGTGCATCCCTAGCGAACCTTATCACGGGCTCGTACCTGTGCGTCTCAAGGAAGACCACACCAGGGTTGGCTCCATAGCCTATCATCGAGTTACTCGCAACCATCTCCTTGATAGCTCCAATGATACGCTCCCCATCCCTGCTACCCATATCCACCTTGACGCTTATGCACACTGCACCGTTGCCCCTGGTCTTCCAGGGTATGTTGGGGTTCAACCTTGCCAAGAATGGGTACTCCCCAAGTTCGTAACCATTTGAGAGCAAAAAATCCACTATCCTGTACGCAAGATGGGTCGTGCACCTCCCAAGCCTACTATCCGTATCATCTATGCCTATCAGCAGCATCGTCTGTTACCTAGCTCTCTATCACTATCATGGTCAATGTAGACCTTACGTTTGGTAGCCTCCTTATCTTCCATGTTATCGTCTCCTTCACCTTCTCCATGCTGTCGCTCTCAACCTTTGCTATTATATCGTATACACCGTAGACTGTGTACACCTCCTTCACACCATCCAACTGCTTCAACTCCTTTATCAGTGCCTCCTCGGAGCCCATCTCTGCGTTTATGAGCACGAATGCTATTGGCATGGAGTCTATTGTAGAGACGCATTATTAAATATTTTTACCCCTTGATATCCCAATTTATATCTTCTAGCAGGTATGATCACATTATTAATTATATTAGTTGTATCAATATTTGTTATTCCTGCTGGCATTAATACTCTTTATCCCCTATATGCAGAACATCAAGATGGTTATGCATGAATCTCGATGGACTAATCCACTGGAGTCATCCTATTCAGGTTATTCACCACACACACTCACATACATAATGTCTGCACAAGAGGCTGGTGTGGTGTACACCTAGCAGTATGGTTAAGCATGTGCATGTATGCACGAAGAGTTGGAAGCAGTACCTGAAGCACAGTAGATGATAGGATACAGGTGGACCGAGCTAGCCCTGCACCTGGCTCATGCCAACCATATGCCATACATGGAGTGGATGTTCCCCTGCAAGAATGTTACAGGGAGAGGATGTGTTGGTGCTGCAATCTCTGCTCAGCGCACCGCCTATAACCCAACCGTATGGATATGCGTACTGTTAGTAGCGGGAGGAAGGAGGGAGTGTGATCGTATGCTATATGTGCTGTTCAAGCAAGCACGCAGATTTAGTTAGTGTATCCCTGAGCCTTCGCTGAGTGTAGCCAACATGCCTGTAACCGCTATGCTTGTTGCTAGATGTACCACCTCCCCCTCTCCCATATAACACAGGCTATAGGTAGATCTGGTGGAGTGCCATCAGTGATCATGCCATGGATACAGATGAGCGTTATGACTATTAGGAGTTGTACGATCAACGCAACTATAAGCATAAAGATAAGGTGTATGGGTATCCTCACCTTCAACAGATGCAGGATAGAGTGACATGCATATTACTGCATCGGCACAAATGATAGGCAGATAGCGATCATCACATTGTTATGCGCTGATCATTTATATACTGACTCATGGCAGCATACAGTATGGACTAAGCAGATCAAGAAGGGCATGCTCAGGCTACTCAAGGAATGACGAGGAGTTCAGGTACGCCGTAGCAGGGCTTATAGGGTTGGAGGATATAAGGGCCTCGGTCTCAAGGTTACAGGATGCAGTAGCAAAGTTGGAGGATTCCATTGCAAGGCTCACCGATGCCCAAGCAAGGACAGAACTCGCATTGGCCTCGCTGAGGAGGGAGGTGGGCAGGTTGTCAGATAACTTGTTCACCCTGAGGAGGTTGCTGTGACCAAGTTGCCTAGGCTGTTGGTGGATGATGGGATAACTATAAGGAGGATCGATATAAGGCTGGGGTACCCTGTGAGGGTAGATGGCAAGGAGAGGGAGGTCGGTGTGTATGTGAAGGGCAAGGGTAAGGATGGTAGAGATATCATAGTCATAGGCGAGGTCAAGAAGGGGAGGATAGACAGGAGCGATGTAAGGAGGTTCCATGAGGCGAAGGGTGTGGATGCATTCAAGTTCATCTTTGGGCATACGATAAGGCCAGAGGCAGAGGAGGAGGCAGGGGCAAGGGGCATAAGGTTGCATGCTACATACATGTAGATTCTCATGCGTGAGAAGGCATATAATATGCGTTGGGTGATCCATACAGGTTGATACACATAGATGAGGAGAGGGTCTTCAGCACAATAAGGGAGAGGAGGCCCAGAGTTGTAGCATTCAACGGCCCAGAGGCCCTACTCGGTAAGATCTCGAGCCTGGCAGACAAGGTGAGCAGGGAGTTCGGGATAGACGCCTACGTTATAGCAGATCCCTGCTATGGCTCGTGCGATCTGAACACAGATGCTGCAAGGAGGCTCAACGCAGATATACTCTTCCACGTAGGGCATAGCATATCCATGAAGGAGTTTGGTAATGTGGTGATGGTAGATGCATACGATGATATCCCATTCGACTCTGTGCTCGCCAAGTGCGTAGCGGTGCTGAGGGATAGGGGTATCAGGAGTGTTGCAGTGCTGACAGATAGCCAGCATGTGCATCAGGTGGGCAATGCTAGGAGGATGCTCCAGGATAACGGGTTCATCGTTGCCACAACCACAGGCAAGGGGCAGCTTATGGATGCACAGGTATTCGGCTGCGAGTTCTACCCTGCATTCTATGCGAGGGATAGAATAGATGCCTTCTTATTCCTTGGGCAGAGCATCTTCCATGCTGTTGGTATAGCGCTATCCACCAACAGGTTGACACTCATGCTCGACCCGTACTATGATGAGGTCAGGGAGGTCAACGGCATAGCAGAGGGGCTCAAGAGGAGGGCACTGCTCGCTGTGTACAAGGCACTGGATGCGGAGAGGATAGGGCTCATAGTCGGTCTGAAGGAGGGGCAGATGATGCTCAACAGGGTGAAGGATATCAAGAGTAGGCTCGAGGCCCATGGGAGGAGTGTGAGGCTCATAGCATTGACCGAGGTTACTGAGGAGAGGCTGAGGGTCTTCAGTGATGTAGATGCGTTCATACAGGTCGCATGCCCAAGGATATCCATAGACGATGAGTTCTCAAGGCCAGTACTCTCCGTACCCCAAGCGTATACACTGCTTAAGCTGCTAGACAAGCAGAACATAGAGTACGATGAGTTCCTGGTACTCCCACACTGGCTCTGAATGAATCTACTATACGTGATTCGATTCGTGTTGTGTGGAAAGGGATAAAATACCAGTGCATCATAGTAGGGAGGGATGAGGGTAAGGTTCACACTCCCAGGAGATAGGATAGCAACCATAGAGGAGTTCGAGGGGCTCGATGGCGTATACCAGCACAGCGATGGCATGTTAAGGGCAAGCAGGGTAGGCAAGGTAACATACGATCTCAAGCAGAGGTACGTGAGGGTCAATGGTCTGAAGAGCATACTGCTCCCGAAGGTGGGTGATCATGTGATTGGCTTCGTGCATATGCTCACATCCAACTCAGCCAACATACGTATAGTCTACATAAACGAGTTGAGGAGCGATGCAAGGTTCGATGCGATATACATAGGGAGGGGCAAGATCAAGGTTCAGAACATGTTCAGGGTTGGGGATATGGTCAGGGCCAAGGTAGCGAGCATACTCAACGGGTACATACACGTAACATTCAGGGACAGTAACCTTGGTGTCATATACACCAGATGCAACCAGTGCGGTGGAGAGGTCGTGAGGCTCAACGCAGAGGAGGTCAAGTGCGTAGAGTGCAATGCCGTATCATCGAGGAAGCTTGCAGAGGATTACGGTAATGTTAATGCATTGCGTTGCAGCTGAACAGCTGATGGTTGGCTGATACCCATAGGTTGCATGCCTTCTATGGGGTGATGGGATGGTCAAGGTTGTATTCCAGGGCGAGAGAGGGGCATACAGCGAGATGGCTGCACTCCAGTACTTCAACACGGGTGTAGAACTCATCCCAAAGCGTACAATAGCAGATGTATTCTACTCAGCAGAGGTGCACGAGGCTGATTACGCAATAGTGCCCATAGAGAACTCCATAGAGGGGAGTGTGAACGAGACGTACGATCACCTGCTCAGCACACACCTCAAGATACAGGGGGAGGCGTATCTGAGGATAGAGCACTGCCTCATAGGCTACGAGGGTAGCAGCATGGATAGCATAAGGTACGTCTACTCCCATCCACAGGCCCTAGGGCAGTGTAGAGGGTTCATACAGAGGCATGGGTATGAGCCCATACCCTACTATGATACTGCAGGGAGTGTGAAGATGCTCAGGGAGAGGAGGCCTGATGCCAGTGCTGCGATAGCCAGCAGGTTGGCAGCAGAGATATACGGGATGAGGATACTCGCCGAGGGTATAGAGGATAGCAGTAACAACTACACGAGGTTCCTAGTGCTTGCGAATGAGGAATGGGAGGGAGAGGGGAGGAGGAGAGGGGAAGCATCAACAGTAACAGTAACAGTAGTAGCAGCAGGAAGTGGAAGGGGAAGGGAAGGAAGGGCAGGAGGGGAGGCAGCAGGTATGGGCATGAGTGTAGGAAGCAAGACATCCATAATATTCACGCTGGAGCATAGGCCAAGGGCACTCTACGATGTGCTTGGGGAGTTTGCATCAAGGGGCATAAACCTCACCATGATAGTCTCCAGGCCAATAAAGGATAGGCCATGGGAGTACAACTTCTACCTCGACTTTGAGGGGCATATGCTTGATGATATAGTGGGCGAGTGCCTTGAGAGGGTCAAGAGCAAGGTGGTATTCCTCAAGGTTCTAGGCTCCTACCCAAAGGCTACTATACCATACAATGCATAATCCAATCAGCAGTCGATCAATCAACCCATCAGTGATCGATTGATCGATCAATCGATCAGAAGTCACTCAACTATCTCCAGAGAGTAGAGTACCCTCTCCTTGGTATCGAATACCCTCAGCAGATGGTTGTTGGTATCTGTTATATAGAGCAGATCACCCTTGACCTTGACATCACTGGGCTCATAGAGCATGAGCGTGCATGACTCATCCAGCCTGCATTCCATGCTACCTGCTCTACCCACAAGGGTGCTAACCTCTCCCCTTCTAAGTTCTAGTAGCCTTATCGCATGGTTGTACGTATCCGCAACGTATACCCTTTCACCCATGGCTGATACGCCTAGGGGATGCTGCAAGAGCGCCTCATCCAACCTACCATCCTCATGCCCGAATATGAAGAGGTCCTTACCTACTAACGTGTGAACCCTTCCTCTCGCTATATCCACAAGCCTTACGGATGAGCTCTCGCTATCAGCAACGTACAGATGCTCACCCTGCAGGTATAGCCCACTGGGCTGGGCGAACTGTGCATGCTCGAGTGTAGAGTCGACTATACCCTCATACCCGCTCCCAGCGAATGGTCTTGCTGTGGAGTCATCTATGCTGTAGAGCCAGATCTGATGGAGCCCAGCCATGGCTATGAAGAGCGCATTCCTCTCTCTGCTGTACGCAACATCCCATGGTGAGTTGAGCGATACTCCCTTGCCATACCCTCCATGGGTGTAGTAGCCCTGCCTGCCATTCCCTGCCACAGTACTAACCTCCCTCCTGCTCAGATCCACAAGCCTTATGCTATGGTTCTCAGTATCAGCAACGTATATACTGCTATGATCAGCCCATGCTACGCCCTGGGGCCTGAAGAACATGGCCTCATCGAATTCGCCATCTCTTAGACCTTTGCCATTGCCTATGCTCTCGACCATCCTTGCCCTGTGCCTACCATTCCCATCCAGTGCAAGTACCAGTATCCTGTTGTTGTTTGAGTCGCTGACAGCAATCATGCTCCCGTCTGGTGAGAACGCCAACTTGCCTGGGAATGAGAGCATGCTCCTAGGCCTGCTATACCTTACCGTGCCCGTATGTAGGGGCTTGCCTGCAAGCCTGCCATCTGAGTACCTGTGGAGCAAGAGTTCTATGACCTCATCCATCAACTCGCCCTGCCCCTCCCCTGACCTTCTATACACTATGTTGCCTAGAGGGTCTACTATCACTATCGTTGGCCATGCATTTGCACCATACATCCTCCATATCCTCATACCCTCATCCACCACGACTGGATGCTCTATCTCGTAGCGCATAATAGCCTGCTCTATGTTCTCAGCATGCTGCTCATTGTAGAACTTTGCAGAGTGCACACCTATGAATACCACAGGCTTATCCCTGTACTTATGCTCTAGCCTTGTGAGTTCTGCTATCATGTGCATGCAGTTTATGCAGCAGTATGTCCAGAAGTCTAGCACAACTATGTATCCTCTCAGCCTTGCCATCGAGAGTGGCTCTCCCACATTAAGCCATCTGAACCCCTCTGGGAACTCTGGGGCCTTGTCGAGCATGTTGCTGGTTACTGTAGATGGTTTTTATTCATTATCCTTGCTACGTATGAATGAATACCCTCTCGAACTCCTGCTGTGCCTCCATGACACCCATCACATTTGGAGGGCTCTTGAATCCGTACGCACTTATTATATCAGCGAGACCTGGATCGCCCCTATCCCTGGCATGCTTCACAGCCCTGATCACATCGAGCAGCACATTGCATGCATTCGCACCATCATTGCTCCTCATCATGATATCTATCCTCACCGGTGAACCCATGAAGCCCTCAGCGTAGAACCAGTAGTAACTTATCCTGTCATCCCCCATGAACTCAACGTACTCCGTAGTGCCAGCGGTCATCCCGAACTCATAGGGAATCTCAGCGTTTATGCTTGCGGTCTTTATGCTCCTCTTCCTTGCCCTGACCTCCTCAACCATGGTATTCCTCGTATCCCTGCTACCCCCAACATCCAACTGGTATGAACTGCCTATGGTCATGCCCCTCCTGTGGAGGAGTTGGAGTATGCCCTTGTGGAATACAGTACCTCCAAACTGGCTCATAAGATCATCCCCCACGAGTAGGAGGTTCTTACCCCTGAACGCTGATGCCAGAGCATGGTTGCTCTGGAGCGATGATGGTGTAGCGTTGATGAAGCTTGCACCTGCACGCAATGCGGATTCAGCGTATGCTAGGGATGAGCCATCCAGGGATGAGGAGATGAGGTTCAGCACAACATCTGGGTTGTACTGCCTTAGGGCGCTGGTGAACTCATCAACTGTAGATGTAACCACATCCATATGCCAGTGCTCTGGAGGCCTATCCATCATCATGCCTGCTCTAACCTCCAGATCCCTGTACGCACCAATACCAGAACCATCACGAGCCAGTAATTCATGTATACTCCTCCCTACCTTGTTCGCATCTACATCGAATGCACAGACCACATCTATATCATCTATGGTGTAGTTGCCAACCCTCTCATGCCATAGACCCTTCCTTGCAGGGCCATCATTGCTACCCATCTTCCTATAGTACTCCATGCCCTGTAGAAGGGTACATGCCACGTTACCCACGCCTATAAGAGCAACCCTTATCCTACTCCGCATACCTCTGCAATGTTAGAGGGGGATTTAATCTTTAGGCCATCTCTCTTCCCCTGTTTTAGAAAATCTTAATTATAAGAGAATGTATAAGATAATATGGCCAAGAAGAAGGAGAAGAAGGATAAAAATCAGGCACAGGGTGGGCAGGGGCAGCAACAGTCAGCACAGCAGTCTGGCAAGAAGTAGCAGCACCATCATCAATAACTACTACTATTTTTATTGGCTGCATACGCTGTCAAAGAAGATTGGGTGTAGATGCTTCATTCGATGACCTTCACATCATGCGGCATGCTTTCTATGTATCCAGCCATGGTCATTTTTATGAACTCAGCGTTCCTGTGCAACTCCTCTATACTCCTTGCACCGCAGTAACTGAAGCCAGACCTCAGCCCTCCAGCGAGCTGCCTCACTATCTCCACAACGCTACCCTTGTACTCTACAAGTGCCTCAACACCCTCTGGCACGTAATCGTTCAGATCATCCTCTATGTTAAGTGCCCCTTCCTCCCTCATCTTCCTTCCCAGAGAGGCGTAGAAGGATGCCATACCCCTGTATATCTTGTACCTCTTGCCATTCTTGGTTATGCTGACTCCAGGGCTCTCATCCGTACCAGCAAGCAAACTTCCAACCATCACAGTCTCTGCCCCTGCTGCCAGTGCCTTGGTTATGTCGCCAGAGTTCCTTATACCCCCATCTGCTATAACTGGCACATCGTACTCCCTTGCCAGCCTTGCACAGTCCATTATGGCCGTGAGCTGGGGTACGCCAGAGCCCGTCACTATCCTGGTTATGCATATAGAGCCAGAGCCCACACCAACCTTCACTGCATCTACACCAACATCTATAAGGTCCTTTGCACCCTGAGCAGTTGCAACGTTACCTGCTATCAACTCGCAGTCAGGGTAAGCCTTCTTTATCCTCTTTATAGCATCTATTGCATTCTCGCTATGCCCATGCGCTATATCAACCACTATAACATCTGCCCCAGCATCTAGCAGCTTATCGGTCCTCTCCATGTAATCCCCCTTGACACCAACGGCAGCACCAACCAAGAGTCTGCCCTTCCTGTCCTTCGCTGCAAGAGGGTACTGCTCCCTCCTCAGTATGTCCTTTGCCGTTATTAGCCCCCTCACCCTGTTATGCTCATCCACCAATGGGAGCTTCTCTATCCTGTACTTGTGGAGTATCTCCTTCGCCTCATCCAGGGTTATTGTATGCCTTGCAGATATGACATTCTTGGTCATGGCATCGTATACCCTCTTCTCCCCTGTTCTGCTCTCGAACATTATATCCCTTCTAGTTAGTATGCCAACCAACCTCTCATCATGATCAACTACTAGCAGGCCTGAGACACCGTACTCGTTCATGAGTTCTATGGCATCTGCAAGGCTCTGCTCCTGCCTTATCGTGTATGGCTGCTCTATTATTATATTCTCAGCCCTCTTCACCTTCCTGACCTCGTTGACCTGCTGCTCAACGCTCATGAACCTGTGGATTATCCCTATGCCCCCCTCCCTAGCCATCGCAATGGCCATGTTCGCCTCTGTTACAGTATCCATGTTTGCACTTACTATGGGTATGTTCAGGCTTATCCTCCTAGATAGCCTTGTTCTAAGGTTAACATGTGATCTGGAGACTACGGAGGAGCGCTTCGGTACCAGCAGCACATCATCGAACGTTAGCCCTTCCCTTATCTCCAAACTCTTCCCTTCGCTTCTAGCGAGAGATGGTATTATAAGCATTACTGTTATAGCATGTGTTACACACAAACGCTGATAGCCTATGCAGAATGAATGTATGCAAGGTGTTGGGCATGAGTATGATGGCAGTGAACCCTGCTGGGATTGGGTTTGATGATGTCATAGCAGCATTCGTTGAGGATTGCAAGGGTTACACCATATGCGAGAGGTGCAACTGTCCATACGATAGGGCAACAGGTAGGCATGTGCATACAGGTAGCAACCTATGCAGTGACCTGCTCGAGAAGTATATGATTAAGGGCCTGATCGATTAACGCTGTGAATTATAACAGGTTCCATAATAACAATAATGACTATTACAGGAAGTCGTTCTATTGAACCATATACTCTAAAGGTGACCAATCTGTAACCCTTACGGGCGAGGCGTATCTGTGGAGCAGAAGATCGCTATATCGCACCGTTATTCTTACTACTATCCATGGATTATAGCCTCAACCATCCTTGCTACGTGCATGCTCTCCCTCACGCTATGCGTCCTTACTATATCTGCACCATTCATTATGCATACAGCCTCTACAGCAAGGGAACCATAGAGCCTATCCTCTGGCCTATCCAGTGCAAGGACTCTACCTATGAACGACTTCCTTGAGGGTGATACGCACACCTCCCTGCCTAGAACCTTCAACTCCCTCAGCCTCCTTATCACTGCCAGGTCCCTCTCAAACCATGTCATACCCTCAAGCCTCGTGAAGAACTTATGCCTACCATGCTCCCTGAAGAAGCCTATCGCAGGATCAACCACTACCTTGTTCTCATCTACACCAGCATCGAGCGCAATACCTATACTCTCCCTCAGGAGTTCAAGCGTGGCTGCTATGGCATCCCCCCTTACAGTACCCCTCGAGTATGCTGATACTATCAGTGAGGCGCTATGTTCCCTAGCAACCCTAGCCATATCTGGATCGTACTTTAGGCCAGAGATATCATTGACTATCGTTGCACCAGAAGAGAGTGCAGCATCTGCAGCCCTTGCCCTAGGGGTATCTACTGAGATCGCTAGACTACAGCTATCCCTTATCACCTTCACAGCATGCTTGAGCCTCGAGATCTCCTCCTCAACCGATATCACAGTATCCAGATAGGGTGCTGTGGACATCGCACCAACATCTATTATGCTTGCTCCCTGCTCCTCCATGCTCGATGCTGTGCATGCTATCTCCTCATCCCTAACCCTTACTGAGCTCTTGTAGAACGACTCTGGGCTCACATTGATTATCCCCATTATCCTCACCATGTTGATTAGTCACGTTAAACCATTTTATCACTCTTGCACCACTAATCGCTTATGGACTGGGATGAGTGGAGCAGGTGGTATGAGAGGATAAGGGGTGCGTTGAACTACAGTCTAGTGGATGATAGCAGTGCAGCAACACTACTCTCAACCATGATCAAGGATAGGGCATTAGATCTAGCAGTGTTAAGAGCGCTCATAGAAGGAAGGGACGTGCTGGTATTCGGTGCTGGTCCATCACTGCTGCATACCATGAGCAGGATATGCTCAGACCCATCAGCATCAATCTATAGTATGAGGGGCAGTGTTGTACTCATGGCAGCGGATGGCGCATGTAGAGCATTGATAGAGCATGGCATAAGGCCTGATGCTGTGGTTACAGATCTTGATGGTGACCATGAGTACCTGCTCTGCTCCGATACCCTGGGCTCTATAATGGTTGTGCATGCACACGGCGATAACATAAACCTGCTCAAGTTCATGGTGCCAAGGTTAAGAAATATCATAGGGACTACGCAGGTGAGGCCATTGCATAATGTGCACAACTTTGGTGGGTTCACCGATGGAGATAGGGCTGTATTCATTGCACATGCGATGAGAGCAAGGAGTATAACCCTGATAGGTATGGATCTAGGAAGTGAGGTAGGCCAGTACTCCAAGCCCCATCCAGTTGTAAACACAGGTGTAAAGATCGTGAAGATGAGGTTTGCACAGATGCTGCTTGAGTATCTGGCAGGAGCAGGATCAGGCATAGGCCTGTACAACCTCTCGCCGAGCAGGATAGAGGGCTTCAAGAATATTGAGTATGAGGATCTGGTACAACATATAAAGGATCGAGCGTAGGAATCAATTTATTACACTTCTGGGAAGAATAGATGGAGGTTTAATGAGTAATGTACTCTGATGATGAGATAAAGAGGTTTGCCATGCTCAGGGAGTGGATAGTGAAGCAGATGGAGGAGAAGGAGGAGGAGTTGGAGAGGCTGAGGGAGATGCTTGCAGTAGTCGATAACATGCTCAAGCAGGTGAGCTTCAGACCAGCAGGGATGCTCCAAAGGGAGGAGAAGGCTGTTACCGGTGTTGGTGTGGAGGCCAAGGCCATGGAGAGGGCTGTAACAGAGGCTAGGGGTGAGGTTAGGGAGATGGTGGGGGTGGAGAGGGAGAGGGTTGCAGAGGCTGAGTACACTGAGGTTAGACAGTTGAAGACCAGGGATGGGATACTGTTGGCCAATGCATACATAGGGAGTGATGCCGTGAGCATAGTACCAGCGAGCGATATCAAGTTGAGTGTCAATACACCACCATTCCAGTCGTTCTTCGTGAACAGGATACTCAAGGAGATGAAGAGTAAGGATGAGGAGAGGGCTAGAAAGGGCGAGATAAGGGGTGAGCAGGTACTAGACTACAGCATAGATCTGGATGAGGGGAAGAACATAAGGAGGATACTGATAAGGAACTACAGGGACAAGGATAGGCTCAACGAACTCATGAACTCATCGACATGGGTACTTACAAGGATGCTGGAGAAGGTAAGATGATAGATAGATAGATGTTGGGATACCTCATGCATATATGTGGATGGGATAGTATGGGATGGTGATCAACGATCATATCAACTAAAATATATAGAGGTAGGCTGAGGTTATGGCATGGATAAGATAGTTGTGCTTGACTTTGGGTCACAGTATGCACATCTCATATGTAGGAGGATAAGGGAGCAGGGTGTCTATGCTGAGTTGCTGCCATACAACATAGACGCTGATACGCTAGCAGGGATGAACCCAAAGGGCATAGTCTTCTCTGGGGGACCAGCGAGTGTGTATGAGAGCAACGCCCCGATATGCGACAGGAGGATACTAACGCTAGGGGTACCCATACTGGGGATATGCTATGGGCATCAGATGCTGGTGCATATGCTTGGAGGGGTAGTGAAGAAGGCGAGGAGGGAGTATGGCAGCGCTGAACTCATGATAGATGATGATAGCGATCTCTTCATGAACATTAAGCCAAGGATCAGGTGCTGGATGAGCCATGGCGATGCCGCTGAGGCACTGCCTGAGGGGTTCAGGGTACTAGCGCATACGGAGAGTTCGTTTGCAGCAGCGATAGGCGATAGGGCAAGGAGGATATACGGGCTACAGTTCCATCCAGAGGTTGCACATACTGAGCATGGTAGCGATATACTGAGGAACTTTGCTGTAGAGATATGCAATGCTAGGCAGGAGTGGAGTATGAGCAACTTCATAGATGATGCTGTAAGGGATATAAGGGGCAAGGTTAGGGATGGGGAGAGGGTCCTTGCTGCAGTGAGCGGGGGCATAGACTCTACTGTCACTGCACTGCTAGTGCATAGAGCAATAGGGGATAGGCTCACGTGCATATTCGTGAACCATGGACTGCTGAGGGAGGGTGAAGAGGGTGAAGTGCTTGATATGTTCAATGCTCTAGGGATAAAACCCATGTACATAGATGCTAGCAGGAGGTTCCTTGAGAGGCTCAAGGATGTTGATGATCCTGAAGAGAAGAGGCTCATAATAGGCGAGGAGTTCGCTAGGGTATTTGAGGATGCTGTGAGGGAGCATGGGCCATTCCAATGGCTAGCTCAGGGCACGCTCTACCCAGATGTCATAGAGAGTGGAGTGTCCATATCCAGGGAGGCAGCAACGATCAAGTCTCACCATAACGTTGCTGGTCTACCAAAGTGGCTCAACCTCAAGGTCCTAGAACCTTTAAGGCAGCTCTACAAGGATGAGGTTAGGCAAGTGGCAAGACTGCTAGGCGTGCCAGAGCATATGGTGAATAGGCATCCATTCCCAGGCCCAGGGCTTGCTGTAAGAATAATAGGCAGGGTCACTGAGGAGAAGCTGAGGATATGCAGAAGGGCAAGTAAGATAGTAGAGGAGGAACTCGCAAGGGCAGGGTGGTATGATAGGGTATGGCAGGCGTTCGCAATAGTAGGGGATGATAGGGCAGTTGGGGTTCTGGGTGATGGGAGAGTCCATGGGCATGTGGTGAGCATAAGAGTGGTAGAGTCCATGGATGCCATGACAGCAGACTGGGCAAGGCTGCCACATGAACTCTTGGCAAGGATAAGTAACAGAATAACAAATGAGGTTGATGGCGTTACATGGGTGACATATGTTATATCGAGCAAGCCACCAGCAACGATAGAGCCACAGTGAGTGCAGACTGCAAAATAAATTTTGATTGTCTTGGATGGCTAGTTGCTGCTTCTAGGCCTCCAGTTGGTTATCATGGCATTATACTCAACGTTACCATCCGTATCCCTAGTGCTATCATAATAGTAACATTGAACCTCTATCCTGTATATGCCTGAATACCATGTTAAAGGATACGTCTCCTCATCTATGTAACCTACTGGAAGTGCAGATGTGGTGTACATACCATTAGGGTCCCTCATCCTGAGGTTCAGATCGTTGTAACCTTCATACCAGTGTAATGAACCTGCAACCCTCTTGGTACCAGTGCCAGTAGGTGCACTCGCATCCCCAGCAGACACCCGTGGTCCATTAGTCGAGCAGTTATCACTGGTTATAGCACTTGTACGCATACTATGACGTACATCGGTATCATCATGTGTAGCTTCTATAAGACTAAATGATACAGAGATGGATGTTAGTAAAACAACGATTACGCTATATTCACTATTTTTATCATACTCATCACCAACAACCCTTTATGGCACCAGGCATGCTAGCAGCCTTCTTATGAGCCTCATAGTCGAGCTCTCTAACCTTTTCTTGAACCTCGCCCACCTTACTGGGAGGTATCTGATTGATTGGCAGATACTCACTGAAGTACTTGGTACCATTCTCTGACGTAAAGCTCTCTAGTACCACTATAGTAGCCTCTACACCTTTAGAGGGGTCACCGAAGACCTCAGGCGTATTGACTAACCTCCCGAATATCTCCTCGAGGTACGATTTCTTTATAAGCCCTTGGACCGAAGCATGTGAACCATCCAGACTCCCTCTTATGATGTTGATATCTGTTATGCCATACTTATCTATGAATGAGTTGACATCACCGCTACTGCCCTCAAAACCTATCGAGATCAATGCATCAGGGCCCTCTATGGCCTCCAACTGTATAAGCAGACCAGCGTACATGGCTCTATTCGTCTCAACGATCAGTGTCTTCTTGGCCTCACCTGTAAACGTATAGCAAGCACCATCCAGAACACCATCTGCTGTTATATAGTCATCCTGTGCTACACTACTAGCAAAGAGATGAAAGGAACTGTTGTATGCATATACTGCTACTAGCACCAGTGCTACTACTGCCATACCGCCTATCATCAATACTGTTCTTTGCAGCATTACTATAGTAATATACCTAAAAGAATATAACAATTTCTCTCTATTTTTTTACAAGAATGTTAAGACATATCGCCCTTAGGTGAAGGCAATAATTCATTCTCCGCTTACAGTACTTACAAGACTCAGCACATCGTCAAGCCTCGGTACCCTTGCACTGCTCACATAGCATGCTGCAGATGCATTAGCGAATAACAGCCTAGAATGATCATCCATATCGCACAGATAACCTACTATATCTGCAGCATCCCAGACATCCCCTGCACCAGTTGCTATCCTTGCTGCACTGACCCTTAATGCTCCAGCGTGTGAGGAGCCCTTGCCATCGGAGGTTGCTGAGCATATAGGTGTATGCAGATCAACCCTCATGCCAAGTGTAGAAGCGATGCTCTTGCACTGTCTAGCAACATCATCCATCGAGTAGTTGTATGGCATTGGCTCAATCCCCAGCGCTCTAGCGACTATCCTTGCCTCATTCTCATTCATGCTCAGAACATCTGGCCTTAGCATCCCTTCAAGTATAGCATGTACAAACTCCTTACCCCTATCGCCCAGATCCGCTGGATCGATGAAGTGCAGTGCACTACTCGATGTGCTGAATGCCTTCCCTGCCAGCTCTGTGCCCTTCATGTTGCTTGCCCAGTTAACGACCGCTATGCATGATGCGCTGCTGAGGATAGGCTCCAAGCCATTGAGTCTATCAGCACCAAAGCATGCATTATCACCAACATCACTGAGCATCACATTTGCAACCCTCCCTGAACCAGCAGGGAACTCCAGTGCTAGGGTGTAGCCCTGCCTCCCCTCAAGCACTACAAGGTCCACACCATCCAAGCCTGAGAATACCTGCCTCAATATACCGCTACCATACCCATCTGCCATAGTTATCAACCTGCATTTAGCATCGAGCATGGCCAGAGCATATGCGAGGTTCACAGCATTCCCTCCCTTCATCTCAACCTGCTCTATACCCCTTATGCTACCCCCTCCTACCTCTACCTTCTCCTTCACCATGGTCAATAGCATCTCTGGCGAGATGCTCCCTAGCCTGACTACCCTGTCTATGAAGAAGTCATGCATAACTACTGTATAGCCCCTACTCCTTAGGGCAGATTGGATGTTTATTGTATCATCCAGATCCAACTCATCCCACAATGGAGATTATAAATAAAAATATTTATTATTATTATATTATTCTTGTTCTCTGCAACTCAACAAGGCACAGATCACCGCTGCTATTACTACTCCATACCCATACCGCCCATGCCTTCAGCACCTTCCTCGCCTTCATGGCCCTTCCCTCCCTTTGGCATCTCTGCCTTCGCTGCTGCTATAACATCATCTATGCGTAGTATCATTATTGCTGCTTCAGTAGCAGCCTTCATTATCTGCGACTTGACAACTGCAGGTTCGAGAACCTCCAGCTTGTACATATCAGCAACCTGCGTATTCTTCACATCGACTCCAGCCCACTTTGAGCCCTTGTTCTGCTTCGACCTAAGCTCGGTCATGGTATCTATAGGGTCCATGCCAGCATTCTCTGCTAGAGTAAGTGGTATGGTCTCTAGGGCTTCAGCGAACTTGATTGCTGCCAGTTGCTCCCTTCCAGGGAGGGTGCTTGCCCATGCCCTCAGCTCCTTCGCTATGTAGGCCTCTATGCTACCCCCTCCAGCCACTATGGCAGGGTTCTCAACCACATCCTTCACAACCATTATCGCATCGTGTATGCTCCTATCAGCCTCATCAACTACACGCTGAGACCCTCCCCTTATCAGTATGGTCACTGCCCTAGGGTCCTTGCACCCCTCTATGAATACCCACTTGTCCGTCTCCACCTTCCTCTCCTCTACCAGTTCTGCATAGCCTAGATCAGATGGTGTCAACTCCTCTATGTTTGTAACCACTCTGGCACCAGTTGCCCTTGCCATCTTGTACATATCTGACTCCTTGACCCTCCTGACTGCAAGCACTCCAGCCTTGGCCAGATAATGCTGGGCCATATCATCTATACCCTTCTGGCATATCACGACGTTGGCGCCTGTAGCAACTATCTTATCTACCATGCTCTTGAGCATCCTGTTCTCCTCCTCAAGGAAGAGCTTCATCTGCTCTGGACTGGTTATCCTTATCTTCGCATCGAACTCGGTCTTCTATATCTCCAGGGGTGCGTTTATCAGTGCTATCCTGGCCTTCTCCACCCTCTTCGGCATACCTCCATGCACGACCTCCTTGTCGA
>JANWZS010000007.1 GCA_025054855.1 Candidatus Nitrosocaldus sp. | reverse complement strand
TGTAGCATAGGCTATAACTCCGTTCAGGGAATTGAGAGCAGATTTATTCTCTTTTCTGCTGGAGCTGCTTGGATAGCTTCCCTTGCAGCGTAGCATAGGCTATAACTCCGTTCAGGGAATTGAGAGCAACAAGGCAGTCCCTCGAGCATGTACAGATGGAGTACAGGTAGCATAGGCTATAACTCCGTTCAGGGAATTGAGAGTGGGAATCATTTTTTTGATTCCCCAGCCGGCACCTACTGTTACGTAGCATAGGCTATAACTCCGTTCAGGGAATTGAGAGAAATATCCGCACTTGGCGGTACTTACTGCAACTGCTCATATCGTAGCATAGGCTATAACTCCGTTCAGGGAATTGAGAGTTTTCTTCGGGCATGAGGATCACCGAGCTAACGAAGATTATAGTAGCATAGGCTATAACTCCGTTCAGGGAATTGAGAGTACCATAATAGCCATCCCTCGCCTGCAATATCTTCGTAGTAGGTAGCATAGGCTATAACTCCGTTCAGGGAATTGAGAGTAGTACAGCGTTAAATCACGCTTAGCGTCAGTGTATTCGTAGGTAGCATAGGCTATAACTCCGTTCAGGGAATTGAGAGGCACATGTATACAATTCCATATAGACAGGACGAACGATATTCCCTACTTGTATAAATTAGTTAACTGTATGTAATTAATAGCAAATACTAAATTTCAAATATACAAAGATTAGTACGTTAGGTATGCCATACTGTGTTAACTGCGGGACACCGTATATGGAAGGCCAGAAGTATTGTGGTAATTGTGGTACACCTCATGATACAATGCAGGCTATCGCATCTAAACAATCTGTCGAAGAGGATGAATTGGAATATTATCGAGGAATGGGTGAACTAATAGTAAAACGCACAGAGCACAGGGGAGCTGTTAGAAAGATAGGCAGTCTTATCTTCGTACCTTTCACACTGGGAACGAGCTATCTACTATTTGGTAGGGACAAGACCAGAAAATCTAGAGCCGAGGGATTGCTGGTGGTTACCAACAAAGCGATATATTGTGCGGGTAACGATTATCCATTCGACCGAATACTAAGTATCACAAAAGAAGGTAGAATTCACAAATCTATTGTAATAACCTTCGAAAAAGATGTAGGAGTTGGTGGACGAGAGCCTGGAGTAGCTGGTATTGGTGGATATACCGTTGAGGTGGAGATAAAAACAAATGATATCGATGCGGTATTCCGAGCGCTTGAACAGGCAAAGTTATCGAAGGTACGAAGACATACCCTTAACGATAGAGGTTAAAGGTCGTTATAGCCAGTATACGCTATAACCCCATGTAAGCATGCCTGAACAGAGGATTCCTTACCCCATCACGTCTGAACTCTCTGCATCCTTCAGTGATATAACATCTGCAAGAAGCCCAGCCTCGTTTGCCTTTATATTGTAACTATCTACACTCTCCTTGATACACTCATCAGCAGTGATGAGCACTGCACCATATCTCTTTGCTGTGTATATGTATGATGAGTCATATGGCGAGAGGTTGGTTAGCATGGCTATCCTTAATACATCAACAATATCTTCCCATCCTATGATATGTATACTAATACCCATCTTACCTATAGCATCCAATGCAGCATATGCATCGTCTGATCCTAGTACGCCTCTCTTAACGCATCTCGAGAGTATAGATGCAATCTCATAGAGCAGAAGATGTGGTGCATACACATCTATAGCGTTATGAACGAGCCTATCCTTTAGCATGATCGCCTCCACAGCATACGGTTCTCCAGGAATCACCCATTTGGCAACTACACTTGCATCTAACACGACTCTGGTCTTAGGCCTCTCTACCTTGAGCGGTCCTCTCTCACCCATCTCACCATCTCCTCAGTCGATACGCTCTTTGCCCTGCTCCTTATCTCATCCAATATGCTGGAGGCTCTACTCGCTTGCTCTTGCCTTATCTTTGCAATTATAGCCTCCCTTAGGAACTCGCTCCAGTTTATATTAAGACTATCCATGAGCTCCTTGACCTCCTCTGGTACCTTGATAGATACGGTAACCAACTTACCCATTATACTTACCACTGAATACTACTGATCGATAGTATAAATGTCTTCTTACTATTCCATCTCCTTAGCAGGTAGCCTACAGTCACACTTCCAATGGATACTGAGTAGAGTGATCATACAGAGGTTGCAGCCAGTAGCATATACAGGTTCAGTTACAAGGTATCAATTAGCCTCAGCCTTTATAATATACCACTGCCATGGAGTTAAATGCTTATACCTGCACGCCTTATTGCAAGTATCGCACTCCTGAGCAATGACACGAGGAGCATCACCTCCTTGGATGTAGCCATACTCCTGCTCATGACCCTCCTCACAGCAGTCTCTATCATGGGTATCCTGTAGCCTCTCGCATTTGCTAGCCTAGCAAGCTCGATAGCATACCTAACAAGGAGTTCTATCTCCTCCCTACTCGCCTGCTCCCTATCAACACTGGCATCCCCCCTGAATACCTCGTAGAGTATTATGGCTAGAGCATGAGAGATGTTCAGTGCCTTGTACTCAGTTGGCGTGTTTATGCTCACTACAACATCGCATCTGGCCAGTTCATCATTCGTGAGCCCTGTGGACTCTCTACCAAGGATTAGGCATACCCTATCCTTACCCCTGACTATACCTGCCAACGCACCTACATCTATAGCATCCCTGACTATGTTACTCCTATCCCTAGAGGGTATGGATGTGCTCCCAACTATGAGGTCGAAGCCCATATCCAGAATATCATCGAAGTGCACTATCCTTGCCCTATCTACCATGCTTGAGGCGTGTGCAGCGAATACCCTAGCCCTTGCAAGATCAACCTTGGGCTCTATCAGCAGCAACTCCTCAAGCCCAAAGTTCATCATTAGCCTTGCTATGTGCCCAACGTTCACCTCATACACAGGCTCACATACAGCAACGCTCAGCCTCACAGCATATATAACTGCCAGGGGCCATATCTGCATATAGAGATGGAGAGGTACATAACGGTGAACAACCACAGGATGAGGTACATCGATGAGGGCTCTGGTAGCCATGTGATACTCGTTCATGGGCTCGGGGGCTCAGCAAGCAGTTGGGCAAACAACATACCATACCTCGCAAGGGACCATCACGTACTTGCAGTTGATATGCTTGGATTCGGGAGGAGCGATAAGCCAAGGATAGACTACACCATAGACCTCTTCGTTGATATGCTCAAGGGGTTCATGGATGCCCTTGCTGTAGATAAGGCAAGTATGATAGGCTCATCACTGGGAGGGCAGATAGTAGCGGAGTATGCCCTAAGGCATCCTGGGATGGTGGATAGGCTGGTTCTGGTTGCACCAGCAGGGTTCACCCCTAGGGCATTCAAGGGTACTAGCACGCTATTGAACTACACAAGGATATTCGATGCCAGGAGCAGGGAAGGGCTGAGATCTCTACTGGAGAGGGTGCATGGTAAGATAAGCGAGGAGTACATAGAGTGGATGTATGAGTATATAAGGATGGAGAATGCAAGGCATGCATTCCTGTCAGCGTTGAGGAACAGTGCCAAGGCAGAGAGGTTGGGCAGGAGGTTCAGGAGGGCCCTGGAGTCTGGCATGAAGGTCATGGTGGTATGGGGCAAGGATGACAGGATCATACCCGTCAAGTATGCTGAGCAGTTCATAGATATGCCCAACTGCAGGCTGCTCCTGCTCGAGAACTGTGGTCATAGGCCGCACGTAGAGGCTAGCAGTGTATTCAACGAGTATGTCAGGATATTCCTTCAGTGAGTTACCAGATTGCCAAGCAAGCAAGTGAGCAAGCAAGTAAGTAAGCAATAAGGTACAATGATCATGCTAACTATGTTCATATGAATGAGAGATGAGCTGAAACTGAATATAAATAGGATTAGAGTTAGAAGCCCTTAACTCCCCTGGCTAGCTCAACCTGCCTATGCATCTCTGATAGTGCGCATCCAGCACCCATATCCTGCTGCTGTTGAGGCTTGCCCCTCCTCAGCAGACCCCTGTACAGCCCCTCCTCGAGCCTCTTCCCCTCCCTCCTCTCCCACTCCTCCACAGGCATACCGTACTTCTTCTGCACCCTGTCCCTGTACCACTCTGGTATCACGTTGAATGCGCAGAACGGTATTATCCTGAGATCTGGAGTGAGATAGTGTATATCACATCTCTGGAGCCTCTCAAGGTCCTCGTTGTACTTGTCCTGGAAGTGCATCATGCCTAGGAATAGGCTCCTGACATGCCATGAGCCCACGCTATCGAAGTTCCTCTTCAGGAGTATGCTTGCGAACATCTTCGCTAGATCAACGCCCTTCGGCTGCTTGCTCCTATCTATGAACGTGTTCAGTTTGCCGACAACCTCGAGCATGCTTGCATACCTATTCCTCCCAGACCTCATCTCCTCTGCCTTCTCCTCAAAGTACTCCAATAGACCCCTTATATCTACGAAGGATGTCAATGGCACCAGTCTCCTGCTCTCAGCATCCTCGAACACATACGTGCCAGCACCACATGCAAAGTGTATGCTCAACTCGTACTTTGGCCTCCTGCTGAACTGCTCTATCACATCTGTCAGGGGCATGCAGCTTGGCACCGGGAACCATGACTCCTTTGGTATCTCGCCATTGGTCTGCTCCTCAATCCTCTCTATGCAGTCTGGTATGGTTATCCTGTACTTCTCCCTCTCCTTCTTTGTCATCCTGCCCGTCAGCGATACGGGTTGGAAGTTCACACCATGCACAACATCCATGTTCCTCTGCGCATACCTTATTATATCACCTAACTCATGGTCGTTGACTGATTTGATCACAGTTGGCACGAAGACTATGGTCATACCAACCTTCCTCGCATTCTCAAGCACATATGGTACCTCCCAGTGGTTCTTTGGATTCGTCCTTGGGGTTACGCCATCGAAGCTCAGGTAGAGGTTGTTGACACCAGCCTCCCTTATCTGCCTCATGAGGTCAACATCCATAGCAAGCCTTATGCCATTGGTGTTCATCTGTATATGGTCTATCCCCTCCTCCCTTATCGTCTTTATAACATCGACTATATCCTCCCTCAGCATGGGCTCCCCTCCGGTTATCTGGAGTGAGTTACCTGGTATTGGTCGCTCAGCCTTGAGCATCTTTGCCATGGCTCTAACCTGCTCCAGGGTAGGCTCGTACAGATATGAGCCTTCTAGACCCTTCTTCACGTAGAAGAAGCAGTACCAGCATGTTAGATCGCATCTATTGGTAACTATCATGTTGGATAAGCCTGAGTGGCTCAGATGGTTGGTGCATAGACCACAGTTCATAGGACATGCACACTTTTCTATACCCACGTTCGCTGCACTAGCATCTATACCCTTCCCATCCCTCCAATACGTGCTGAACCTCTTGTACATCTCATACGAGCCGAAGTAGAGCTCCTCAACCTCCCCATGCTTGGGGCATGTCTTGCTCATGTACACCTTCCCATCCCTCTCGAATACCTCAGCATCGAGTATCATGTTGCAGTCTGGGCATATGCTCTGCGTATACCTTATCGTCTTGCCCTTGCCCTGTCCCTGCTTCCTAGATGTCAGGGATGTTATCTGTATCAGATCCGTTGACATTGATAGCATCATCCTTCCAATATGATATAAGCATATCTAAAGCAAACATAAGGTGAATTGTATGCTTGTCTCTCCAACTGCATGGTGGTGATTCCTGCTAACAATACATAGAAATATTCTTCTATAATACATATTATAGAAGAAGTTTACAGCAAGATTTATTAATCGTGCAAAATAATCTTGTAACACTGGTGATACAGTTCATGAGTGCTGTAGATGGTAGTAACGGTAGGAGTAGAGGCTCATCATCGATGATGGCTTTGGTACTTGTACTGGCAACCATAGCAGTGACCACAGTACCTTTCAGCAGCATGGGTATGGATGCGTACGCTTCATCTGGAGTAGAGTGCAATGGCCATACCATAGAGAGGGGTAACTTCGATTCTGATCCAGAGGATGAGATCAGGGTTGATGGTACACTGTATGAGAATGGTGCAAGCATAACACTGGATGGCAAGGCATATACTATAATTATAGGCATAGGCTCACCTCTATTCGGTAGCGCAGGTAACGACTTTATAATAGGTGACAACAACGCAACCAACATATTCGGTCGTGGAGGGGATGACTTTATACTCGGTCTGGGCGGGAACGATGAGATCTATGGAGATTATCTGGAGGGGAGTACTCTGGATGATACGCTCAACGGAGGGGCTGATGTGCTATGTGGTAACGATGGCAATGATATGATCATAGGGGATCTGCTGTATGGGCTGGCTGGTAAGGATGCACTCACTGGGGGCAATGATGTGCTTGAAGGTGGTGCTGGTGCTGATACCCTCTATGGAGATATACTCTCTGGAGGCTACAATGACACCGATGTAGATAGCATAACTGGAGGCGATGATACGCTGAGGGGAGGCGATGGTAACGATACCCTCTATGGAGATTCATTACACGGATTGGTTGGTGCTGATACACTCGTTGGAGGGGACGATCTGCTGGAAGGAGGAGCAGGAGACGATACCCTCTATGGCGATGGTGTAGAGCGTGAGGATGGTGATGATAGCATAACTGGAGGCGATGATACGCTGAGGGGAGGCGATGGTAACGATACCCTCTATGGAGATCATCTGTTTGGAGACAGGGGTAGCAAGACCATAACTGGGGGTAATGATACTCTTGAGGGGGAAGGAGGGAGTGATAGACTGGTAGGAGATGAGATCAATGGAGTACGTGGTGTAGATACAATACATGGAGGCGATGATAGACTCTATGGAGGAGAAGGCAGCGACATGCTCGATGGGGACAAGCTGTACGGTAACAATAATGAGGTGGTGTATGGAGGGGATGATCTGCTGGATGGAGGGAATGGGAGCGATACACTCACTGGAGACCATCTGATAGTCACAACTTATGCCAAGTTGGTTGGTGGTGATGATACACTGAAGGGAATGGCAGGTAACGATCTGCTCTTTGGCGATGGGCTGTACGGTTATAGTAGTGATGATGTGTTGGTAGGTGGCAACGATACACTGAAGGGAGGAGATGGGAACGATGTGCTTCGGGGCGATTATATGTGGGGGTACTCTGGTAACGACTCGTTCACTGGGGGCAACGATGTACTTGAAGGTAGTGCAGGTAGTGATAGGCTGGTAGGAGATGGGATGGATGGTGGTGTTGGTAGTGGTGATGTGGCACAGGGGGGCAACGATGTGATCAATGCCCAAGATGGCATTGTGAATAACGATGATGTGGATGGTGATGGTATAGATGCGGTAGAGCATGCAACCCTAGGCAATCAAGATGTATGCTCGAGCGATCCAGATAATGAGGTTAATTGTGAGTACTCAGATATATCTAGTTTGGCTACATTCACCGCAGTAGACCCCTCAGACTCTGACGATGAGATAAGAGCAGGTCAGAGCATCAACCTTGTATTCAGATCCAATGTAGATAGCGAGGTTGTGATAACTGCCCTAACTGTAATAACGCCTGAGGATGAGGTATGCTACTACACCGGTTCATTGCCGGTAACTGTACCAGCAGACGGTACGTTCACAGCCCAGTATCCCTCAGAGTTCGACTGCGAGATGAGTGCTCTAGGTACATACAGGGCAGTTCTTACCACTGAGGTTGGAGACCCGATAGTAACGGAGTTCGATGTGACATTCATGGTGGTGCCAGAGGCATTGGTAGGGGCCATAGGTATAGTAGGCTCTATACTTGGTACACTGCTATACAGGTATAGGATGAGGAGGTAGAATACAGGGGTAAGCAAGGTGGTGGCAAGGCTACACATACATATATACATACATACAAACATACACACGAACAACGGTACGACAATCCACGTATTTTTCTTCCATCATATGCATGAATTAAATACCACATCAGTATAGGAGAGAAGAGAGAGGATGATAAGCGAGAAGGCAAGGAAGGCCATGGAGAGCATAGGACTAACAAGTTACGAGATAAAGGCTTATACTACGCTCCTAACAGATGGTGCACTCACAGCACAGGAACTGAGCATGAGATCTGGGGTTCCATACAGCAAGATATACGAGGTTCTAGGCAAGTTGGAGGAGAAGGGCTGGATAGAGTCAGATGGCTCTAGGCCAACGAAGTTCTACCCAAAGGCACCTGCGACTGCACTAGAGGCCATGAGGGTACGCATGGAGAGTGAGATGAGGGATGCTGAATCCGTAATAGTTGGAGAGTTGATGCCGCTCTACGATAAGAGTGGAGCAAAGGAGAAGCCAGAGATATGGGTGCTGAGAGGGCTACACAATATACTCGCAAAGGTGAGGGAGATGGTGCTTGAGTGCGAGAAGGAGTTACTTGTTGCGCTACCAGCAATAGCAGAGGGGATAACGAAGCAGGTACAACCAGCGCTGAGGCAGTTGAGGGAGAATGGTGTTAGGATAGCGATACTTGCAAGTGAGAGCACGAGCAGTGATGTTATAAAGGCCTTGAGCAGGATAGCAGAGGTCAGGCTGAAGGATAGCATGTTTGGAGGGGGGGTGATAAGCGATGGTAGGCAGGTTATACTACTGCTAGCGAGTGAGAGGATGGGCAACGAGCCATTAGCGATACTTGCAGAGCATACAGGACTGGCAGGGTTTGCAAGGGAGTACTTCAACTACCTCTGGAAGGAGGCTAGGGATATAGATGGTAGATGAACACCATCCCTGCCTTCTAGGGTACAGATATTTATATATAAATATAAATAAATAGATAGGTAGATTAGTTGGTTAGCCCAGTCATCTACTAGTTGATACCAACAATGATGCCCTTATCTTACTCAATATTGTATCACTCTTTACACGGTAGAAGATGTACCTACCTATCCTCTTCCCCTCCACTATACCTTTGTACTTTAGTCGATCGACATGGTACTTTACTGTGGTCTTCGCCTTGTTAAGTAACTTTGAAAGCATATCTAACGTTGCAATCCCATGCTCCAGTATCACAGCAAGTACATCCTTGCATGTCCTACTCCTTATGCAGTCTATCACATCAGCCTCTAAATCATCAACACCGCTAGGATAGTACCTGCTCTTCCTGGATGTACGCATAACCCTTATACTACCTTCTCTCTCAAGCATCGCGAGGTGGTATGTGAGTGTACCATAGGATAACCCTGTAAGCCTCTTGAGTTCCATATACCTTATCCCTGGCATACTCTTGATGGTGTTGAGTACGATGTACCTATTCCCTGCTTCCACGGCAAGCAAGGGCCTACTTTTACTAATATCTTGTACTCGCATATAGAAGTTATTTATAACGCTGCATATTAATAATCGTGACAATTCCCAAGCCTGATTATCAGTACTGATAATATATAAATCATTGGGGGACTAACGTTCTTCTAGTACAATACTAGAGTAGTTCCACAAGATTTAATATAAATCTTTGCTAAATATCAACCATGAAGTATACAGTATACGTACTTGGGATAGCGGTGGCAGCGGTACTTGCGATAGCTGCAACTGTACAGATATCACAGCAGCAACAGCATGACAGTGGGCATGGAGCTGGCACTATACCCACGCATCCAATAAGCCTTGGAGGGCCTACAATAGTCATCCATATCTCAAGCGGTGATCCAAACGATGAGAGGCATATGCTGAATGCTGAGATGGGTGTGAGGATGGCACTAGCCATGCAGCAGCACGGCAAGGATGTGATAGTATTCCTTGACTCATATGGTACACTGCTTGCTCCAAAGAACCCACGCAGTGATGAGTTAAAGGCACTGAACGCCGATCTGCAGCAGTTCGCAATGCAGGGAGGCAGAGTCATAGTATGCCCACACTGCTACCAGGTGCTGGGTAACAGGGCAGAGGATCTAACGCCAGGGTTCGAGTGGGCTGGACCAGGGAAGATGTCCAAGGTATGGGGCGGGAATGTTGTAGTGATAGACTATTAATGACCGGGAGCAGCCACCCCTCTCTTATTTATTTATTTATTTATCTATCTATCTATATCATCATCATGCATCATCTACCTACTACCAATCACCAACCCCATCTTATCCTCATCCATCCTTAAGACTAATATACCAACCAATGGTAATAACCTATAAATGATGGAGAAGGAGGAGGCGCTCTTCATAGAGACGGCGGAGAGGGAGCATATAGAGATGTACCTGAAGGCTATATGGATGCTCAACGAGAGGGGCGAGGAGGCGAAGGTGAGCGTGATAGCAAGGGTGCTTAACATAAAGCAACCCAGTGTGGTGCAGATGCTCAGGAAGCTGCATAGACGAGGCTATGTTGTGTACAGCAACGGTAAGGCAGAGTTAACTGATAAGGGCAATGAGATAGGTAGGCAGATGGTTAGGAACAGCAGGCTACTCGAGGTCTTGATGAAGAATACGCTGAGGATAGATCTGGATGAGGAGATGGTATGTGGTATGGAGCACCACATGAGTACTAGGTTTGCAGATGCCATATGCACACTACTCAACCATCCAAGGATATGCCCACATGGCTATGCTATACCTGAAGGTGAGTGCTGCAAAAATAATGAGGTTAACTAACTGAGCCTGGTCAACTTCAGCCTCAGCTCTGCCAACTCCTGAGCGCTCAACCTGACATAGTTGCCTCCAGCCCTCTCTATCACCACGTAACCCTGCTTCACCTCGCTCGGATACACCTTTATGTACGCACCATCACTCCTGGTGAACTCGTACCTCCTTCCTGTTGATGCCCTATCTACGGCAACTATGAACTCTGCCACATCCTTTGGTGATGGTATCGCTACACCACCTCCGCCACCAGTAGGTAGAGTACCTCCCCTTGCACCCCCCTCGTCACTACTCCTTATAACCCATCCGTTACCATCCAACTTGGTCACATCCACAGCCATGTATTGCACACACAGAAGGAAGATTATAAAGCTTTTCATGCATCATATAAGATAGCATAGTCCATCTAGCGAGTAAGGTCAAGGGCATGACCTGTGCCAGGCAAGTAATGCTTATGATGGTCCTCTACACTAGGTAAATCATGCCAGTACTGAAGGAGAGGGCACTCCTCATATTCGAGGATGATGTCCTTGACGCAGATAGGCTGAAGGCCTTGAGGGCAAGGATAGTCACACAGATGCTCCCTCCACACAGGTACGATGGTACGATCACTGTGGATGATGAGCAGATACTATTCGAGGGCAGGGACCTTCTAGATGGTAATAGGTTCAGGCTAAGTATAATGACGGGTAGCATAAGGGAGATACATCTTGGCTTCGATGATGTGTACATAGGCAAGGATAGCAAGGGCAAGAGGTACCAGTTGAGCCCCATAAGGTTGGTCTATGCAGATGCAGGGAGGCTGAGGAGGCTCTATATATTCCCTGAGTTCAGAGGGCTCTTCAGGGCAAACAGCAGCGAGGAGGTGTACAGGATCATCACCAGCATCAAGGCCAGATCTGGCAGTGCGTAGTGAAAGATTTTATCCAGCCTCCATGTAGTACTTATGGGCATACGATGATGGGCAAGCCCTGCTGATGTACGTGGATAGGTGATGAGGATCTTGAGTGCTGAGTTGCCCTCCCCATATCTATATAAGATTATAAGTGGAGTGGTGTAACCAGCTACCGAATTGGTATCTATAGAGACCACAGCAACCCTAGAGAGCTTTAGGAGGTTCCTTATAGTCAGTACGTGTAGGTCTTTCATGCCAGAGAGTTACATGAGGGACCCAGAGGTATTCCCTGAGAGGGAGAACAGCCCTGGCACGATATATGTTGAGGCTGCAGATAAGGTGACCCTGAAGAAGATAGGTGATGTGACATTCGTCAATGCTAAGGATATACTCGGCATAATATACTCGAGCAAGAGTGGTAACACAAGGCTGATGTGGAGGCAGATAAGGAGGAGGATAGGCAAGGTCACGGGCACAGCCTCAGTCAACGCACTGGTCAATCTCGTCGAGAGCGGGGTACTAACCAGGGAGTGGGTCGAGGAGTACCTTAGCAAGAGTGGATTGAGGCTGGATGAGGGGGAGAGGGAGAAGGGCGAAGGTAAGGAGGAGGAGGAGGAGAAGAGAAACAGGTATGGTAGCGGTGGTGATGTTGGTTCTGACGCTGTTTCTGGTACTGGTTATGATACTGGGCATGATGATGAAAGCAGTAACAGGGTCAAGGATGGTAACATGGATATCGGCGCATCTGATGGCAGGCAGGAGGCACGTACAAGCATATGATGCTGACGCTGGGGTAAAAATATGGTGGTGTTGTTACTGTGGCTACTGTATAGGCGAACCTCTCCTTTCAGCACCCATCTTACCCTCCTCACCCTCAGCCCTACCCTCACTTCTCACCCTCCCCTTCTCTGCTATGCCCAATAGATACGATGCAAGCCCTATGTATGCCCCCTGCATAATCTGCGTAGCTATATCAAGCACGTTGATGGGTAATGCCATACCTGTTATGGGGTTTGGTACCCTAGTTATGGCCCATAGTGCCATGAGCGCAGCGTTGCCACCTATACCTATGTAGAGCCAGTATCTAGGCCATCCCTTCAGCGATGGTATGATCCAGAAGAGCTGTGCTACCCCTGCTGCCAGGAATAGAGCTGCTGCAGGCAGGAACCTATCCCATACCATGGGCACTAGCATCAGGTGTATAATCCCTGCTATACCTACAGTTGCTGCTGCATACCATGCTACCTTACCCATACTATAATATTACATTAAGATATATTTTAACATAATGGTACATTAATCTAATTATTTGAATAAGTATTGTAGAGTTTACCACTATCCACGCTATTTCATATATACTTTGGCTAGAGATATCCACCTGCTCCAATCCACATGCTCATACTCCACTGGGTCTGTTACAGGATACCTTATCCATGACCTGACTACCATGAACCTGTACACCCTGCTTGCACCATCATCATCCCTGAACCTAAGCGTTAGAACGCTTCCGTATCGTTTCTCCTCATAGCCCATATCAACTATGCTGCTCAGCGCTATGCTCAGGTTCTTATCATGACCAAGATCACCATGGAGCATCTCCAGCGTGTATGCCTTCGATACTCTGATCGGGTCCCTGGACATCCTCATCTCCCTGACCTGTGCATCCACCTCCCTCTTCCATACATCCACACTCATGCCCGTCTTCGAGATGAATGCTACCCTAGCACTCGTGAGGATTAGTATGCCCTCTCTCCCACGCTTCATGAACCCCTGCTCGCCACCCCACACGGAGTAGAGTGTAGAGAGTATCCTCTCCCCTTCCATGATTCTACTATGATCTTGTGAGTTATTAAAGACTGCTGGCATATGAGTAGCAGGTAATTTATGGACTAATTTAACCTGTATTTGATATTAATGTAAGAATATTCCAGCTATGGCTTATTTAGTTACATACTCCCACTATTCTTACATCGTCCGCTTTATAAATGATTAATAAATATATCTAGCATCATCATACAAATATACGATAATATCGATGGCTAAGAAAGTAATCAAATTTAGCAGATAATTCCAAATTATCCACAAAATATTTTTATCATATGATTACCAATTGATAACATGCGTAGTGGGATCGTGGTAGCGGTAGTGGTTGCGCTGATGCTGGTATCGATCGTGGTAGGAGAGCAGTATGCATACGCTGCACATGGGAGGGAGGTTCAACCCAATGAGAACGGGAGCATACCTTTCGTTGAGCCAGACCAGAACCCACACGAGTGCTGGACTCCTGAAGGGGAACCATGCCCAATAGATAGAGGGGATACTGCATGGATGCTAACTGCAAGCGCACTAGTGCTCTTCATGACCCCTGGTGTAGCATTCTTCTATGGAGGGTTGGCAAGGAGCAAGAACGTAGTCTCCACAATAGGAATGTGCTTCATAGTGATAGGGATAATAAGTGTGCAGTGGGTACTCTACGGCTACAGCCTAGCATTTGGACCAGTGACTGAAGGGGTGCACAACTTCGTTGGCGACTTCTCATACGCACTGCTTAACGGTGTATCTCATGAGGCACCACTGGGCAACTATGAGGCTGGCACATGGATGAGCATACCCCATCAGACGTTCATGATCTTCCAAGCGATGTTCGCAATAATAACCCCAGCACTGATAGTTGGAGGATTGGTGGATAGGATAAAGTTCAGCGCATTCGTTATATTCATAGTGCTCTGGGCAACGTTCGTGTACGATCCAGTTGCACACTGGGTATGGGGCGGGGGCTTCCTGATGGATATGGGCGCATTGGACTTCGCTGGGGGTACTGTGGTGCACATAACATCTGGCTGGAGCGCACTCGCTGGTGCACTGATACTGGGGAGGAGGATAGGCTATGGTAAGGTAGCGATGGAGAGCCACAACGTGCCCCTGGTTGTGCTAGGCGCATCCATGCTCTGGTTCGGATGGTTCGGGTTCAACGCTGGCAGCGGTCTGGCTGCAGATGGCAGGGATACAAGTGCCTTTGTGGTTACGAATACAGCAACGGCCATGGCATCGCTGGCATGGGTATTCATGAGCTGGGCACACACTGGGAAGCCAAGCATAGTTGGTGCTGCTAGTGGTGCAGTTGCAGGCCTTGTTGCCATAACCCCAGCCTCAGGATTCGTTGGTGTCATGGGCGCCATAATAATAGGCCTCGCAGCAGGGATAATATGCTATGCATGCGTGGTCTTCAAGAACAGGAGGAGGTGGGATGATGCACTCGATGTCTGGGGAGTGCATGGCATGGGAGGTACGGTTGGTGCCATACTTACTGGTGTGCTGGCCAATGAGCATATAGGTGGTGTCGCTGGAGGATGGGAGGGGAACTACATGCAGATAGCCATAAACTCTCTAGGTGCTGGCGTGAGCATAGCATACGCATTTGGCATAACACTGCTGATACTGAAGGTCATGGACCTTGTATGGCCTGGAGGGATAAGGGTTACGCCTAGAGAGGAGGAGATCGGGTTGGATATAGCACAGCATGGAGAGAAGGCATATGCAACTACATAGCGAGCCACAAGCAGTAGATGGATAGAAGAGGGGAGAAGAAGAAGGTGTATGCAATAACTTCTTCCTTCTTTTGTTGATACCAATATTCCATCCATGTATGCATGTATACATGCATACCTGCGCCTATTCTCACTAACCAATCTTAAATATCCCAGATGAGAGATATACTCATGGTAAGTAAAGTAAGAGGGCACTGTTAGAGTTGAGTGCACTATCTATGGTAGCACTTGCACTACTTGAAGCGGTGATACTTACAAATACCTCGCCATCGACGTTCAGGTTAGCGTACATAATCGCCCCTATCATCACAGCGCCTATAGTGCTGGCAGTTGCATGGAAGAGGTCCCTTGCTACAGTCATAATGGCTATAGGGCTGCTATGCATACTGGGCTCTATGATGCTCTTGCCCCATATGCTCACCATGGGGAGCATAAGCAAGGATAGGTTCTACATAATATCGCTCAGATCCTTCCTGCTTGGTGTTGCCATGGTAGCGATAAGCATGATCATGGTGTACAGGCCAGAGTTGCTATACGTTAGGAATAGGCCTAGGGACGATGGCGAAGGAGGGGATGGCATGAAGGTATGGGATGAACGCAGTAGGAGTAGGAGTAGGAGTAGTATGGCTGGAAGCACGTTGCTGATCCCATTACGCAGACTCTTGGATGATAGGGAGAGCATGCTCTTACCAGTGTATAGGTACGTACTCGTGATAATAGATGGTATAACATACCTAGTACCCCCAGATGAATACGTGCCAGTAGGTAGCGTAGTGGTTAGGGGCAGTGATGGTATGTTCGTAGGAGTGCGTAAGGCACTATAAGTAAGTATGACTTGTAGAGGTTACACATATTATATAGTGATGGGGATGATATAGCAAGTAATTATAGGAAATATAGGTTGGGTTGATGGCAAGCACTATCCATCTATCCATCTATCTATCCATCTATCCATCTATCTATCCATCAGTCCGTACATCTATGCTTCTCCTATCTTCTCCTCCCCTTCCTTCTCCACATCCCTGCCGATCTCTCCTCCTCTACTCCTACCCCTAGATGCCCTAATACTGAACCATATAGCAGTGGATACAGCAAACGTGCCAGCCATAGCATACATATGTGCCATGAACGCCTCTGCCATTACAAATATTATGAGAGAGCGATATATTAGATTTAGTTAGTACGTTCCACTAGTTTACGATATTTTCCCATATCAAGTACATATAATAAATATCCAAGCAAGTATATCTATTGCTACTATCATGATGATGGTGGGGCCGCGGGGATTTGAACCCCGGACCGCCAGCGTTCCAGCATGTGAGCATGGCCCCCAGGTTCACCACCTCTACACGTGATGGTTCTGGTATCCTAGACCAAGCTCTCCGCCAGCATGCCTCTATGCATGCTGTAGACGACGGCCCCTCATAGTCTCACCCCAACCCTCTTTATAAAAATCTTAAATCCAACGATTGGAGGAGTTCATCGAACCTCTCCCTATCCATATCCAACCTGTACCTCCTCAGCGCATGTATTATCCCATCCCTCCTGCTGTAGAGGTCATGTATGAGCATACCTCCCAGTCTGCTCCCCCTGCCAAATAGTAGGTAGTTCACTGCAGACGTTACGTTGGATACCCTTCTAACCATGCTAGAACTCTCAAAGTCTATTATGTATGCCCTGTCACTAACCATAACATGCCTATCCATGTTCCCCAACTCACCATGATCCAACCCTATACCATCCAGGAGGAAGCACTGTTCAAGCACATCCAGTAACACAGACCTTATGCTTATTCTAAAGCCATTACCGCTCCCATCCATAATCCTGCATGTACATGCATCCCTTACCATACTACTATTACTGCTATTACTACCTTCCATACCCCCCCTCCTTACCAACTCCATCATATGCATACCATCAACCAACTCCATCACAAGTACCTTGCTACCGTATGCTACCAGTCTAGGGCCCACGCCAACACCATTGGCTATAGTTAGCATCCTCGCCTCATGCTCCATGCTCGCCCTACCAGAGTCGCTCCTCATTATCTTGAGCGCCACTATAGCCCCATGGTGATCCGTACCTCTATCCTCACTCCTTCCACTACACACTCCATCACCACCATCGCCATCACTGCACCGATCGAGTAGTGCCTTGACTACTATGCTCGTACAGCCCTTGCCGAGCACACGCAACCCATCCACCATGCTCCTGCCTCCAAGCAGTATACCCTTCACACCCAGCATATCCATCTCCCTGACCTTCTCCCTTGCATCCTCCACGCTACAGTGAGGGTACCCTACTATCTTGATGAAGGGCTCTCTGAGCAGCTGCTCAACAGGTATCAGGTTCATCTGCAAATGCAAACCTATCATTTACAACCATATACTCTACTATCTTCCTTACTGCAGATGCTACCGCTGAGCCCTCGATGCTATAAGTGCCATCCATGTACCCCTTCACATCATCCCACGTGTATACCCTGAACCCGTTGCTCCTCACATCATCTATAAGCCCCCTGCTCATCCCGCTACTCTCTAGGGCCCTGCCCATGATGTGGTTCAGCATATCCCTGGCATGATGGAACCTCCTCTCTACCAGGGCAAGTAACCTACCATCCTCATCGCTGACCCATAGGAGTACACCCTTCTCCCTGTTCTTGGCTATGAACCTATCTGAGTTCTTAGCATCGAATACCTTCGGTCCCCGCTTGAGTACCATGCGTGGTATGCTCAACGAGTCTAGCATGAACGAGATGAACGCATTAGAGCCATCAGTGTAGCATGCATACCTGAGAACCCTGAAGCCGTTGATGGAGAGTTGCCTTGCTATGGCATCCATACTGCTCCTAAGCTGCCCCCACACTACATCCTCGCTCCTTGGAGAGTGCCTAAAATGCACCATCACCATGTTCATAGCCTTACCACCATCTATCATTGGGGCTCTGGCAACTCTACCATCGTAAGTAAAGTAAGCGATGCTGGGTCTCCTAAGGAAGTTCCTTGCCGATAGTATGAACCTGCCCACACTCTCGTATGAGATTGCAGAGCCAAGATTCCTGCTAGTATCTATGGGATCGAGTATCACTATGGGGCTACCTCTGTACCCATTACGCCTATGTGAATCGTCTACCATACCCCCTCCCCCTACCTGCCCCACCTGCGTGAGAGTTATGACCTCCCCATCCCTCCACCTCGATGCATGCTCCAGTGTGCCTATGAACGAGCCATACCTGAGTATGAGAACCTCGCACGCATAGCCAGAGAACCCTTGCACTGCTATCTCTGCACCATACACACCTATTACCTTCATGAACCTCTTGAGCAACCTCACCTCCCTCCTCTTCGCATCATCCAACGCTTCAAGCATGTACTCCGTATGGTATGGGCTCCTATCCGCTGCGCTCCTCCACCTGCCCATCTCGACGTCGTAGCATGGCACAACGTTCACCCTAATCCCATCTATAACAGCCTCGACGTATGGGTGCTGCGCATACCTTAGGTAAGGACCAGCATCATGCAGTGCCCTCAACCCTATCTCCATCGCTACATGCTCGAACCTCTCCTCATCAACATCAGGCCTCATCTTCACGAATACATCGATATCGACGCTCTCTGCAAGCCATGTATCCTTGGCATAGGAGCCAACGAGCACGACATCGCTTACCTCCCTGCTGTACTCCAGTGCTGCATCCTTGACCCTCTTGAGGTAGATCCCTGCCATCGAGTCTACCCTTGCCCTATCCTCCCTGCTCGGCTCGACCAGCCTGTACGCCTCCTCCACGATCCTCTCCAATCCTGCTCCATGGGATGGCATATGCTATCCCACTCCAGCACCTTCCTCCATGGATCTGTGGCATGCCTTTACGCTGAAGATATCTGTGTATACAGGCCCTTCAGACCTCAGTTCACTCCTCTTCACCTTTATCTCATCCAGCACATCGCTCCCAAAGTAAGAGTTGCTATGCCTGTTTATAGTTGCTGTTAGGGCATCGAGCACACTCCTCCTGGACCTTCCTCCCCCTCCCCCCATGCCACCATCCCTCACCCTGAGTAGCGTTATGTGCGGGGTGAACTGCTTATCGCTCCTGAAGCCCATTGGCTTGAGCCTATCCTCTACGCCCCTTGCTACCTCTACAAGCCTGGATGCAGAGTCTTGATCGACACCAACCCAGATGACCCTAGGATGCTTCATGTTGGGGAATACTCCCACTCCCCTGTATGCAACGTTCACAGGCTCGAATGCCATGCTGGATAGCCTATCCTTTATGCCCTCAAGCATGCTAGGGTCTATCTCGCCGAGGAAGAGCAGTGTGAAGTGCAACTGCCCCCTACTCACTGGCTTCGCATCCAGCCCCAGGCTAATGAACTCCCTCTGCACCTCCAGCATCTTCCCTATTGAGCCCTCATCCCTAACATCCATAGCAACGAATACACGCATGCTCATACTCTTCCCCAACTCACTTAAATATAGCCCTAACTTGATGGTGTAAATGCTATAATAACGGTTGCAGAGGAGTCATGGCGTTGGGGAAGGATAAACCACTCATAGTATGCATAACTGGGCTACCTGGAGCAGGCAAGACCACGGTAGCAAACGCACTCAAGGGTCTGGGCTTCACAGTAATAAGTATGGGGGATGTGGTCAGGAGGGAGGCTGAGAGGCAGGGGCTCGACCCTACGGATGCAAACCTTGGCAGGGTGATGCTTGGGTTGAGGAGCATCCATGGACCTGATGCCATAGCCATGCTCGTTGGTGAGGATATAAGGAGGTTGAACTCCTGTAGATGTGATGAGAGCAGGGATAGGAGTGAGGATGAGGGCAGGAGGAAGCGTAACTGCTACTTCGCAGTGGATGGGCTCAGGAACATCAAGGAGGCTGAGAGGCTCAAGGAGTACGGGGTTGTGAAGATACTGGCGGTGCATGCATCAAGGGAGAGGAGGTTCAGGTTCCTCGTGAGTAGGGGCAGGAGGGATGCACCATCAGACCTCAACGAGTTCTATGCAAGGGATAAGCGTGAGATAGATGTTGGTATAGCGGAGGCTATAGCGCTATCCGATGCCATAGTCAGCAATGATACAACAGTAGATGAACTGACCAAGCATGCAGTGGATGTGGTCAAGTGCTGGGTGGAAGAGTATGATGATGATGATTAGGTATGGGAAGGGTGATGAGTGATTATGATTATGGGGAGGATGGATGGTTATGGTGACTAATGATTAGTAGATGGCATATGAACGAATAAGCTTGATTTAAATTGAATCCCGTACATGTATGGGCATGCTCGATGCAGGTTCAGGGTCAACGTTGGTGGAGGTTGAGTGCAAGGTCTATCCATCTGAGGACCCAAGCAAGGTCATAAAGGCCATCAAGAATGTGATAGATGGTATAGAGCCTGTCCATGAGGATGATACGGTTAGGGCAAGGGCATCTGGCATACACGCATTATCAACCATGAAGAGGCAGATACAGTCTAGGCAGGTGATGAATACGTTCAGGAGGATAATGCTTGAGAATGAGAGCGAGGATGGGTATGCTACATGGCTTTACCTGAACAAGCAGGCTGCTTATGCAGGCTCAGTCGTTGTGTGTGAGGATGCTGGAGAGTCTCCCCTAGGGCCTATAAGGGTTACCATAAGGAGTAGGGGTGTAAGGATCAGGAAGATTATAGACTGGCTGACAGGATGATCTGACAGGATGATCCAATAGCGAAGGATTCATGGCATTGATCCTTAAGGTAGGACGCTGTGTATGTGAAGCCCTCGTAGTATGCATAAAGCCTTTGCTAGAACTGTGGTAGATGATAGAGATTACCAAGTGTTATCTGAACTTATCGTTATATTTTAGGTTTAAATTATAAATTATACAAGAAGAATCGGGAGAGTGGGTATAATAGATTCCGATATATACAGGTATTCATTATAATATTACCTGATGAGGAAGGCGTTACTGCTAATAACTGTAGGGATAGCATCCGCTGCATTAATAATAGCAATCTCTGTAATATCAGGTTACAATAATAATAATCAGATCAGTTATAGTGGTGGTAGTAGCAGCAGCAATAATACCAGCACTATCAACGATATAGACTCAAAGTACAGGTTCATACCCATAAATGAGAGTGCCAATGTAAGAGGGTACATCTCATCACAGTTGCATGCTTATCTGACATGGGATGAGCTTGTGAAGGAGCATGATACGATAATAGTTGGAGAGGTTGTAAAGGTGAGAGGCTCACTTGTAAGGAAGTCTGAGGTTATGTACGAAGGACAGAAGGTGGAGTATGGCATTCCCTTTACATTCTCTGATATCATAGTAGAGAAGGTGTTGAAGGGTACTAACATAAGGGAAGGTGATACAATAATAGTAAAACAGACAGGAGGCATGCTAGATGAGGAGAATATTGCACTGAGTGACTACGATGTAATCCTCAAAGAGGGTGAGAGGTACGTCATGTTCTTACTTGGACCTGCTGAGTTAGAATGGGCCAACGGATTAATAGCCTATGGGACGGGTATATATACAAGGTATTTTATAATCGATGATAGAGTATATTCAACAGAGTATATTTATGACAAGGGAAAAGGTAATCCTCTTAAGGTTGATGGCAAACCATTGCAGGAGTTCATAGATGATATAACAGCAATAATTAATAATGTTGGAGGGAGATGAGGATTGAGCATGCTTTATATTTTCGTTCTAATTATAGCATTAGTCAGTATATTTATCATGTCACAATATAAAGATGTAGATGCATATTCATACTACAGGTGCCCTGATATCGCACTCACTACATATAAACCATCCAATCTGCCATCAGATTATCTAAGGGCTCTTAGGCTAGCAGTAGCAAATTGGAATAATGTCCCTAGTGGTCTATCTATTACAGAGACTACTAGTGATAACGCAAGAATAATTATAAAAACTATATATGATAGTACGACTGATGCGAATGGTCAAACTTGGTCTGCCTCTAGTTGAGCCTAGTTTGAGTAATAGGTGTTTATGATGTGCCTCACAAGGGGTTCTGCCCATATCACATCTCTCGCCAGCAGATGGGTAGAGTCAATCTGAGGGATAGGGCACATCTATAACCATCATATCCTCTGCTGCAATCACGTGGTTGTGCACCATAGATGCCTCCTTGACCAGCATGCTAACATCATCGTATCTAGCGCTAAAGTGCGTTAGCACTAGCGTCTTCACACCTGCCCTAGCAGCGAGCTCAGCAGCCTCTCTAGCAGTTGAGTGCATGGTCTCTACAGCCCTACCCTTCTCATCATCGCTGAACGTAGAGTCGAATATGAGTAGATCGCAGCCCCTGAAGAACTCCTCAAGCCTGCTGTTCGCTCTAGTATCACCAGATATGCCTATCCTCCTGCCCCTCCTCTTCGGCCCTGTTACATCGCTGGATCTCACAACCCTCCCATCGATGAGCACATCCTCTCCATGCTGCAGTCTATGCCATAACCTGCCCTTGGGCACTCCCAGCTCCAGAGCCCTCTCAGGGTAGAACGTGCCAGGTCTATCATGCTCCTCTATCACGTATGAGTATGAGTGTATGGTATGCTCTGCCCTGCATGCCTTGACGGTGTACTCCCTCTCCTCCATGACCACACCCTCACCGACCGCCTTGAAGTGCACATCGTAGGTGAGGTTAACGTTCAGCAGCCTAGTATTGACATCCATGTACTCCCTGAGTATCTCAGGACCGTATATGTGGAGAGGCATATCCCTACCGTTCAATGCTAGGGTCTGCATGAACCCGAGGAGCCCAAGCACGTGATCGCTGTGCATGTGTGTTATGAATACCCTAGTGCTTCTATTCACCCCAAGCCCGCTCTGCAGGAAGTTCCTCTGCATCCCTTCCCCAGCATCGAATATGAGCAGTTCGCTACCCCTCTGCACCGCTATGGATGTGAGGCCCCTCCTTGCGGTTGGTACTGCGGACGATGTGCCCAGGAAGATTATCCTGAGTAGCATAGCATGCCCCCTATACGCTGGATATGCTCTTACTACCCTCCTTGCTCCCCTCCTCCTCCCCCTCCCCCCTCTCTTCCCTATCCATGCCATCCATGCCAGATCTGCCCATGAGTATGCTCAGCAGTGCGGATGCTGCAAGTGGGGCAACGTCTACCTCAACCGTCAACCCTCCAACACCCCTTGGCACTGTATTGGTAGAGACTATGGCACTGGCCCCACTACCCTTTATCCTCTCAAGCGCACCATCAAGCATGAGCGCATGTGTGCATGTCACATACACCCTCCTGCACCCATGCTCAAGTAATGCCCTCACGGCCTCCGCAACACTACTGCCAGTGCTTATCATATCATCAACAACAACGGCTACCTTGCCCCTGAGGTGATCACTGATACCCTTGAGCATATCATGGTCTATACTTATGCTACCTGTAGTCCTGTCCCTGCTCTTCCTTAACGCTAGATGTGAGCATCCTATGACCCCTGCGAAGGCCTCTGCCCTACCCGCCCCGCCAGCATCTGGGGATACACTCACCACATCATCAGCATCCACACCCTCACCCCTGAGCCTATCCTTGAAGTACCCAGCGAGTAGTGGTACTGCGGATAGATTGTATACGGGTATGGTGAAGTATGATAGTGCCAGAGTGCTGTGTGCATCTACCGTTATAAGCGCATCTATCCCATAGGATGAGATTATCCTTGCTATGGTATCCATGCTCACGACCTCCCCAGCAAGGAACTCCCTATCCTGTCTAGCGTAGCCCAGATAGGGTACAAGCGCTATAACCCTGGATGCTATCCTGCTCACCCTCGATAGCATGAAGAAGAGCTGCATCATATGGGTATCTACCGGGGGATGGGTGGATTGGACTACGATCACATCATCCCCTTCCATGGGACCTGTGATCCTTATCTTGCTCTCACCGTCTGGGAATATGCGTAGATCCACATCCACGAGCCTTGCCTCTAGTGCAACTGCTATGCTCTTCGCAATATCCCTGGATGCTGGGCCTGCAAGCACACTCGTGCCCATGCACTGATCTATACTGCCATACCTTATATACCATACATCCTCGTACTGTTGTCCCTCAGAAGTGCGAGTATCTGCTCCCTCAACTCCCTGTTCTCGAACTCCCCCCTGTAGGCTATGGTCAGTATCCTGCTGTTGTTCTTCACACCACGCATGCGCATGCACATGTGATCCCCCTCAACCACGACCAGCACGCCCTTGACCTTATCCTCCAGCTCATCCGCTATCTGCTTGGTCATCCTCTCCTGTATCTGGAGCCTCTTCGCATACTTCTCAACGAGCCTAACTAGCTTGGATATGCCGAATACCTTGCCATCTGGTATGTATGCTATGTGTACCTTGCCGAAGAACGGAAGGATATGGTGCTCGCACATGCTGTAGAACTGTATCTCCCTTGCTACCACCACATCGCTCTCCTCGGTGAACGTAACATCCAACTCAGAGTCCATGGTGTAGCCAGAGAAGATCTCAGCATACATCTCTGCAACCCTCTCCGGGGTATCTACCAACCCCTCCCTATCTGGATCCTCTCCAAGCTCTATCAGGAGTTGCCTTACCAGCCTCTTTATCCTTGATATGGAGTGCCTCCTACTCCTGCCAGAGCCTATCATCCTCTCACCGTCTCCATCCACCATGCTGGCATTGGTCCTGGTTCCAGCCTTCACCCTCCTGCCCTCCTTCTTGCTGCCTACATCTGCACCCTTGCTACCATAACTATTGCTACTACTACTCAGACTGCTGCCTCTGCTGTCGTTGCTACCACCGCTACTACTTATGCTACCATGCCTATCATCACCATCATCCTTGCTACTACTATTACTACCATCACTACCTCTCATGGTATGCCCATCACCTTGTGCATCTGTGGTATTATCCTAACGTTGGGATGGTACTTGTACACGGTATCGTATAGAGCGAGCATGTGCTCCAGCGTAGGCTCACCAGTACCATTTACAGGCTGGAGTACGAACCCCTCTATGCCCTTGCCCAACCCATCCCCAGATATCATCCCGAGCAGTTCCTCTACCTCCTCCCTCCTACTCTGAGCAGTGACCACGACTTTTATGTATGTTGCCTTCCCGTGCTCAACAGCATACCTTAGGCATAACAGCTCGTTCTCAAGCAACCTACCATGGTGACTGTCCATCACTGCATGGGCATCGCTGAGCTTGAACTCTATCTTGCATATATCTATGTATGGGAGTACGTATGCGAACCTGGATGCGTCATAGCACGATGACTCCAGATAGGTCTTGAGCCTCAGTTCATCCCTAACATACCTAGCGAGCTCCCTCACGGCCTCATGCTGGAGCAGTGGCTCCCCACCGGTGAAGTTGGCCTTGAATGTGTTACCCTTGACCCTGCTCCCTATCAGTGCCTTTGCCTCATCCATGCTGTAGTACCTACCATTGCCCATGCTGAGCGCATACGGTGTATCGCAGTAGAAGCACCTGAGGGGGCATCCCGCAAGCCTTATGAATAGGGTCTTCGTGCCTAGGTATATACCCTCCCCCTCTATGCTCGTGAATACCTCGCTTATGCCCACCCTCAACCCTTACCAGACCTGAGATTAACCTTTATGGATCTTATTTAAACTAATGCTTCTAGCGTATACCGTCTTGTCCTCTATCCCTGCCTGCTTGAACGCCTTCATCCTGTTCACGCATGACTCGCACGAGCCACACTGCACCCTCACCCTCTTCTCACCATCAACATCGACCTCTACCCCATCTGTGTAGCAGCTCCATGTCTCAAAGAGCGCATCGCCCAGAATCCTATAACCTATGCCTACTAGGTCTGCCTTGTCCATGCCATCAACTGCAGGACTCCATACCCTGAGCCTCCTCCTCACCCCCTGCTCTATCCCATCACTCTCTGCAAGGTTGAGTGCATGCTCCATGCTCCCTACGAACTCCACCCTGCAGTCTGGGTAGTTCTTCTCATCATCTGCATGTGCACCATATGCAACCATACTCGCACCTATGCTGAATGCCCATGCCCCTGCTATCGTAAGGAAGATAGCGTTCCTTGCTGGCACGACTATGCTGTACTCGAACCTGCTGGGTATGCTCGCACCATCGCTTCTGGTCAGCAGGTTGCTATCCCTGTAGAGTGAGCCCATGAACCCTATATCTGCAACGACATGCTCCACCACACCAACCCTTGCTGCTATCGCTCTAGCTCTATCGATCTCGTACCTGCCCCTCTGCCCATAGTAGAATGTTATTGCATACAGTTCGTAACCCTGCCCCTTCAGGTATGCTGCTGTGCATGCAGAGTCCAGCCCCCCGCTGAGTATGCATACGGCCTTGTTGCTGTCCATGCTCATGCTAGTATTATGGCAAAGATTAACTTAACTGCTATCTTTACTCATATATGAGTACTGTAAACCATACAGCAAGTAAGTTCAACACTCATTCTATGATGGTATTGGGGTTTACACGTGATGTGGGAGTGATAATATACAGTTAATACGGGCAACATGAAGGATTATGGTGCATATACAGGTACCCCTACATCTACTGTGATGAATAGGTTCATATTAATAGCCATAATAGCAGTAGCATCCTACATAGTATCTATAGTAGCGGTTGAAGCAATAGATGCTTACAGGGTCAACTATGGTAACCTGCCAGATATTCAGGGTTACAGGTTCACACCAATCAACTACCTACGATGCTGAGGCAAGGGTTCATATATTTATAAATTATGCACACTATGCAAGCTTGGATGAGCTTGTTAATGCAAGCAAGGTGATAATAGTTGGAGGGTTCTCGATGTTAAGGGTTCCCTGGTGGATGCAATACCTATTACTATCCAACACCATATACATTCTACGAGATCAGGGTTGAGCATGTGCTCAAGGGCATCATGTACGCTAGGGATAACAGTACCATGCTAGTTGCCCATATAGGTGGTATGCTGGATGAGGTGAGCAGGGTTAATACCAGCGATGGTACGCTTGTGCAGGATGGCAGGTATATCATGTTCCTAGATGCTCCAGCAGAGGAGAGGTGGGCTCCAGGGCTGATCTTCTACTACACGAGCAAGGTATGTAGTCAGTGATGATGGTAGTGTGTATGGGGAGTTCTGCCCACCATCCGAGCCAGCATGCGTTGGCAAGCCATACGAGCAGTTCGTGGGCGAGGTCACACTCTCAGTCATCAAGGGTTATCTTACTGGCATGTTCTTCTGCCCATACACGCACATGTGTAGATGATCGATACAGGATAATGCGAGCAAGCAGGGTAGCAAGCAACAACCTTATATCCTATTGGTGTGAACACAGGCCATGGATAAGATAAGAGCACTCAGGGTACTTGGTAGATGGTCTCTGAGCAGGTTGCAGGGCAAGAGGAGGCCTCTGGTAGCAGTATTCAGCATGACACACTACTGCAACTACTACTGTGCAATGTGCCCATTCGGAGACCCTGAGAAGGATGCGCAGTTGAGGCTTGCCATGCAGAGAGATCTCAGCACTGAGCAGTGGAAGCAGGTTATGAGTAAGGTAGCCCCTTACGTTATATGGAGCATAGTCGAGGGAGGAGAACCGACCAGCAGGAAGGATATACTTGAGCTTTTGGAGCACCTCAAGGGTCTAGGTCTACCGGTCACGATGATAACCAATGGCTCGCTACTGCATACCCTTGACATAGATAGGCTGAAGCACTCTGTAGATTACATATGCCTAAGCATAGACTCGCTCAAGCAGGAGCCCTACTGCAAGGTTAGGGGTGTCAAGCCCGAAGCGTTCAACAGGGTCATGAGCAACCTGATCCTCCTCAAGGACCATGGCATAAGGCACTACATAAACTCTGTTATAACAAAGTGGAATGCTGAGGAGTTCATAACACAGGAGTACTTTGATACAGCGAGGAGCCTTGGACTCAGGACTGTGAGCATGACGTTCGTTGAGGATAGGTCTGACGTTGACTACTCCCTGCTCCCAGATAGGCAGACCATGCTCAATGTATGCCACAGCATCCTGGACTACATGAAGAGGCACGATGAGCCATTCATACTCATACCCCCACTCTACTGGGAGCAGATAATCGCCCATGGCAGGGTACTCTTCGATGAGTGTGGTGTGTGGAAGAGCATATTCGTCAATGCTGATGGAACTGTAATGGTCCCATGCTGGAGGTACAGGGATAATGCGTATAGCCTGCTTGAGCATGATGTGGAGTATGTATGGAGTAGGAGGGAGGAGTGGGATGAGGTCAGGCACTGTAAGGAGTGCGATGTGCTAGCCTGTATATGGTACTCATCGCAGAGCCCCTCTGTGCTTGCGAGGGGGTACATGCGTGGGCTGAGGATGCTGATAAGGAGGCACCTAGGCTGATACATATCTTATATATCGTTCATTGAACTATTCAACAATATTCGAGTGAACATTGTATAACTAATCATCTTCTCCCCATTCCTGATATAAACTTAGAAACAGTAAAATACTCACATGCCATTACATAGTGCATGCTTATGAAGCTGAAGATGGTGGTAGGGAGTGAGGGTGAGGTGAGCGAGAAGTATGGAGGTTATGAGATCATCGTGCACAATCCAGACTTCTTCCCGTGGAAGGATGTATTCAACCTGCTGGCTGATGCATCCTATGAGGTCTGGATCAAGAGGAGATCAGGCAGGTTGATCATACTCTCAAAGCCATCGGTAGACTGATGCATCTAGAATGTATCAACATGTAGGGCATTTCGCATATATATTAAGAGAACACTTAAAAGTGCTGAACTCTAAGAGAGGTCATGCTGAAAACATTTGCATATCCTGGTGTGCTTGCTGGTGTAGTCATAGTAGCAGCAAGCCTAGGTCTTGAACCGCTCCAGGTTGCCTCCCTTACAATCTTCCTTGGTCTCATAACTGGTACACTCATGTACTGGAGGTTCAGGCTTGCATTTGCGCTCTGTGGCATAGCAGCACTCATGGCCTTCGGCCTGATCAACACTGGGACCCTGATCCAGTTCGCAGGGTTCGATATCATCCTCTTCCTCGTGGGCATGATGATAGTGATAGGTTACCTTGAGGAGAGGCACTTCTTCGAGCACCTGATCGAGAGGATAGTCAGGAGGGTTGGGAGCAACCCAACGAGGCTCATCGTGCTCCTCATGCTCCTCGCAGGGTTATTCGCTGCATTGGTGGATGAGGTCACATCGATACTCTTCATGACCGCTACCATACTACATCTCACATCCAAGTTGAGGATAAGCCCTATACCGTTCGTGATCATGATAGTATTTGCAACCAACATAGGGAGCAGTGCAACCGTTGTAGGGAACCCAGTCGGTGTGCTGATAGCGTTGAGGGCTGAACTCACGTTCATGGACTTCCTCAGATGGGCTACACCCATCTCCATAGCTGCACTAGCAGTCACGATCCCATTATCGCTGAAGTACTTCTCGAGTGATATAAAGAAGATGGGGCAGATGATGGAGTCGCTCAAGAGCATCCCTAATGCGGTTAACAACCCTGGGGAGAACAAGTCGTTCAAGTTGCCATGGATACTCTTCCTTGGCACGATAGCAAGCCTGGTAGCACATGGGCCAGTGGAGTCACTGCTGGGCTTGGAGAAGAATGCCATGCTGCTTGGCACTGCTCTGGGCGCAGCTGGGGTCACGCTCTTCGTGAACCGCAACGCAGCAAGGGAGATGGTTGAGAAGAGGGTAGACTGGTGGACTTTGAGCTTCTTCATCTTCCTCTTCGCATCAGTAGGCACGTTGAAGGTCACAGGGGTAACCTACCTTATAGCCAAGGCGCTCTTCGATGCCAGCAATGGTAACGATACTATCCTGTTCCTGCTCTTCACACTCATAGCGGGGATAATGACCGCATTCATGGATAACATACTTGCAGTGGCTACGTTCATACCCATAGTGCATGAGATGGAGGCGTTAGGGGTCCATGCATACCCACTATGGTGGGGTCTGCTCTTTGGAGGTACGCTCTTCGGGAATATGACCGTTATAGGGAGCACTGCGAACATAGTAGCAGTAGGCATGCTTGAGAGGCAGAAGCTCGGGCATATAACACTGGTCCAGTGGATAAAGCCTGGTCTACTGGTATCTGTACCCACACTGTTGCTGGCGATACTACTGCTCTACATACAGTTCCCGCTCATGCCACGTTGAGATCGATCAGTTGGTATCACTACGTATAATCCCCCATCACAACCTACGCTCCAGTACCGTTGCACCCTTTGCTGCCCTGCATATCCTGATGGAGCACTCTATGCCATCCCTGGAGTATGCCTCATTTACAGCCTTGGCAACGCCCTCTGCCCTCTCTGCATCCACCATGATCAGCATGGATGGGCCTGCCCCGCTTATGGTCACTGCTAGAGCACCAGCATCCAGTGCAGCCCTCTTAACACCAGCATATGCAGGTATTATATGCATCCTTGCCGGTTCGACTACGGCATCCCTCATCATGGCATCCGCTATCAGCCTAACATCCTTCCTGAGTAGACCTGCAACCAACAGGCTTGCATTCGCCACGTTGCTGACCATCTTCCCCAAGGGCACCCTATCCGGGAGGACGCTTCTAGCAACACCGGTCTTGCCCTTAGGCACATCCACCCTTGGCGTTGCTACACAGAGTAGAAGGTCGTCTGGAGGATCTATGCTTATAGCATGCAATGGCTCCTGCCTCACTACCACGAACCCTCCAAGGAGCGATGCGGCAACGTTATCGTAGTGTGCAGTGCCAGCGGATGCCACCTCGCCCCGTGCAGCATGCCCCAACAGTACGAGTGGGTCCAACTCCAGACCATACATGGCATCCAGTGCCCTGACAGCAGCTACAGCAGATGCAGCACTGCTCCCGAGGCCATACCCTGCTGGTACACCCTTCCTGATCCTCACCCTTATCCTATCGTTTATACCATAAGCCTTTATCATGCTCAGGAGTGCTAGTCCAGCGGAGTTACGCTCCGCATCAACCGGTATATGCTCAACTTTCATGCTTGCACCATAGGTCTCTATGGCAAGTGAACCCTTACCATCACGATCACCATCACCAAGCACCATCAACTCAACCTCATCACTGTAGGCATCCAGTGCCAACCCAAATACATCGAACCCAGGGCCTAGGTTGGCCGTAGATGCTGGAGCCATTGCCCTAACATAACCGAACCTAGGCCTCAACCCTGCACTACTACTACTACTACCATCACCATCACCATCGCTCATTGCTCTGCATCCTCCCCCTCCCTGAGCATCCTTGCTAGTGCAGCTGCCAGATTGGCCATGCCCTCATACGTGAGGCTCGATACCGCTAATAAACCCATTGATAGCCCATACCTCCTCACACCCCTGAGTATGGATACCCCAAGCATGTAGAGTTCGCTGTCCTTCTCCATCTGCAGTGCATACTCGAGCCTTGCTGGGTCTGCAGAGTACCCTATGATCTCATCCAGCCTATCCCTGACCAGGTCTATCTTTGAGAGCACGTTGAGATGTGCCAGCCCAAGCCTGAGCCTTATCGATGTTGCCAGCAGTGCTATGGAGAGCATGTTCAATGGAGAGTCGACGAGCATGGAGTCGAAGAGGAAGACCGATGCCTTTGCATCGCACCTCAACTCCCTAGCAATCATAACCCCACTGGCCCTGTATGCGAAGAGCTCCAGTTGGCCAGGAGTATCTACTATGAGATAGTCAGGATTGAGCCCATCTACATCCCTCTGTATATCCTCCAGCCTATCAGCGATGAGGTCACTCGCAAGTACTAGCGCACCGTTCGGACCAAGCCTGTACCTGTCCATTATCTCCTCAACGCTCACGTACTCCCTAACATCCACATCAGGCTCATACGGTAGATCGGTCACACCTGGGTCGAGGTTGAGCGTTACGGCATTGGCACCCTTGCTTGTGTACCACTCCACCAGCCTGGATGCTAGTGTGCTCTTTCCAGAGCCTGCTGTACCGAGTATGAGTACAGCGTACATGTATGGGAGCGTGAAGATAAATTATTTAATTCTTCTCGGCATCATATACGCAAAGATGAGACGAGGGCTGGGGAGGATAATAGCCATAGTAGCAAGCATAGTACCACTCGTGATAATAAGCCTGCTCCTCAACGTCAGGGTTGAGGATATACTAGCCATAGGCCTCCTCCCATTCGTGGTATCATGCCTCATAGCAGTTGCGAAGCTCTTCATGCAGGGATTGAGGTTCCACTACTACGTCAGATCGTTCGTGGGGAGCAATGTAGCAAGCATCTACAAGAGCGTGCAGATAAGGATGGGGAGTGAGTTCGTAACCCTCACAACACCTGCATACACTGGGGGTGAGTGGGTCAGGGTAGCATGGTTGCACAAGAATGGTGTGCACTCGGGGAAGGGGCTCTGGATAATAACCATAGAGATAATAAGCGATGTGCTAGTGGGTAGCACTCTAGCATACATAGCCATGGTGGTTGCATTCGGTGCGCACAACTACGTCATCTCGACAGCGATACTGCTCATAACCACACCCGTATTCGCCTCATACCTGGTGCTCTTGACGCTATCTGCCAAGAGGGTCATACAGATGCCCAGGTTCACCAGGCCACTGCTTACGAGGTTATTCGGGGAGGAGAAGGGAGTCAGGTGGACCAACTTCATGAACGATAGCCTTAGAGAGCTCTGCGAGATGTCAAGGATATACCTCAGGAGGTCATCCCTGCGGGTATTTGCCATAGGGCTAGCACTGACGTTCGCTGGGGCATCACTCCATGCCCTGACATTCATGGTGATAGCGAGCGCCAAGGCATCGGTTGGCTTCTTCGAGTCACTTATAATGGTGGCTGCTGCCATATCCATAGGCACGATACCCATAACCCCTGGTGGCTCTGGGCTCACGGAGTTGGGTGTAGCGTACTACCTGAACACGTTCGGTGTAGACCCAGCAGCGTTCGGGGATGTTATAGTTGCGTGGAGGATAGCATCGTATCATGTACCACTCTTCGTGAGCTGGGCACTCCTCATACGTTCTCTGAAGGGATAGCGAGCAGAGGATCATCATCTCCTCTGGGGATTGACTCATATACCTTACAGGGTAAGATGCACCAATAGCGTATGGTTGAGCATGAGCCTAGGCTTGTACGTACACTAGGGCTGCTGGATGTGGTGATGATAGGTATAGCAGCTATGATAGGGGGAGCCATGTTCGTGCTCGTAGGCCCTGCCATAGGGCTCGCTGGTCCTGCCGTAGTCATAGCATTCACACTCAACGCCGTGATAACACTGTTCACAGCCATGTCCTATGCAGAGCTGGGATCATCGATACCAGAGGTCGGTGGGGGCTACAGATGGATAAGGGAGGGTCTGCCCAGACCCATGCCATTCATAAACGGCTGGCTCGCTTGGTTCGCACACATAGTTGCCACGAGCCTGTACGCTGTGAGCTTCGGCACGTTCATGAATGGCCTCCTTGCTCTAGCAGGTATGGATCTGGAGCATGGGGATAAGGTATTCGCTACCATAGCCATAGCAGCACTTGCATATGTCAACTTCAGGGGTGCATCACCCACAGGTAGGACTGGCAATGTAATAACGCTATCGCAGTTGGGAGTGGCACTCGCCTTCATAGTGACTGGACTGTACGTCATGAGCGAGAAGCCCGAGTGGACTGTTCAGTTCTCTGATATCGCACCTATGGGGGTAGCGGGCATACTGGCTGCCATGGCCCTGACGTTCATAGCCTTCGAGGGTTATGAGGTCATAGTACAGGCGGGGGAGGAGGTCAGGAATCCAAGGAGGAACATCCCCATTGCCATATTCATCTCTATAGCATGTGTGGCAACCATATACAGCCTGATAGCCATAGTTGCCATAGGAGCGACTGATACTGGTACAGATACTCCAGCATGGAGGTTCATAGGCATGCATGGCGAACTGGGCATAATGAGGGCTGCAGATACATTCATACCATTTGGAGCATTGCTGGTACTCGCTGGGGGCATGGTATCCATGCTCGCTGCGCTCAACGCCAGCATATTCTCCTCTGCCAGGGTCGCACTGGCCATGGGGAGGTACTACAACCTGCCCCACGTGCTGAGCATGATACATGCAAGGAACAGGACCCCGCATGTAGCGATAATGGTCTCTGCAGGGATAACACTTCTCATGGCGTACTTCTTCCCACTGCAGGAGATAGCAAAGGCAGCAGGGCTGATCTTCCTCGTGCTCTTTGCACAGGTTAACGCTGCGGTGATAAACATAAGGAGGCTCTACGGTGAGAGGCTTGAGTACGGGTTCAGGATACCCCTCTTCCCTGCAGTCCCCATGATAGGCATACTCCTGAACATAGCACTTGCTTTGTACATAATAGTAACACAGCCAGTGAGCCTGCTGGTGATGATCGTATGGGTTGCCATAGGGCTCCTCATGTACAGGTTGTACTCGTTCAGGCAGGAGGTTGAGCACACAGCTCCACTACTTGCATCTACTGGCTACATGGAGAGGAGGGGCTTCAGGGTACTCGTACCGTACATGCCAGAGGACCCCCTGAAGATCATTAGGTATGCCATGAGGATAGCGGAGAGTGCAGATGGGGAGGTCAATATACTCAGGGTGATAACCGTGCCATACCAGATGCCCCTCTCCAGTGGAGTAGCTTTCGTGGATGATGCCATAAGATCTTTCGCCCCTGTAAGGAGTGCCATAGAGGAGAGGAAGGTGCCATACCACTACATGCCGAGGATAGCGCATGATGTCACAGATGCAGTGCTTGCGAGTGTGGAGGAGCAGGGGATAGACCTGCTCGTGCATGAGTTCGATGGCTTCAGGCGTAACAGGAGGCTCCAGATGCTACTGACGTGTGATGTGCTTGCTGTTAAGGATGTGAAGGGCATAGATGGGTGCAGGAGGGTCCTTGCATTCTACGATGATGAGGGGGAGCACTCTAGGCTCGTACTGAAGGTACTCGGGTGGTTGGATGGTACGGAGAGGACTGTAGTCTACCTCTCCCGGCTGGAGGGGATAGAGTACGTTAATGAGAAGGATAGGTTGAGGGCACATGGTTGTGAGGTTGTAGAGGCTACCATACCGGACAGGATGAGCGATAGATGGCTCGCAAACCTGATAATCGAGAAGGCAAGGGCATACGAGCCAGACGTTGTGGTGATACCTGCGACATTGATGGGCATGAACATGATCAGCAGCCAGAGCATGCAGAGGGTCATTGCCATGTTAGACTGCAACCTGATAGTCGCTAGGCACTTCACCATACATGCTATGCATCAGGCGAAGATGATGCTCAAGAGGATACTGCAGAGGTGAGCGGTCACCCCTCTACTATCCTATCCTACCCTACCCTACCCTACCCTATCCTATCCTACTCCTCCCCCTCCTCCCCTCCCTCACCGCTCCTGCCCTCATACCCAACATCCTCGAGGGGTTCGAGGGAGTAGAGTTCGAACCTGTAGACCCCATCCATGTGAAGGTTGAAGTTGCTCTTGAGGTACTCAGCAAGCCTATCGCTTATTGGGGCCTTCAGCACCCTCACCCTGTATGTGTAGACTATACCCTTCCTGAACCCATCTATGTCGAGTGTATCGCTTACCCTTGCAGTTATTATATGCTTGCCGTTGGGGAGCCTCTCGTAGAAGTTTATATCAACTAGCCTCCCGTCACCATCTATGTCGAGGAAGTAACCTGTACCCTCCCACTCCTGCTCGAGCCTGAACGAGGAGTCTGTTATGGAGTTTATCTCATCCTCAGCCCACTTTGGTAGTTCACTCATACCATGACATCCCCCTGGACCATATTAAACCGTATCCTTATCAGTTCACCCGTTCACCCGTGATGCCATTGTGGTTCTAACCGACTACTGGTCCATCGGTCGTTCGAGTTGGTGATCATGGAATACCGCTGCTGGTGCTGCTAGGTCTCCCCCTATATGGGTGGGGTATGTTGTACCCCTTTCTCCTTCCCTTCCTTCCTCCCCCATACCCCCCGTCCATACTACAGACCAGCAGCAGCATCATCATCACCATCTACCCTCCTGCTCCACACCTACACCTACTTCTTGCTCATCCACCACTCCAGGTACTCTGACTCCCTGCTACCCTTCCTCCTCTGAGGCCTCAACCTATCCCTTATATCATCCAACTGCTCCCTCGTCACATACAGCCCACAGTTCTTGCATATGAAGTGCTTGGTGCTGACCTCGTACAGCAGGTTCCCATTACACTCAGGGCATGTATTGGTAGTGGCCAACAGCGGAGCTACACCATCCACATATAAAAATCCTTGCTGGGCGGATGGCCGAAGCAAGTTTAATTAACTGATGCACGCAGATCTAATAGGTTGGATACAGAGGGCATAGTTGCGATGATACTCAGGCATAGGCCAGACCTAAGCAGGGAGGATGTGCTGAGGATGGCCAGGGAGAAGATGAAGAGTATAGGCGCTGGGTACCTAACAGAGCAGGGCGCACTGTTCCTTGTAGCATCGGATCTGGGCATAAGGGTGGATGAGGAGATAGGCAGGATGAGGATGGTGGGAGGAGGGGCTACGGTTGCGCTCAAGGACCTCTACTCTGGCGCAAGGGATGTGAGCATAGTAGCAAGGGTTATGAAGATCTATCCAGTGAGGAGGTACAGCAAGGGCGACGGCACATCCCTGGTCCTTAGGAGGCTTGTGGTGTATGACAACGACAGGACCATGGGCCTGAACCTGTGGGATGATGCTGCAGATGCCATAGAGAGGCTCGGCATAGTGGCTGGGGATGCGATAATGGTCTCCAGGGCATACGTGAAGAGCGGGCTGAATGGAAGCCTAGTCATAAATACTGGGATGAGGAGCAGTGTGGAACTCGTCAGCGTAGGTGGGGGTACTGGTCTAGTAGAGATAAGGGGGTTAGAGGATATTGCGTTGGATGTTGGCTATGCTACAGAGGGGGATAATCTGGTGGTCACTGGCACCCTATGCTCCAACCCCACCATCTCTACGTACAGTAACAGGGATGGCGAGTTGAGCAGGGTCATGAGCATGCTACTCCAGGGCAGTACAGCAAGGAGGGTAAGGGTAGTGGTATGGGATCTCAACTATGCAAACCTGGCAAAGATTGTGCCCATCAACTCCAGGGTGATGGTAACTGGTGTGAGGGTCAGGCACGATGGGGATAGGGTAGAACTCCATGGCGATGCTGGAAGCGTGATAAAGGCTCTAGGGGATCATGGCAACATAGGTTATGCTGGCTCTACCGATGAGGGTCTGGGGTTGATGAGGCTAAGTATACTGGCAGTGAGTAGTGCTGGTGCTGGTGCTGGTGGAGAGGTTGAGTATAGCATAGATGGTAGTAGTAGTAGTATGGGTGATGGTGTCACCACTACAGGTAGATACGCAATAGTCACAGTTGAGGACTACAGTGGCAAGACCAGGGTGTACCTGCTCAATACATCATCGCTGCGAAGGGTGAGTGAGGGGATGATCATAGAGTGCATACCAAGCAGGCTCCTCGGCTACACCATATACCTGGATGAGGACTCATACATAGGAGGAGGAGGAGAGGAGCAACGTCAGCGCAGTAAGGCAGCCATACACGAACCTACTAGCAAGATAGCAGATGTTGGGGATGAGGAGCAACTCTACATCATCGAGGCCATAGTGCTCACCGCACCCAGGGTGGATGAGATGAGGCTCAGGGATGGGAGTATGAGAAGGCGTGCAGAAGCCCTCGTAGGGGATGATACGAGGGAGGCCAGGCTGATAGCATGGGATAGGCAGGTGGAGAGCATAGAGAGCCTTAGGGTCGGGGAGAGGATAAGGCTCTACGGCGTGACCGCCAGGAGGAGGCCAGTGATGGTGAGGAGGGATGGTACTGGCCATGGCATGGGTGATGATAGCATGGCTGAGCATGGCTATGGTGGTGATGCCTATGAGCTCAACGTCAGACCGTTCACCGTCGTAAGGCGCATAGGTTAGCATGCCTGCTGGTACGGGTTACATGCACATACGCTACATACGCTACATACATACATACATACATGCTTGCTTGCTTGCTTGCGCACGTAGGTAACCTCCTCGCCACTCGATGCGATCTATTGGATACTGAACGCCTCACCAGCTCACCCCATCTATCCTATCCAGTAACCCAACCAGCACGGACAGATACTGGATATCAGTAACATCACAACCATCAGTCATCCCAGAACCCTCTAGTGGTTATGTACCGCCTCTCAGCCTCGTATATGTACTTCAGGAGCACCTCCTCCCGCTCATCGGCATAGTTCCTGAGTATCCTTGCTGCTGTATCCACCCCGATACCATACCCAGAGAGTACCAGCAGTGCCCTCCTCCCGAACGTATGAAGTAGCGATGCGGACTTCCATGCCCTCCTGAACCTGTGCTCCTGCTCACCATCCAGTCTAGCGTTCCTCACCTTGAGCAGTATGGCATCGTACGTCTCATCATCGTAAGGGTGTATAGCAGCGACTATCCTGGATTTGCACTCTGGGCATGATAACTCTTCTGGAGCATTGCTAACCTCGACTATCCTGCTCGACGCACACTTGAGGCACACCAGCCTATGCCTGCTCCTCATCAACCTATCCCTCACCATACCCATCAGCGCCTGCTCACTGCTCACCGGGCTGGAGTATCCCCCAACCCTGCTCCTCTCCATTATGGGCAGTGCCAGGGGTGAGAACTGGCCATCTACAACTACACTACCATCACTCCCATGACCAGAGCCATCACCCACATCCCTCCATACCATCCTCATCATGCCACTCCTCAACCGCTCCATCACACCCCTCGCACCATCGATATCGTACTTCTCATGCAGCACCTCCCTCACCGCTTCCCTAGCAACTGGAGTACCCATGTACCTCTCATAGATCACCCTGGCCATCCTCCTATCGTACACTGCATCGCTATCAACCAGTCCGAAGCGCTTGGCTACGTTCCATATGCTCCAGTTGAGGTTATGCGTATCCCTGAGCGATGCCACGACTATCTCCTCCACATCGTAATCTCCCAGCAGGCAGTCCATGATATGCCTCTTACCTATCCTTGCAGTTGAGTTTAGCATGATCCTGTACGCATCTGATCTCACGTTGACCGTATAACCAATGCCAGATGATACTATGGTCGAGAGTAGGGATGCGAGTGTGTTGTTTATCCTCGTGCCCAGGCATGCGTGTATCACTACCAGGTTGGGAGTATACTCCACCACGATGGTCTTATCGTCTGGTATCGTATTGCCCAGTGCCTTATACGCATCGAGTATTCTGCTACTGCTCATGACCCTTGACCTGCCATGTACTACAAGCCTCCTCATCCTACCCACCATCTGTGCAGTGGCATACTCAACTGGTATCATCTCACCACTCCAGTATGGCACGTTCATGCTCGTAGCGTAGTATGGCTCTACACTGACCCTCCTCTTGGAGTAGTCTATGGCAAGTATCCTCCACTGCATACCCTTGAGTACGAATACGTTGCCCTGCTCACCATAGTCCCCCACGAACTCCTGATCCAGTGAGCCTATGATCCTGTTCCTTGCAGTATCAACGACATCGAACTTGAGCACATCGGGTATCATGGATGCGTTGTCGTAGTAGTACGCCCTGCTCTTTGCGGCCCTGAATACCAGCCTATCCCTATCGAACCTCACTATACCACTCCTGTCAAGGACCTCCAGGCATCCAGCGACATCATCCATGCTGAGACTCCTGAACTGGTAGGCCCTCCTTGCCATCTCCAGCACCTCCATAGCACTCACCTCACTCTTCCCTCCTCCCCTCTCATACCCATCATCATTGTTATTACCATCAGCCATGACTCTCCCCATCCCGTACCGCTCCAGCGCCAGCCCTACTATATGGTGTGCAAGCACATCTAGAGGGGAGTCGTGGACCCTCTGCTCCTCCACATCACCATCAGCAAGCCTCTTGAGTATTGCCAGTACCTCAATCTCATCATCAGGGCTGTTGATGAATATCACCCCCTTGGCTGACTCCGATGCCCTATGCCTGCTCCTCCCTATCCTCTGGGCCATCTTTGCTACCTGCCTAGGTGAGCCGTAGTGTATGACAGTGCCTACGCTACCCACATCTATACCAAGCTCTAGGGAGGATGTGCACACCACCACATCTGTCCTTCCATCATGTCCAGCATCGCTAGCATAATCGGCAGGATCATCACCATCCCTACGGTCACCCTTCTCCCTCAGCCTCCTCTCAGCCTCCTCCCTGACCTCCCTGGAGAGTGAGCCATGGTGCACATCCACACTCACAGTAGAGTCGCTCAGTTCACGCATCATGCTTGCCATGTACTCAGCCTCATCCCTGGTGTTGGTGAAGAGGAGTACAGACTGCCCCCTACAGTTGCTCTTCACGTACTCCATGATGCGCTTCGCTATATCAGCCATGGGGGCATCGAGATACACGGTATCTACATCGTACCTGCGGAGAGAGTCATCAACGACCACTGCAGACTTGCCCCTCCCCCCTACTCCCCCTCCTGTACGCTGCTCCCCACCTGCATGGGATATGAACCTGGATGCGCTATCCAGGTTGCCTATGGTTGCGCTCAGCCCTACCCTAGTCACCCTCCTGCCCGCTAACCTCTCAACCCTCTCGATGCTCAATGCCAGGTGTGCCCCACGCTTGTTGGACAGCAGTTCATGCAACTCATCTATGACCACCCACTCCAGATCACGTAGCGCCCTACCCATCCCCCCTACCAGTATTATGGCTAGGGTCTCTGGCGTGGTTATGAGTACATCTGGAGGATCATGCTGCATCTTCCTCCTCCTGTAACTGCTTGTATCACCATGCCTTACATCTACCCTCAGACCAAGGACCTCAGCGTAGCGTACAAGCCTCCTGAGCATATCCCTGTTGAGTGCCCTTAGGGGGGTTATGTAGAGCACCTTTATACCCCTGCCCCTCCCTACGCCATCCCCATCCCTCTCCCTCCCCCCATCTGTACCTCTACTGGCCACCATGGTGAGTATAGGGATCATCGCAGCCTCGGTCTTCCCTGAACCAGTTGGCGCTACTATCAGTGTATCCCTCCTCCTGGCAAGTATCGGTATGCTCTTCCTCTGTATTGGTGTGAGGTGTGAGTAGCCTAACCTCTCGAATATTCTCAGAATCTCCATCTCTATACCAGTACAGTAACCCCTACACTGTTCATGTACCATGATGCCCTACCAGTAGATATTGATGTGTCCCATATGAATAGTATAGTAGGGAGTGGAACGAGTGGCAATCTTGCGAGACTCATCATTCAATAAAAACCATACAAAAAAGTGGTTATTAGTTAGTAGTTCATAGGCATGGAGAGTCTACCCCTCAACCTGCTCATGGCTACTGCTATACCCGCTATGGAGGCGAAGACAGCAATCATGCCTAGTGGGAACTCTGGCACAACGGATATGCTGAGGGCTGACTTGCCGCTATGCTTTGTATCGAATGGCTTGTTTATACCAGTGCCTAGGACGTTTATGTCTATGGTGTATGCACCAGTGCTTGCAAAGTTCACCTTGTGGCTTGCATCACCGGTATGTGTATGCTGCTCAGGCCTGTTGACTATAGCATTACCATTGGCATCAATGACCTTAAAGTCATAGTTCACATGCTCTATCAACTTGCCACTAGCAGGGTCTATGAACCTTATGTTGAAGGTCACCTCCTGTGGTGGATCAACTGTGAGCATGCTATCCGTAGCAGTACCAGCACTGAACTCAACCTCGACCTTGACTCTGTTGTTATCCGTGCTTAGGGTTATGAGGTTCGCTGGAGGAGGGGCAGCAGCCTCAACTATAACCCTGCCTATCATCCATGGATGCACGTAGCATACATATGGATGCTCACCAGCCTCCTCTAGCACAACGCTCCACTTGCCATTTGGTAGCACTAGGCCAGAGTCGAACTTTGGATCACCCAACTTCCATGTGGTTGCATCCAGTGGGTTGCTGGCAAATGCGACGGTATGGCTTGCAGTATCCTTGTTCACAAAGGTTACGGTGCTGCCTGCTGGAACTGTGAGCGTTGCTGGTTTGAAGCACTTATCATTTAGCATCTTCATCCAGTCACCAGTTGGAGAGTATGCTGGATTGCATGCCATGTTCTGTGAGCCTACGGGCATCTCTATTATGAACTCTGCTGCACTTGCCTGCTTGCTGTTGCCATACAATGCTAGGGATGCTACCGCAATGCTCAGTATGCTCAGGGTAAGGAGATTACTGTACTTCATTGTTGTACTATTCGAGTGACCAGTACTTAAAGCTTACAGCTTATATTACACCGATCCCATCAAATAGCAGATAGGGCGAAGAGTAGTAGCGCATATAGGTCAACACGTTAGTATGTCATGTCACACCATATATCATATCACATCAACTATACCCTTACCCTCTATGCCAAAGAGCGCTGTATTATTCTTCGCTAGAGGTTGTAGTAGCGTTGCCTTGAATACCCTAGCCACCATCCCATCTACTGAATTACCTTCTCTCCTCTCATACCTCTCAAGCCTGATCCTAAAGTGTGAGAACATAGATACCGATCTATCCATTATCTGCCTCTCTCCACGAGATCCACTCGATTCACCACCATACATGCCATCTGCAGCAGCAGATGCTATACCATTGGTGACTACTACAGCAGTATTCCTCAACACCGCCCTAAGGGCAAGGTCATGCATGAGCCTCATCAACCTGAAGTGCCCTTCAGCGCTCTTGCTCCCGTACTCCAGCCTGAAGAGTGATGGAGAGTCCTCCACTATAACAAGGGGTACTGTATGCCTCTCATACATACGATCCACATACCTGAGAGAATCGAGTACGCCATCAACATCGTAAGCCCTCTGCACATACACCCTGTCCATGAAACTCATAGAGCCATCCCCTAGCCCATATCTGCACCCCTCACCACTTGCATCACAACCATCCCTACCCTCATCCTCATCCCTACCAGCGTAGTAACTCTCCCCATGCATCCCCATCCTATCCATCTCCAGCATCCTCTCAGGCCTAAAGTCACCCTTTGCATCAACTATAAGCACCCTTGCATCATCATGCATGCCTCTTGCAGCGTTCAATGCAAGCTGCATGCAGAGCTGTGTCTTCCCAGAGCCCGATGCACCAAACACGGAGTAGAGCAGACCCCTCCTAACCCCACCTAGCAGTAGTGCATCGAGCGCCCTTGAACCAGTACCTATCAGATGCATGTAGGAGATAATACTCTAGTAAGATTTTTATCTTGGGGTCTCTTCATCTTCCAAGTGAAGTCCTTGTCAAACCAGCAGCAACAGCATCCAAAGAAACCATTGGTGGTACTGCAGAGGGCAATAAACAAGAAGGTATCCGTTAGGCTGAAGAACGAGGCCGAGTATAGGGGGAAGATGAGCAACGTCGACTCCTACATGAATCTCATACTGGAGGATGCGGAGGAGTTCAACGGTGCAACCCATCTTGCAAACTACGGCAAGGTAGTGATAAGGGGCAACAACGTGCTCTTCATAAGGCTGGAGGATGAACTCTAGGCTGTAGAGCAAGCAAGCAAGCAACTACACTGGTAGCGATGAGGGTAGTGCAGGGAAGGGAGTGAGTGAGTGAAGGGAGGAAGATTTTATAATAGCCTTGAACGGTGTAGCCATGATGAAGCAGCTCTTCACCTCAGAGTCTGTTACCGAGGGTCATCCAGACAAGGTATGCGACAGCATAGCAGATGCCATACTCGATGGGTACATAGCAGGGGATAAGTACTCTAGGGTTGCAGTGGAGATACTTGCCACTGCTGGGCTCATCGTCGTTGCAGGGGAGGTCACCAGCAGTGCACATGTTGATATCCCAAGGGTTGTGAGGGAGGTTGTGCAGGATATAGGCTATGGTAGCAGTGACTCTGGTCTCGATCTGGATAGATGCAAGCTGATAACATCACTGCACGAGCAGAGTCCAGATATAGCTATGGGTGTGGTTAGGGGCAACAGCATAGGCGCAGGGGATCAGGGGCTCATGTTCGGATACGCATGTGATGAGACGGAGGAGTTGATGCCCATGCCCATAATGCTGGCAAACAGACTGTGCATGAGGTTAGCAGAGTTGAGGAAGAGAGGGATCATACCATGGCTCAGGCCAGATGGCAAGTCCCAGGTCACCGTGGAGTATGAGGATGGTGTGGTGAGGGGTGTGAAGGCCATAGTGCTATCTGCACAGCATGCACCAGACGTCGATATAGAGACTGTAAGGAGGGAGCTGATGGAGAAGGCCATACTGCCAGTGTGCAATGAGCTGATAGACAGTAGTACGAGGTTCTACATAAACCCTACCGGGAGGTTCGTCATAGGAGGACCAGCAGGGGACACAGGCCTCACAGGCAGGAAGGTGATAGTAGATACCTATGGAGGAGCATGCAAGCATGGAGGAGGGGCATTCTCGGGCAAGGACCCTACAAAGGTTGATAGGAGCGCATCGTACATGATGAGGTACATAGCCAAGAACGTAGTCGCATCAGGGCTGGCTAGAAGGTGCGAACTACAGGTAGCATATGCTATAGGTGTCGCAGAGCCGATAGCGCTGTATGTGAATACATTCAACACTGGCAGGGTATCCGATGAGGAGTTGGGCATGTACATAATGAGGAACTTCGACCTAACACCAGCAGGGATAATAGAGTCCCTAGACCTCAGGAGGCCCATATACAGGAAGACAGCAGCCTATGGGCACTTTGGTAGGAGTGAGCCAGAGTTCACATGGGAGAGGCTGGATAGGGTAGATATGTTCAGGGGATTGGCAGGGTAAGTATCGGCAAGGGATAGACGAGGCATCTATTTATTATGCGGTGTTTGTTTGCTCTCCTGCTTGCTTGCTTGCTTGCTGTCCGCTGGTGTAACCTGCTACCCTACCCTACCCTTCCCTTCCCTTCTCAGACGTTCAGGGCTGTGGGGTGGGATGCATAGATACATAGACTATTGCCTTGTTCAGGTCGTACTCCACACCAAACCTCTTTCTGAAGAAGCGCAGTATATTCTTCAGATCCCTCTCGAGGAGTGTCCTGGCGTTCGGATGCGTCCTTGCATCTATGCTCTGCGGCCAGTCTATTATCCATACCCTGCCATTGGTATCGTAGAGTATGTTGTACTCGCTGAGATCAGCACTGACCATCCCTGCTGTATGAGCCAGCCTTATATTCTCCAGCACATCCTCCAGTACATGCTCAGGATCATCCAGTGCACTGCACTCTACCAGCCTCACACCATCTATGTACTCCATCACAAGGGCATGCCTGGCCAGCGCTACAGCCTCTGGCACGCTCACACCTGCAGCCCTCAGCCTCCTCAGTGCCTGGAACTCCCTCCTGGCACTCTCCATGCTTATGAGCAACCAGCTGTGCACATCCCTGAGCGTACGCTTCCTTGCGACATCCCTGAAACTTATCCTCCCTATCCTGAAGAACTTCACTGCAAGCATCCTACCATGCTCATCCATGGCCTCAAGCACATCGGCCTCCTTCCCAACGCCTATATGCCTGCCTATGCTGGCTATGATGCCCCTATCCGCAAGCTCCCTGAGTGCCAGGACATCCAAGCCAGGATAGATGAGGTGGTAACCCCTACCTGCCCTGTGTACCAGACCCCTCTCGTTGAGCCTACTCAGGGCATAGGATACCCTGTCTGTATGCATCCTTGCACTGATGGCTATCCTCTCCACATCAACACTCTCGCCATCCCTCATCAGCCTCGCAAGTGCCTTCAGTACCCTAACCTCCTCGTACTCCAGATCCCTCACATACCCTGCTATACCGAGCATTGACACTATGATAGGCAATGGTTAGGCATAATATAAAATAAATAAATAGACTCTGAGCGTACTGAAGTATATTGTATGGGTATGGGCACGAGTAGTGATGGTCTCGATGATAGCGATCCTATGCTGAAGGCTATGGAACAGGAGCTGCCAGAGGAGATAAGGGAGAAGAAGAGGAAGGGTCTGCTCAGGACAGGTTACACCACTGGTACATGTGCTACAGCAGCAACCAAGGCAGCGCTCATCGCACTCATAAGCAGGGAGATACCTGCAGAGGTGACCGTTACCCTACCCAAGGGTCTCAAGGCTACGCTACCAGTCAAGGGGTGCACTGTTGCTGATGATCATGGTAATGGTAATGGTAATGGTAATGGTGATGGCGATGGTGATGGCCATGGCTATGCAGAGTGCACAGTAATAAAGGATGCTGGGGATGACCCAGATGTTACCCATGGTGCAGAGATCGTCTCCAGGGTGGAGTGGATAGATGGTGAGCCTGGGAGGATAGAGGTCACAGGGGGTAAGGGGGTGGGTATAGTCACGAAGCCTGGGCTTGGATTGGAGATAGGAAGGCATGCTATAAACCCAACGCCTATGCGCATGATAATCGAGGCTGTGAGGGAGACGGCAGGGGAGCATCTCAAGAGCAGGGGTGTGAAGGTCACCATATCTGTGCCCAAGGGTGAGGAACTAGCAAAGCAGACAGATAACCCTAGGCTTGGTATAGTTGGGGGCATAAGCATCCTCGGCACTACAGGGATAGTCTTGCCATACTCAACCGCATCATTCGCAGCGAGCATAAGGCAGTGCATAGACGTTGCTGTAGCCATGGGCAATGATACCGTAGTGCTCACCACTGGTGGCAGGAGCGAGGAGTTTGCCAGGCAGATCATGCCAGATCTCCCAGACCACTGCTTCGTGCAGATGGGTGACTTTGTTGCATACTCCGTTAGGCAGGCAGCCATGAAGGGCATAAGGCGCATAGTCGTTGCAGGGTTCATAGGCAAGCTCTCCAAGGCAGCCAAGGGTGTGAAGCAGACCCACGTCAAGGGCTCGCATGTTGACATGGAGTTCCTTGCTGAGGTAGCAAGGGAGTGCAATGCAAGTGCTGAGTTGCAGGAGAGTATAAGAGTGGCGAATACTGCAAGGCATGTCATGGAGATGGTTATGGCCAGCAACCTACAGGGCTACTTCGATAGGCTCTGCATGAGGGTATGCGAGAGGCTTGCATCGTACGTGGAGGGGAGGGCGAGTGTGGAGTGCATAATGTTCGACTTCGATGGCAGGGTTATAGGTAGGGCAGTGCAGAGGGAGGTGCATGCCGTGTGAGCGACTCTATCCCTGCTGGTAGGGAGAAGAGGAGGGTAGCCATAGTAGCGATAACCAAGCATGGTATAGAGATAGCAGGCAGGTTGAAGCGCATCATGGGTGAGTGGGATGTATATGCGCCTGAGAAGTTCAGGGAGGGTGGTGGCGAGGGTAAGGATGAGGGTAGGGAGGAGGTAGTAGAGGTGAGATGGTACAGCGAGCCTAGCACAGCACTCATGGCAAGGCTCTTCAACTCGTACAGTGCGCTCGTATGCATATTCTCCCTGGGCGCGGTTATAAGGATGATAGCCCCACACATAAGGGATAAGAGGAGTGACCCTGCAGTGCTCGTGATAGATGATACTGCGAGGTTCGTGATAAGTGCGCTCTCTGGCCATCTTGGGGGTGCGAATGAACTTGCGAGGTTGGTAGCAAGGATACTCAACGCTACACCAGTGATAACCACTGCAGCAGATGTCAACGAGACCATACCCGTGGACCTTCTGGGCAGGGAGTTCGGATGGGTTATAGATAGGGCGAGTGAGCATAATGTAACCATGATGAGCGCTGCCATGGTGAATGAGGAGCCCATAGGTATATACCAGGATGCTGGAGAGCGTGACTGGTGGAGCGGTAGAGCCCTGCCAAAGAACGTACGTGTATTCAACAGCATAGATGAACTCAACGCATCAGGGCTCAAGGCACTCATAATAACCGATAGGATGATCATAGGCTCAGACTCGCTCCTCGCAAGGTCAGTCGTCTACAGGCCGAAGAGCCTCGTAGTGGGTCTAGGACTGCACTGGGATACGAGCAGTGAGGAGATAGCTAGAGGTGTGGAGCATACGCTCAGGGATGCCATGCTCAGCATGGAGTCGGTGAGGTGCATAGCAACTCTTGAGAGGGGGTATGAGGTGATGGGCCTCAAGGAGTTCAGCAGGAGTTCAGGTATACCAGTAGAGTACTACAGCAAGGATCAACTCGCATCCATAGATGTGCCAAACCCATCCAGCATGGTGAGGATGTACGAAGGTACGCCTAGTGTTGCCGAGGCAGCAGCACTAGTAGGCACGATGGGTAAGGGTAGGGGTGGAGGCATGGGAGAGTTGGTTGTGCAGAAGCGCAAGTTCCCCCCCAACCTAACCGTGGCAGTTGCAAGGATTAAATACGATTAGGCTAGTAGGTGGTGCGTGAAGAGGGGTATACTCCTGATAGACAGGGGTAGCAACGATCCAGATGTGCTCATCGAACTCGCAGAGCTGTGTAGTATGGTGGAGGCTGAGTCACGGTACGACCATGCCACATATGCACTACTCGAGGTCACCTCACCGACCATAGAGGATGCGCTCCTGGAGTCACTGGGCTACGGTGTAGAGCATGTTACCATAGTACCTTACTTCCTCTACCCAGGCATGAAGATGAAGGCTGCCGTGAGCAAGGGTATCGAGGGTGCAAGGATGCTCGGTATTGGGTGCACTGTCACGGACTGCCTGAACTACCATGATGCCCTCATAGAACTGGTTAGGGCAAGGGTGGATGAGGCCAGGGCAGGGAGCAGCATGTACTCGGAGGCTGAGTGCGATCTGCTCCTCATAGGCCATGGGAGCAGCGACAAGGATGCCAGGAGGGTATTCAGGCTCATAGGTGAGAGGCTAAAGCCATACTACAGGAACCTTGGCATATGCTTCCTTGAGCTCGATGAGCCCAACATAGGCGAGGGGATCAAGGCCATGCTGGCAGGAGAGCCCAGGATGCTCATACTCATGCCGTACTTCCTCCACAACGGAGAGCATATGAAGCATGATATAAGGGAGGAGGTGGATGCAGCGCTGGAGGAGTTCAGGCCATCGTGCACTGTGGTCATGGCGAGGCACCTGGGCACCGATAGGAGGATGGTCAGGGTCATAATGGATAGGATCAGGGAGGCAGAGATGGCGGGAGGGGCAGGTGACCATGTAGGTAGGTAGGCAGGCAGGTAGGTAGGCAGGCAGGCAAGCAGGATCATAGCGATGGAGGGTATGGGGATGGTATCCAAGGGGGATGAGATAGAGGAGAGGAGCATGCAGATGATAGAGGAGGAGGCTGGAAGTTCGAAGAACAACTACTCGAGTGATGAGTGGATCGTTGTGAGGAGGGTCATACATGCTACCGCCGACTTCGATTACGTCAAGGGGGGACCAGACTCGATAATCTTCAGCAGGGACGCAGTAGGTAGCGCACTATCGGCCATAGGTAGCAGGTGCAGGATAGTATGCGATACCGATATAATACCTGCTGCACTCAACAGGAGCGCACTCAAGTCTCTGGGATTGGAGTGCATATCCAGGATATCAGACCCATTGGTCATAGAAGAAGCGAGGAGGAGTAACATGACCAGGGCGGAGGTTGCCATGAGGATGATGAGGGAGCATATCAGCAATGGTATAGTCGCTGTGGGTAATGCACCAACAGCACTCTACGAAGTGGCAAGGATGGTGAGGGATGAGGGTGTAAGGCCCATGCTCGTCATAGCGCTCCCCGTGGGGTTCGTCTCTGCAGTAGAGAGCAAGATGATGCTGATGAGCATAGCAGGGGAGCATGGGGTAGAGTACATATCCAACAGGGGGAGGAAGGGCGGTAGCACCGTGGTAGCATCCATACTGAACGCACTGTTCAGGCTGTACATGCAGAAGGGTCCAGCACGGGTCTAGCAGAGTAGAGTACCACCACAATACCACGCCATACCCTACAACACTACTACCATTACCATTACCATTACTACTACTACTATCATACAACCGTCCATGGTGGCTGGTTCTATACCACCTCCTGCCCACCATTGCGGTGCTACAACGAGATCATCTTGAGGAGTAACTCCTGCACGATTCCACGAACCTCTCGACCAGCCTCCTGTTTGAGAAGTGGAGGTGCATGTAGGATGCAAGAGTGTTATGCACTACAAACCCATCGCTCTTGCCATCCACACCCCTTCCCCTGATCATCTCATATGCGAACCTGCTATCCCCTGCAACATCTGTCAGTGTTGAGTAGTGGAACTCATGCCCCCTTACCATGCCAGACTCTGCAAGTATGGATGGGGTATGCACCCTAGCCTCCGTGTAGTTCAGCGTGAGTCTCCTCCCCATCACGGTATCTGCATCTATGAGCCCAACCATACCATACCTCGCACCATCCATATCCGTTATGCTCCTGCTCAGGTACATGAGCCCTCCACACTCCGCATACACAGGCATACCATCCTCAGCATGATCCTTTATCCTGCGCATCATGCTCGTGTTACCTGCAAGCCTCTTGGCAAGGACCTCTGGGAAGCCCCCGCCTATGTATAGACCATCGCACTCTGGGGGCTCCACATCCCTGATAGGGCTGAAGTAGACCAGCCTTGCATGCCTGGAGAGCATCTCTAGGTTGTCTGCATAGTAGAAGTTGAACGACTCATCCAGTGCCACACCTATCACTGGTCTATCTGCTGAGGGTTCGTTGGCTAAAGCATCGGTATCTGCATGCCTGTTAGGCTTCAGTGCTGGTGCACCCCTTGCGACATCGATTATCATATCAACGTTGAGATGCTCGCTCACATACCTTGCAGTCGTTAGCGCATCACCCCTAGCCTCATCACTCTCATGGGTCGGTACGAGCCCGAGGTGCCTCTCCTTCAGGAGCGCATCCCTGCTGCGCCTCACAACCCCAAGCACTGGCAGGCCAACCTGCTCGAGTGCATCCAGGCAGTACCTTGCATGCCTATCCCCTGCGATGTTGTTGAGTATAACCCCCCTTATCTTCACCCCTCTGTTGAACTCCATGAACCCTAGGACCATTGCAGCTACAGATCTTGCTGCCTTGCCAGCATCCACCACGAGTATCACTGGGCTATCGAGCAGGGTAGCGACATGCGCAGTGCTTGCATAGTCATCCATGCCTGATAGGCCATCGTAGAGCCCCATCACCCCCTCTATAACTGCCACATCAGCACCCGATGTGCTCATTGCGTTCAGGAAGCTCTCGAGCACCCCATCCTCGCCCATCAGCCATGGGTCTAGGTTCCTGCTTGCTATACCCGTTATACTCGTATGGTACGATGGGTCTATGTAGTCTGGCCCAACCTTGAAGCCCTGGACCCTGTAGCCCCTCTCCCTGAGGGCATGCATGATCCCTATGGTTACGCTGGTCTTGCCCACTCCACTGCTCGTGCCTGCTATGGTCACCCTTGAGTGAGCACTGCTCCCACGCTCACCCATCATACTGCCCGTATCTGTACCAGTATAACCGTAATGGTCACGGTGACTGTAACCATCATCACCATGCTCACCCATGCCCATTGCTACATATGGTTTTTATTTAAACATCAAGCACTGGATAGGGGTGGATGTATGCATGCATGCATGTATGTATGGGTGGATGGATGGTGGATGGATGGTGGATGGATGATGATGGGTGCATGTATGCATGGGGGCGTATTGGAAGGCGAGGGGTATGAGTGAGAGCTCACAGGTTACTGCTGGCGGTGTCGGCGCTGTGGGTGGTACGGGTGGTGGGGGTGAGGGGGTGCAGGCAGGAGCTAGGGGAGGTGCGAGGAGGGGGCTGGTGATAGTCTACACTGGTAACGGTAAGGGCAAGACAACGGCAGCGCTGGGTATGGCACTGCGGGCAGTGGGCCATGGCATGAAGGTTGTCATGGTGCAGTTCATCAAGGGCTCCTGGCGTTACGGCGAGATGGAGGGGGTGAAGAGGCTCATGCCAGAGTTCGAACTCGTAACGGCTGGACGGGGCTTCGTCGGCATAATAGATGATGATCTCCCAAGGGAGGCGCATGTGGATGCTGCGAGGGAGGCACTCAACCTCAGCAGGGAGAGGCTGCTATCTGGCATCTACGATATAGTTATACTGGATGAGGTGAACTACGCTGTGAGGCTTGGGCTTATAGGAGTTGATGATGTGCTCGAACTGATAAGGGCCAAGCCGTACAGCACAACGCTCGTGCTCACGGGCAACTACGCAGACGAGCGTATCATAGATATGGCAGACCTGGTTACGGAGATGAGGGAGGTCAAGCACCCATTCAGGAAGGGGATGAGGGCGCTCAAGGGCGTGGACTTTTAGTGGAGTGCAATATTATTAGATTAAATTACACCTCCTGCTGGATGATATGGGATGGGATGGGATGAGGTACCAGCAGGATCAACTCCCAGAGGAGGGGGACCTGGTCATGGCTACTGTGCAGGAGGTCTTCCCCCAGGGTGCATATGTCACGCTCGATGAGTATGGTGGGATGCTCGGCTTCCTTCACGTATCCGAGATAGCAACTGGGTGGATAAGGAACATAGAGCATTACGTCAGACCAAAGCAGAAGGTCGTACTCAAGGTCATAAGGGTGAATAGGGCGAGGAGGGAGGTCGACCTCTCACTGAGGCAGGTCACCCATGAGGAGAGGAGGCTGAAGGTCATGGAGGTCAAGAGGGCGGAGAAGGCAAGTGCATTCCTCAACCTGATAAGGGAGAGATGCTCCAGCATGAGTGATGCTGAGTTCGAGCGATGTGTTGCTCTGCTCAGGGATGAGTATCCTATGCTCTACGACATGTTCGAGGAGGTAGCAAGCAAGGGTACAAGGGTACTTGAGGGGCTCAACCTACCAAGGGAGCTGATCGACTCGATAGTAGAGATCAGCAGCAAGATACCTCTTCCCAGGGTGGAGGTTGGGGGGGTGCTGGAGCTGACATGCCCTAGGGCAGATGGCATGAATGTTATAAAGGATGTGCTTGCAAGTGTAGAGGGTAACAAGCATGGTGCCGATGTGAGCATAACCTACCTGGGCGCACCGAGGTACAGGCTTGTTATAAGTGCTGAGAACTTCAAGGTCGCAGAGAGGGCACTCAACTCCGTACTCCAGAGCATACAGAAGGGGATGGAGAGGAAGGGGGGCACATTCAAGTTCACTAGGGAGGAGTCCAGGAAGAGTGTGAGATCGCAATGAGGCGCATGATGAGGAGGTGCCCAGCATGCAGGATATACACTCTCAAGCAGGAGTGCCCAAGGTGCAATGGCGCAACACACGACCCACACCCACCAAGGTTCTCTCCAGATGACAGATATGCCAGGTATAGGATAGCGGAGAGGTACAGGAAGATAGGTGAGGATGGTGACGACAGTAGTAGAAGTGGTTAAGGTAGTAGATATAGGCATCTCGCTAGAGACATAGAGGTTCTATTATCGTCGTGATATGCGTTCATGCATGGATTTTTATGGATGGATGGATGGATGGATGGATTTTTATGGATGGATGGATGGAAGAAAAAGGAATATGGAACATCAGTAATCATCTATAGGCTTCAGTATGTGAACCTCACACTCCTTGACCATGCTCTTGAACCTCTCAGCATCTTTTGCAGAACCAACTATCGTGCCATAGTGCATGGGTATGGCAACATTTGGCCTCACCATCCTCACAGCCTCTACAGCCTCCTCTACCGTCATCACGTATGTGCCACTCACAGGGAGTAGTGCCACATCTATATTTGAGAGGCGCCTCAACTCCTCTATCGCATCGGTATCCCCGGCATGGTATATCCTCACACCCCCGATGGTCACCACGAACCCAACCATGCCAGCATCCTTTGGATGGAAGGGCTTCCTGGTATCAGGGTTGATCTTGTTCGTGTTGTACGCTGGTACAGCCTCAACCAATACCCTCTGCAGATCAACCCTCTCCCATGGCTTGACCACCTTCACCTCCTTCACCTTCAGACCCTTCAGCCCATCGGCACAGCTCCTGGTGGTTACTACTATGGTCTTGTCTGCAGATGCTACCTTCCTTGCATCATCCACGCTCAGATGGTCGAAGTGCTCATGCGAGATGAGCAGTACATCAGCCTTATCCTTGGCATCCCTCTTCAACCTATAGGGATCGATGTATATGGTAGTGCCAGAGCCATCACGTAACTTGAAGGTATCGTGCCCAAGCCACTCTATCCTCACGCCCTTGTACTCCATATCCTTGCTTACATCAGAACATTTAAAAACTTATATCAGTATGGTTAGTGCATCATCCTGCAGGGTCACTATACCAGCGCACCTGCCCCTCAACCTCCTGATCATGCCCTTATCGAGGGTCGCAACGTAGCATCGCATGGACTCTGCATACCCAACTATCAGATCATCCACAGCATAACCACTACCACCACTACCATTACCATTACCATTACCACTACCACTACCACTACCACCACCGCTATCTTCCCCACCCTTCACGCTCCTGCCTAGCGCTATAATCCTGAACCTGAATGCTCTATCACCGATGATCTGTAACGCTGCCTTGGCCTCCTTGGCCCTCTTCACACCCCTCACCCCTATTCCCTCTCCAGCTATCCTCTCCAGTTCATGCACAACCACATCTGGGATCAGGAACTCAACCCTACCCAGGTTGATCTCCAGCCTCTCCATACCCCTTATAGGTCTGTTCGCCATGGCCATGAGGAAGCTGGTATCCAGTAGCACCTCGCCCATACGACTCGACCACTACTAGCATGGATGAGCAGGTACACAAACAGGTATAGGTACGATACCCCTACAGTATGATCCCAGCACCTATCAGCCTCCACCTGTCTGCTATCCTCCTGCTTATGGCTACCCTGCTCTTTGCTATTGCGCATACAGGCCTCTTCAGTCTTACTGTGAACCTACCATCATGTACAGATCTGACAGTAGCAAGTACAGCAGCAGTACCTATGTTGAGCCTCAGCGACTCGTTGACCCTCACAGGCTCAACCTTGATGAGCTCTTGTGTACCAACTGCAGTATCGAAGAGGTCGCTCTCTATCGTGAGCTCATCCAACTCATCTGGGAGCCTGCCAGGCCTACCAACTATGGAGCCTACCAGGGAGTCGCTCTTGGTGTATGCTGGGTCCAGTAGGGTACCTATAGCCACAAGCCCCCCAGGCCTAACGAACTCAACCAACCCTGCACCAGTAGCAAGGCTCACAACCTTGGTGACTATGGGCTCATACACGGCCCTCTTCTCATTGTACAGCCCAGGCCTCACCTCTATCTCATCCCCAACCCTCAACTCGCCCTGGAGTAGTGAGCCACCAAGCACACCCCCTTTGAGTTCGCTTATCCTGGTCCCAGGCCTGTTCACATCGAAGGACCTGATCACATGCATTATGGGCTCGAGTGAGGGGTTCCTGGATGGTGTTGGTATACTAGCCTCTATAGCCTGTATGAGCGCATCTATATTGACACGCTGCTGTGCAGATACGGGTATCACTGGTATGCTCCTCCCACCCTCATCCATGTACTCAGCCATGAACCCCTTTATGCTCTCGTAGTTTGCCTTAGCCTCCTCGTAACTCACCAGATCCACCTTGTTCTGTACAACCACCATATTCCTTATGCCCAGTATCTTGAGCGCCATCATATGCTCTCTGGTCTGTGGCTTGGGTACTGGCTCGTTTGCTGCTATGACCAGCATAGCACCGTCCATGAGCGCTGCACCAGATAGCATGTTAGCCATTAGGCTCTCATGCCCTGGCGAGTCGACGAAGCTCACTACCCTGCTCAACTCACAAGCGTTATTGCATCTGCTGCATGATGGGGATGTAGAGAAGCACTCTGGCTCATCACATGCCCTGCATCTGTAGAATGCTGCATCTGCATACCCAACCTTTATCGTTATGCCCCTCTTCAACTCCTCACTGTGTGCACTGGTCCATACACCAGTTATGGCCTCTACGAGTGTGGTCTTCCCGTGATCCACATGGCCTGCAGTACCTATGTTCAGGCATGGTTGATATCCATACTTACTCACATACCACTCTGGTAGGGTATCTCTCCAGTTCAACACACTTGCTAATGGTGAGGGATGGTATTAACCTTTGTATATGTATGTAATGCATGCATCACCATCACTATCATCATCATATCATGATGATGATGGTGGTGATGGTGATTATGATTGATTATACGATGGTTGTATTACATGCACCCTCGGTATACTACAGTCCTGCTTGCTGCACTGTGACTACCTTTCTCCTCCACTTACCCTTTCTTACCTTCTTCCTCCTTCCTCCTCCTTCTTCTTCTCTCCTCCCTTACCCTTATCACTATCGCCCTCTACCAATACAGCATTTATCTGGTATATCTCATCGCTTATCATATTCCCCCTAACCAACTTCCTTATCCTCTCACCCTTTCTGGCCCTCCTCAGTCCTATACCCTTGGTCAGGAGTACGTACTTCTTCACCGCACCATGCACATCAGGCCTCATCGGGACTCCAGCCTTATCACTCCCTCCAGTTATCCTTATCCTCCCTGGCAGGCCTATAACTGTTGCATCGAATACATCGCCTATCCTCAACCCTATGAGTGGTTTGGCCTGCTCATCCTTAACCTCATAGCTTGTACTCTTGCCATCCTTGCTACCAACCACCAGCTTGAAGTTGACCAATACAGTTGCATCCATCTGCAGAGTTAATCAACCTTTCGACTACGAATATAGATGGCAGTGTGTGGTGATCATCATATGGGTGGCAGCGGTAGCAGAAGCGGTAGGAAGCCCGTACTCTTTTGGAGCAATGGTAATGGTGAGAGCATAGCAAAGATCAGGGAGATGCTCTCAAACGCAGGGATAGAGTTCGTAGAGTACAACGTGGACGAGGAGCCATCTGGTTGCTGTGGTGGCTTCAGGACAGAGACGCCAGCGTTATTTGCACCAGAGGGGATATTCAGGGGGGTTGATGGGATAGCAAGGTATGTACAGGCGAGGATGGATGGCAGTCTATACAAGGGCGAGAGTGCATACTGGTAGTATCACACTACCTTCTCTCTGCGAGCCATGAAGAGAAGGCAATGGGTATGGATGGTAAGATGTTTATGCCCATTGCACATCTACTACCATCACATCCATTAACAACCCTGCCTATCCATCATGAACTCATCGACTATACTGTATATCCTATCCTTCATCCTCTCTATGTACGCATCATACTCATCCTCATACCCACAGTGATCGCATACCACCCTGCTCATATCATCCAGCACCCTAGCCCTCTTCTCGCATACTGGGCACTTTGCATCCAGCATGTATATACTCTGTAGCAGTGGATTATATCGTTAACTGAATGAACTGAACAGGCTATAGTGTAACGATTCAGGCCAGCTGTACAAGGCGTAGAATGCACGGAACCTCTATGGGTCTAGTGGTGTGTAGTTGCTGATGGCTGTGGAGAGCCTCCCTCATAAACCCACCTGACTCCTCTACCCTCATGCTTGGTCTTCTCCCAGAATACATCCTTGAATATGGACTGGTAGAATGCACGTAGTGCTGCCAGGGGCATCATCACATTCATGTACACCAACGCATAGAGCATATCCACTGCCCTAACCCTTATCCCCTCCTTCCTTGCTCCCACGGCCAGCACAGAGTAGTATATGGTATTGAAGATCAGTGGGATGACTGCTATGGATGGGAAGAGGTACCTTGTTATACCACTAGCAAGCACGGAGTCCAGAAGCCAGAGCATGGTCAATGAGTATGCTATGTAGTTGAGCATAACAACCAGTGGTGCTATGAGCATGAAGATGGTTGCGATCACATTCACTACGCCTATCCTCCTTGCAGTTGATGGTCTGAGCATAACTGGCATGTACTTCCAGAGGCTCTGCAGCCATCCTCTATACCATCTGGTCCTCTGCTTCAGCCATGCTCTGAATGCTGTTGGTGCCTCTTCCCACTGCCTAGCATCTATAAGGCATATGCTCTTCCCAGCAAGCATCAGCCTTATAGCCAGCTCAGCATCCTCAGCAAGGTTCGTGGCATCCCAGCCCCCAACCTCCCTCAACGCTGCCCTCGCTATGTAGTTACCTGTGCCCCCAAGAGGTGTGTATAGCCTCAGCCTGGACCTTGCGTTGAGCCATATCCCGAACCAGCCAGCATACTCCATCGCAAAGAGCCTGGATATCCACGAGTCATCCACATTGCCTATCCTTAGCATGACCTGAACGGTATCGTAGCCATGATACGTTATTGCATAGGCCACCTTCCTGAGCAGATCAACCTCAACTATATCTTCAGCATCCACAACCCCCACTATCTCACCAGTGCAGAGCACTAGCGCATCGTTCAGTGCGCTGGGCTTCGTTGGGTAGTAGTTCTTGCGCATGAGTATCCTCACATTCTCTGGGTACCTCTGCTGGTAGTAGAGCGCTATCCTAGCCATATCCTCATCCTCCGTGACCACCACAACCTCCTTCCTATGCATTGGGTAGTCTGTGTGTAGTAGGCATGCCTCTATGGTCCTGCTCAGTATAGGCTCCTGCCTGACAGGTATTATCATGGATATCTTTGGGTAAGTTGGCATAGATCGCACCATACCATCCAGGGGATCGAACTGTCTCTTCAGCCCATGGTAGAGCAGTAGAAGATGGTATATGCCCCATGTGGTGTAGAGTGCTAATAGTACATACACGATGACCTCAAGCGATTGCCTGGGCATGAGCACAACTGTTAGTAGGAGTGATGCTGCACAGACGAGGAATATGGATACCTTATACCAGACCCTCAACCATCCTCAGTACCTCCTGCACTATCAGCTGCGAGATCCTCACCCCATCCTTATTGTAGAGTACCCTCAACCTTGCTGTGTTGATCGTTGCAAGTATATGCCTATCTATGGGCTCATCGGTCACTATAATGGTCGATAGATCTGGCAGGTCTACACTCCTAGCGATGATCCTGAACCACTGCATCATATCGTTGGGTCTGGACATGTAGTCTACCATAACGCTTATGCTAGAGTCCTTGAGCATCAAGGGGATTATGTGAACCGCCCCACTCGTGCCAGTGACCTTGCAGAGTACATCTGCCTCTACACCATGACCCTTGAGCATCTTTGCTGCAGTGACCATCTCCTCATACACTGCTGCCAGGCTGTTGGCCGTGCTGCTGACCCTGTAGCCCTCAACCATGAGCATGTTGAGATCGTATATGTTTGATACATGATCATTGCTGCATACGACCTTTACTGCTGGATACTGGGTTATGAACCTGCACCTCTCGCACCTGAACCCGAACCCTGGCCTTCCATAGTCTATACCCACCTTTCTGAACTGCTTACCGCACCTTGGGCATGTATGCACCATATCACTCCTACTGACTGCTCTGAACTCCTCAGCAGGGGCTGTGTAACTGCACTCGTAATGCACCATGATATCATGCTTGGTGAGCATGCTACTCCTGCACGATGGGCACTCGAAGATGATGTGGAGTGCTGTGCTGCCACACGTGTTGCATGCTGGATACGAATACCTTGAGACCTGGAGTAGCAACTCGCTCTCCCTGCACTCATTGATCTGCTCAGGAGTAAGTTCCATACCCTTTATATCGTAGAGCAGGCCCATGCTCTTTATCTTTGGCCTTATCTCCTCATCCCCAATGGACCTGAGGATCATGAGTATAGTGCTTATATCCATTACCCATACCCGTATGATCTACGCTAATAGACTATTATGGGTTTAGATGTCAGGGTTGTAACGAACAACCACACCTCCAACCTAACGATGGATCTAACCATCTAGCCTACCCCTCCAGCATACCATCTATCACTCTAACTATCCACCCATCATCCCACCTTACCCTCTGGGCTATGAGGAAGTCCACGTTGATGACCCCCTCTATGCCTCCAGCCCTCCTTATCAGTTCGTTCATGCCTTCTACGCTCTCGCTGTAGAGCACACCAACGAGCCTATTCTGGGATACGGGGATGAATGGCATGAGAAGGTTGCTATCCAGTGCCCTGCTGATCCTCTCGATGATACCATGGTCGCTATGCTCATCATCGAGAGTGATTATCATGCTGAAGTTTATAAAGTCCTTCATCGCAAGGGGGTTTATGAGTACTGTGAAGTGTAGCAACTGACTATCAACCATGTACTCAAGCCTCCTCTTCACCGTACGCGCAGATATGTTGAGCCTCGATGCTATCGATTTGATGCTTGCCCTAGGCTCAACGAGTAGATGCCTGATTATCCTCAGATCGTTGCGTAGTAGCCTCCTAGGCATGGCCTCCATACTCGATGTGTAGAGTATGGTGTTGGGTTGGAGTACTACCTGTAGAAGGTCAAGCCTCTCCTTGAGCATACCCTTGCTTGCGAGCCCGAATACCGTTATATCCCCTACGCATGCAACGCTCATCAGTATGTTGCCTAGCAGCCTCAACCTCTCAACTATATAATCCTCGTCACCCCTGTGCTTAACCACCACATGCACGAGGCTGTAGCCTAGGGCCGTCAGGTCAAGGCTCGCTATGAACCTTGTTATGAGGCCAGAGTTGAGCATGTTGAGGACCCTACTCCTTACGGTACTGGTGCTCAACCCAACCCTCCTGCCTATGCTCCTGTACGATGCCCTACCATCCATCAGGAGTACCCTGAGTATGGCCAGATCTTTGCCATCCATTGTACAATAGATCGGACATCTTCCTAGTATATATGTCTATAATTTACGGAAGAAGTTATATATTAGAAAAGTTATGTACAATCATGATATGGACTCGGGCCTGGTATTGAGGACAGAGAATCTGAGCAAGGTCTACAATGGCGGCTACGTCAGGGTTGCAGCGCTGAAGAGTGTTAACATAAGCATAAGGAAGGGGGAGTTCGTTACCATAATAGGACCATCGGGCTCTGGCAAGTCAACGCTCTTGCATTTGCTTGGTGCCCTCGATAGGCCAACATCCGGCAAGGTGTACGTAGATGGAATAGACATATACTCCTATGGTGACAGCGAGTTGGCCATGATAAGGAACAGGAAGATAGGCTTCATCTTCCAGGCATTCAACCTGATAAACAGGACCACGGTGCTGAGGAACGTGGAGATGCCTGCCATAATAGCAGGTATCCCAAGTGATGTTAGGGTAGCCAAGGCCATGCAGTTGCTCAGGATGCTGGGCATAGAAGATAAGGCCAACTTCAAGCCCATATCACTCTCTGGGGGGCAGCAGCAGAGGGTAGCCATAGCAAGGGCACTGATCAACGATCCAGCGGTTATACTTGCGGATGAGCCTACAGGTAACCTCGACAGTAAGACTGGTTTAGAGGTCATAGAACTCCTGAGCACTCTATGCACCAAGTACCACAAGACGGTCGTTATGGTCACCCACAACCTGGAGCATGCGAGCATGAGCACTAGGTCGATATACATAAGAGATGGGATGATCGAGAAGGAGGTGGTATACCAATGAGGTATCGCTATGGTCATGCAGAGTCTGCAGGAGATGGTGATGGTGATGGTGATGCTAGTGCTATCAGGGCTCTAACACATGCCTCGATGATAGCAGCGATTGCACTCCTGCTCTTCTCCACCAGCATACTGCCAGCAGCATACTCTGCAGTACCAGAGCCCAGGAACCCTGAGGACTGCCCAAGCGTGCAGATAGTAGGCAAGCCAAGCCCGTGCGAGATAGAGCAGCAGCAGGAGATAAGCAAGGAGGTCAAGTTCGTGAACCTCTACTTCGGGGACCCGAACAGCATAGTCAACGGGTTCCCTATGAAGGTTGAGATGGCACCAGGGGATGGCGTTGGTACCCTCATCGCTGTCATGGCGAACTCTGGGGCATTCGAGCTCACAGGACTCAGGGCATGGCTCTACCTACCAGTGGGGTTCGAGGCGTATGGTAGGGAGGGTAACGAGCCAGCGTTCGATACGTACGACTTTACTGTAGCGAGGGGAGGCACGTTCTACTTCGAGTTCCCTGTCAGGGTGACGGATGGCGTTGCTCTAGGCATCCATCAGGCATGGATGAGGGTTGAGTACTACAGATCCAACGATGTCGGCCTGCACTTCAGGAACTTCAACGTTGAGTTCATGCTGACTGGTAAGAGTGTGATAGATGTCAGGGCCGATGCTAGCGTGCTAACACCTGGCAGGGATAACCCTGTGAGGATAAGCATAGCGAATAATGGGAGCGCACCAGCATCAAGTGTCACAGCGAGGGTAGCCTCTACAGGTACGCTACTCAACATAGGGGGGAGCGTCTGGAGCCTAGGCAGTATAGAGCCGAAGGAGGTCAAGCATATAGATCTCACCCTCTACGCCAACCCCAACACAGCGAATACGCTCCAGCAGTTGCAGATCAACCTAGATTACACAGACTCTTATGGGCAGCATAGGAGCACTTCCATGGGCATAGGCCTGCTGGTGAAGGGGAGTGTTGGGAGCGCAGACCTCAGGGTCTCATCCGAGCGCTACGTCATAGAGACTATAAGGGAGAACGATCTCACGGTTGTGATAAGCAATGTGGGTGATGAGGTAGCTGGAGCAGTTGAGGTCACAGTCAATACCATGGCTCTCAGCAGTACACCCATAAGCGTAGTCGATGGTGATGGGTACTACAAACTTGGGGATATGATGCCAGGGGAGAGCAGGAGGATCCAGATCAGCCTCTTTGCTACCAGCGATGCGAACAACAGGACATTCGATATACCTGTGAGGATAACATACCTGGATGCCACTGGAGGGCTACATAGTATAGAGAGGAGCATAAGCGTGTACGCCCTTGGGAGTGCAAGCATAAGGATGTACGATCTGAGCATAACATACATAGGCAATGAGCCCAACCTTACAGGGTATCTGCTCAACGAGGGTTCAGATACAGCGTTCTTCACAAGCGTCGAGATGCTCGAGGATACGCTCAAGCCCACTGCAGGGGCACAGTACCTAGGCGATCTACTAGTGAACTCACCACTGCCATTCAACGTACCTATAGATGGTAGTACTGGTGAGCCAGGGTTATACGATGTGAGGGTTAAGGTATACTACAAGGATGCCCTGAGGAATGCGCATGAGCTGATACTTGAAGGGAAGGTTTACTACTCACCAGTCAGGGTATCGGCAATGGATAGGAGCGAGGGTAGCCCAACCCTACTCCCAAGCCAGTCTCCAGCATCTGTGATACTGATAGGGGTTGCTGGTGCTGCAGTTGCAGGGTACATAGCATGGAGGAGGCGCAGGAGGAGTAGGAGGGTAGAGGAGATGATGAGGGTGTGAGATTCCCTGATGGGGTATGGATGCAATAAAGATAATCCAACTTGCGTTCGATGCGCTCAGGGAGCGTAAGGTAAGATCAATACTTACAATACTTATGGTCACCACTGGCACTAGCCTGCTCATAGCTGTGAACGGCTTGACCACTGGCTTCCTTGCATTCGCTGATAGACAGTTCAGCATGCTCGCACCGAACGTGATATTCGTGAGCCCAGCACCAGTTGAGGATAGTGGATTGGGTGGGGGACCTCCACCAGCACCGAAGATAGTCCTGACCTCAGTTGTGGTCGATAAGATAAGGAACCTCCCTGGTGTTGGTGATGCGATACCCAATTACACTGGTGCAGTCACCCTCGAGTCTAGGGGCAAGGTCCAGAGCGTCAGGGTATTCGCACAGGATGCGACGAAGATATACTCCATCGCTCCAGGGATAGAGTTCGAGGAGGGCTCTATAGTAGCGAATAACACCTCCTCCATAATAATATCGGAGAGGATAGCAAGGCCACCTGGAGAATCCGTACCATTCGCAACCCTTGGCCAGACAGTGGTTGTGAAGTACACGTATGTTGATGAGGATGGGGAGAGGAAGACCAACTCTAGAACCCTTGTGGTTAGGGGCATATTCAAGTTGACTGGCAATCCAACGATAGATGGTGCTGCTATACTGCATCCAGATACCGCAAACATGCTCATGAACAAGAAGAGCAGGTACGATGGCATAGTCGTACTTGCAAGGAACACGGATCTGGTTGAGGAGGTTGAGGATGGGATAAGGAGGCTCTATGGTAACGACGTTGGGATAACATCATCCAAGGTCATACTCGCAACGATAAGGCAGTTCATAGGGGGGATAACGACGTTCCTCTTCAGCATAGCAGTCATCTCACTGGTCGTTGGGGCGATAGGGATAATAACCACACTCTACACATCGGTACTTGAACGTACAAGGGAGATAGGCATACTCAAGGCCATAGGGGCACAGAACAGGCATATACTCATGCTCTTCCTCATGGAGGCTCTCATAATAGGGAGCATAGGTGCCGTAGTGGGTATACCACTGGGCATGGCTGGAGGGGATCTGCTCTCAAACCTTGCACCAGGGAACAGGGAGGCTCCACCAGAGGCAAGATCGAGACCATTGTACACTGTGGATGATGTAGCGAGGGTATGCGCACTATCCATAGGTTTGAGCGCAGTATCTGGCCTCTACCCGTCGTTCAGGGCGAGCAGGTTGGACCCTATAGTCGCACTTGGAAGGTTGTAGATAGTTTGCTATGTTGATCGACTGCTGTAATCAACATACTAGGATGAACGAGCTGGCGAATCAATAAATGAACGTAATCCCTCTATAGTATTGGTATGGATGATGATGGCAAGGCCATAGATATGTTGAGGAGCAGGGGATGGGTGTATGAGGATGGGAGGCTGCATAAGCGTTACATGCTGGGCTCGTTCACAGAGGCAATAGAGATGGTCAATGATATTGCAGCAGTGATAGAGGGTAAGGGGTTGACGAAGGTTCCTACCATAGTGGTCGAGGGGAGTAGCGTCATGCTCCTACTTCCTGCACATGATGATGCAAATGTTACCATAGCCAGAGCGGTGGATGAGCTCTATGAGATGAACTATGCTGGTGATGTGGATGAGGAGGATGAATTGCTCAGGAGGGGGGAGGATAGGGAGAGGGCAAGGTTCAGGAGCAGAGGGCCATACAGAAAGTCATCCAGTGCTGGCTTGAGATGATAAGACAAAGAAATAATAAATAAATAAATAAAATAGGTGTACGCCCATAGCATCCGCACAGGCGGGATTGGTCTAGTGGTCAGGATGTTGGCTTCCCAAGCCAACGGCGCGGGTTCGAATCCCGCATCCCGCACCATTATTAATCGAAGGTGTGTAGCAACTCAAGCGAGTAACAATAATAAAAATAGGAGAAACAGTAGTAATATCATTAAGATATTAACAGTAGGCATGACAATAGGGTAATGTAGCGTGTGGCTTTACTTCTGGTTTCACATGTGGTATAATCATACTGCTGAAGCATTCGCTTACCTATCGTGCAAGACCAGAGCAGATCTATACCCTGCAATTGCACTACTTCAAGGGTAGGAGGCGGTTAAAGGATTAGCAGAGAGCTATGTTATTATTTAGACTTACTACTGTTACTATACTTCTATTCTATTCAAATATTAGAAGCATAATGGTAATGTAACATAATGTAGTGTAATTCAATTTAATGTTGGCTGTAATGGTGATAGATCCAGAGTTGAGTTGGTTATGACTACATCATTTCATAAACTACATTATGATGTGATATAATATATGCAGTATATCATGCAGTATACACCTCTATACCTAGCCTACTGCATGCCTCTCTAGCCTCATAATCTATGAATGGTGTTACGAACATTACCCTGCTCACCTCTCTGCCTGTCCTCCTCCTGTATAGTTCAACCTTCCTCTTGAGTATCAATGGGTCGCTCCTCTTAACATGTGATGCTACTACCTCTACTGCTTATCTTGCTATCACTCACGACTATATCGAGTTGCACATTACTTGCATAGCCATACACATAGCCCTCCTCATCCTGTGTATTCCACTCCTGTATGGTGTAGCCCAACTCCCTGCCTACTATGCCTCTCAATGCCTCTCTCACCGACTGCTCACTCATGATACCCCACCTTGCACCTAGAGAGTCCAACTTTATATCCAGCCTTCTAAAGCCTTCCTGCATATCCTTCCTCAGGTTCCTTATCTCCTCCCATACCCTTAAGAACCTCTCCTCGTTCCTTGCCTGGTTCTCTGACATCCTCTCCTCCAACTTGACTACCCTCTCCTCCAGACTGGTTATCCTATCCAGTATCTCCTTGTAGCCTATCAGCCCTGCTACGGCATGCCTGAACTCCACATCCTTATCAAGCATATCCAGCAGTACCTTCTTCAGTTAGTTCTGCTGCATAGGATGAATTATGCTTAAGCAGTATATAATGTATAGGTAGAGAAGATGGATATGGTTGGTACCTATATTTATCATCTATCTACCTACCGTGCCCAATATCAGCGTTGACGATACATACTAGATTGAGTAGGAGCATCCCTTGATATATATGCCTAGAATGATGGGAGGATGTATGGGGATAAGATGGGCAGTGAGTAGAATTGGAGTCACCGTGCAGGTATATGATAGAGTAGGATCATGATACTAACAGAAGAGTACTGCAACCGAATACATGGAATAAAGTAAGGAAGGAGACTGGGCATCATGAGCATAGTAGCCTGGGTACTCAAGGAGATATGCCCTAGCAAGGAATAGCAGGAAGCGGTTCAGGTTCAATTTCTGAGTTGTAGATTCTATGAGGAAGCTATAACGCATACTGTACTTTTAGGATGGAGAATCCATGATACCTAACCACTCCATTGACCCAGCACCACTGCATGCAAAGAACTGGAGTTAAGAGACATGCATGGTAGGCGGAGTGCGGAGAAACTTGGTGATGCAGATGAGAAGATCATAATGCATTACACATATACTTAGCAATGGTATCCATATGACTATTATTAACTACTAACAGTGGACTGGCGTTGAGAAAAAAGAGCATTATTACAAGCAAGAAACCAGACAAGCAAACAAGCAAGCAAGCAAACAAACAAAAAAAGAAGCGGTATCCAGATCTGCATATATCACTGCCCTACAGCTGTCGTTGCAACACTGGTCACTCTCTCCTTCTCCTCCTCAGCCTTCTCCGCACCCTTGACTCTCCTGCTTACTATATCCAGTAGGGTGTAAGTACCAAACATACCTATCATGAATACAGCTATCGCATACACCGCCTCTATCATTCCTATCACCTACCACCGTATAGGCAATATTTACATATAATCATATCTTTCAATTATAATTTAAACATAACTATTCATAATAATTATCAGTAAACCAGCTGAAGTTTCATAGACATCATAAGAGGATGGACCGAGTAAGGTTTGATGGCAGGATAACAGGTGCTGGCAGGCAGTGAATCGGTCTACCAGTGTTAACAGTTACTACATGACAGAAGATAAATATCCCCTGCAGGATAGATAGAATGTGAAGGCCAAGGTTAGTGAGCAGCAGGTACTGGATGCGCTCAAGCAGTGCATGGATCCAGAGATACCCCTGAGCGTTGTTGATCTAGGGCTGATCTATGGCATAGATATAGATGAGGAGAACAACATCAAGATAAAGATGACCATGACCACCCCAGGATGCCCACTGCACAACACACTGGTTAGGGATGTGAAGAGGGCACTCAACAAGGTAGAGGGGATAAAGGATGTGAGCGTTGAGATAGTCTGGGACCCGCCATGGACACCTGAGCGGATGAGCCCTGAGGCAAGGGAGAAGGTCTTTGGTGCAAGGTCTGCTCGTGCCCCCTCTGCTGGATACGGTTCGAGGAGCTTGAGGTTCACCATAGACCTTGAGAGGTCTAGACCGTTGAAGCAGGGGCAGTTCGTGAGGCAGGAGGATGGCTCCCTAGTGCTTGTTAATGATCTTGGGCAGGGATTCATGGTCAACGATGCTCTGCTGGAGTTCTGGGGTATGTGCGATGGCAGCAAGAGTATAAACGAGATAATAGATGAGTTCAGTCTAAAGATGAGGCTACCGAGGATAGAGCTTGAGGGGCAGGTCGTGAACCTTGTCCAGCAGATGCTGGATGCAAGGCTGCTCAAGGTGTAGATAGTGCAGTGGTGATATCCCCGATAAGGAGGATGTGGATGGCTAGATGCGATGGAAGGGCACAGGCCATGTAAAGTGCGATGCCCTTGGTAGCAGTGTATATCTTCATTTTATACACTATGTAGCCTGATATGAGGATCAGTGCATGTACAGCCAACTGGATGGCATAAGGCTCACTGTTGATGTAGAGGTACAGCGCACTTGCCAATCCAGATGTTGTGCCAGAGATTAGGAGCAACAGCAAGGACCTCTTTGGTGCCATTGGTTTCGATGGCGATCTGGATATTCCATCATCGTTATTGTGCATGTTATCATGCATGGCCATCGATCCGCTCAGCTAAACCCTCGACCATATCCTTGCTACCTGCACCCCTATCCGCCTCGTGCTCTGACCTGTACCTCCCCACCCTCTTCGCTATCATGGAGGCAAGCACACCAGCACCGACCCCGTTATCTATGTTGACTACAGCGAGCCCCAGCGTGCAGCTCTGGAGCATGGATGTCAGCGCTGCTACACCACCAGCACCGAACCCATAGCCTACAGACGTTGGTACACCTATGACGGGTACATCGACCAGCGATGCTACTACAGAGGGAAGGGCACCCTCCATGCCAGCAACGACCACCATGGCATCCACCTCGCTGGCAATCATATCCTTGAGCACAGGGAATAACCTGTGTAGTCCAGCAACACCAACATCGTAACTTGCGATAACCTTGCAGCCCATGGCCTCTGCTACAAGCCTCGCCTCCTCGGCAACGCCTATATCCGATGTACCTGCGGTTATAACCCCAACCACACCTCCAGATGAGTGGAGAGCACTGGTATGGAGTGACTCTCCCCCCATCCTCCTTGCCACTACTATCCTCCCCCTCTTGCTGCTCTTCACAGTAGCATGCTTGCTCAACGCCTCCACTAGCATATCCATGTACTCCTGCTTCACCCTGCTTATGACAAGGGTATCCTTGCTCCGCAGAGCGGTTAGAGCGATCTTGACCAGATCACTGTACTCCTTGCCCTCAGCATAGACTATCTCTGGTATACCCCTCCTCAACTCCCTGTTGATATCAAGCCTTGCCATATCCTCAACGTACTCTATATTGTGCAACCGTAGCATCTGCTCAGCATCATCTATGCCTATCCTGCCATCTGCCAGTGCCTTCAGTATATCCCTTATACTCATTATGGAGTGCTAGTTACACTCCAGCAATTTAAAATTTGATGCCATGCATCATCATTATCATCATCCATACTCATACACTACACCCTTCTCCCCCCTGGTATGCCTCCATTCAGTCTCCAATGAGCATGTGCCACACTCTATGCACCCCTCATGCTGCAGTATGACACTGGATACTACAGCCTTCACACCCTTCTCCCCCTCCTTCCCCTCTTCCTTTGCTCTAACCCCTTCCCCCCTACCTGCTCCCTCACCTACAACCTCCATCATGTAGCACTTCGTTGGGCAGAGGTGTACCATGGCCTTTATGAACCTGCTCCTAGCATCCCTTATCCTTATGTGTGGAACCTCATCCTCCCTTATCCTCATCCTTGCCACCCTCTCATCTATGCTCAATGGCCTTATAGCTGCCACTGGCTTTACCTCTATACCAATCCTCTCGGCAACCTCCATGGGTATCCTCACGTAAGCATCGTTGCTCTCTATTATCTTGAGCAACGTACTCTGATCCATCATCCTCGCTATCTTTGCTGCAAGCTCCTGTACTGTAGTCTTCTGGATGAGCATGAATGCAAGCCTGAGGAATAGTGGGAATGGCTCAGTGGGTATGTTCCTGCTGGCCTTGACGAATATCTTCATGTACTCAAAGTCTATCCTCCTTATATCATCAGTATAGGGGCTCTCCTCTACAAGGTGTGCATAGTATCTGCCCATGTAATCCTCGGAGAAGTTGTTCATCTCCTTTGCTCTAGCCACTGCCCTTGCTGCCCTAGCAGCATCATCTATACCTATGTTTATGCCCTCTATCCTCGTGCCAACGAATATCCCCTTGCCAGCAGCATCACCTATGAAGAGTATGTTGTGCCTGTAAGGCTTGTCCATCATGGCCCTCTTCCCATCTGGCACCAACTTGCATGCGTACTCCAACTCCACATAGTCGTTTGTAAATTGTACACCATACTCCTTCTCAAGCCTACTCCTGACATCGTCGAGCCTTGCCTTGATCTCCTCCTCACTGCTGTACAGCCCTTGCCTTATGGCATTCAGCCTTGCACGTTTAGAGTAGTATGTGTACCTCAACTCCTCGTACTGCTTGAGCAACCTACTAAGCCCGAACCTTATCCTCAACTGCTCCTCCCTTGGAAGGTTCCTATCCACCTCCCTTGGCACTGGAACCTCATCGACTATGGAGTTGGTTATCACGGGGATGGTGAGGAACTCGTTCAGCAGCTGGTAGGGCTCTATTGGGCTCTTCAGGAGCGAGTCCAGATGATATACAAGCCCTACGGAGAGCGTATCCCTGTTGGTGTAGAGGAAGCCCCCTCCATTGTGCCCCCTGGATATGTCACCAGCGAAGAGGTGTGCAACACCCTCATCCCCATCTACGTCGAACCTCTCATCTATCACATCCTCTGGCAGTCGTACTATGCACTTCACACCCTGGTAGAGCGCCTCTGGCTTGAACTTGCTTCTTGCACCTGAGATGAGCGCTACCTCTGAGTTCACGCCATCCGCTGCTATTATCGCCCTTGCACCGAACTCCTCCAACTCATCCGTAACTATTATGCTGCTCCTGCTACCTCTAGCACCATCATCCATCCATACTATATCCCTCACATGCACACCATCTACTATGCCACCACCAACCTTTGCCGCCTCCTCCCCTGCCCTCTCGGCGAACCACCTGTTCAGCCTAGCCATGAGTACTGAATACGCAAAGTTGGTCCTGTAGTTGTGCGCCTCGGTTAGGTCTATGGTGTACACCTTGCTCCCAGATAGTGCGTTGAGGTAGTAACGGGTTATCCTCCTCTCAACTGGAGCATCAGCGAAGTCAGGGTAGATATCCTCAACGTTGTACACCTTGCCATCAGGGTAGCTCTTGCTGTAGAGTATGCCCCCTGTGACGTTCTTCGAGCCTACAGGTTTGCCACTCTCAAGTAGCACAGCCTGTATACCCAACTTCGAGAGCTCCATGAGTGCTGCTAGACCAGCGGAGCCCCCTCCAACTATCACAGCATCGAATACATCCATCTATCTATCTACCTACCTACCTACACCCTTGCCCTATCCCTATCCTTAACCTTACCCTTCTCCATCTCCAGCACCCTAGCACCAGCATCAGCACCAGCACCACCATCTCCATCCCCAACATCCTTACCAGAGCCCTTTATGCTCTCTATGAGTATGGGTAGAACCTCCTCGAGCCTACCCTGTATGAATACATCGCTCTCATCCTTGATTGGGGCATCTGGGTCTGGGTTTATCGCAATAACAGTATCACTCTCCTTCATACCTACTATATGCTGCATGGCCCCACTTATCCCTATTGCTATGTAGAGCCTAGGGGTAACCCTCTTGCCACTGCTCCCAACCACCCTGGCTGGTATAAGGTACCTATCCTTCAGCTCACTGCTCACGCTGAACGGCTGCTTGGATAATGGTAGTGATATGGCTATCTTTGCGTTCAGGAGCCTAGCGAACTCCTCTATCATCCTTATATTCCCCTCTGGGTCATCCTTTATGCCCCTCCCAAAGGCAACTATCACACTGCTATCCTCAAGCCCTACCTCATCCCTCACTATCTCCCTCTTCACTATCCTGTACCTGAGATCATCGCTACTGAACTCTGGCCTGTACTCTACTATCCTTGCACCTTCCCCATCTTCCCTCCTCTCCCCAACCCTGCTCGAATCCCCGTCGTGGTGCAGTGGCTTGAATACCCCAGGTATCACACTGCATGCCTGAGGAGAGTACTCCCTTGCTATTGCTGGGTTCTTGTTATCGAGGCAGAGGATCTGCGTCCATAGGAAGCCGGAGAAGTCTGGTCTGTACATGAAGAGTATCTGCCTGTACAGTTCTGGCTTGCCGTTGGTCTTGTACTGATGCGTTATGGTCACATCGTCTATCACGAGCTTGTTGACATCTGATGCCAGTCCAGACTCCAGCTCTGCAAGCACGGTAGAGGATATATGCCTGCCTATGCTATCCGCACCGAATAGCATGTACCTTGGCTTCACATACTCATCGCTGGTGCTTGGTGCAGCCTGCTTTATGAGCATCCTATCCCTGACTATGGAGCATATCACCTTGGTGTACAGGTTGACCCTCGGATACCTCAACTCCTCATGATCTGCAAGTACGACTGCATCTGCACCAGCATCTATGGCCTTGTATGCAAGATCTCTAACACCCGAGCCCAGCAGTATGGCTATGACCTTCTCATCCAGGGAGTACCTGCTGTTGAACCCATCCATCAGCCTCCTAGCCTCACCTAGCATCTCATAACTCACGTTGAGTGCATTGCCATCATCATGCTCGAAGAGCACGAACATATGCTGGTACCTCATCCAATGATCACCCCATCATACTACACCCCACCACACATCCCACATCATATCATACCACCCCATCCATGGTCTACTTCTCTCCTAGCGCTATGTTGAGTATGAGGTTCCCAACCTCCCTCAACTCCTCCACGCTGCTGGAACCTACAACCCTTGCCCTCCTGCTGGCCTTTGCCTTGGGTATCTTCTCGACCTTGTAGACTATGGTTGGGGACCCAGCAAGCCCCACGTACCTGAGATCTACACCAAGGTCCTTGGCACTCCATACCTTCAGATGGTTCTTGTAATCTGCTACCCTCCTCCTAGCCTCCTTCTCCAGCCTAGCATACATGAGCCTCTCGGATACCCTCCTGTAGTTATCCCTGTAGCCTGGGTCTAGTGCTATGAGTGCTGGTAGTGGGCACTCCACATCCTCCAGCACCGTGTATAGCCCAGGTAGGTCGACCCTCCTCCTAGCCCTCACCATCCTCCTGCTCACATCTACGCTGTAGTCTACAACATTGCCTATGAAGTTGAACCCCAGCTTCCATGCGGTCTGGGGCCCAGTCTGCCCAGTCTCCCCATCTACTGCTCTGTGCCCACTGAACACTAGATCTATCCTCCTACCCATCCTCATTATGCCGTGCTTTATGGTCTCCGCAGTTGCTAGCGTATCTGCACCGGCGAATATCCTGTCACTGTAGAGGTGCAGTTCATCTGCGCAGCATATGCCCATGGCATCCCTTAGTGCGATCTCAGCTGTGGGAGGGCCCATGGAGCACACGGCAACCCAGGCATCGTAGCACACCTTCGCATACATACCTGCCCTGCATGCTATGGCACTGTGAGGACCGAGTATGTTCTTGGTCTGCGATCTGTTGAGAGTGCCATCTGGGTTGTAACTCACGTTCCCCTCCGATAGATCTGGCTCGAGCTTGACCATCACAGCCACGTTCAGGGTATCACCATTCATATCAATAAGTGGAGCGGGTACACTAACTTTTAACCTTTGCTTACAATTATCTATAACATGCATAAATAGCGGTCTGTGAATATCTCAGTTTCAGATCTCTACAGATCTTACAGCCTCCCTTACTGCCTTGACACCGTTATCGAACACAACCTTCTCCTCATCACTCAACTCCACCTCTATTATCTCCTCCACACCATCCCTGCCTATTATGGCTGGGACGCCTATGCATACATCCCTCACACCGTACTTGCCATCTGGGTATGCACATACGGGCATTACATCCCTCCTATCTTTGGTTATGGCATCGAGCATCTCAGCTACTGCATTCGCTGGCGCATATATGGTTGCGCCCTTGAGCGCTATAACCTCCGCAGCAACCCTCCTGGTCCTCTCCACGAGCTCCCTAGCCTTCTCCGCAGTTATCAGTTGTGTCAGTGGTATACCTGCTATGGATGAGTACCTGACCAGTGGGAGCATATTCTCTCCATGCTCCCCTATCACCAGAGCATGTATGGAGTGCCTAGAGACCCTCAACTCCTCGGCTATGAAGGATTTGAACCTCGATAGATCGAGGAGGTTACCCATACCCATGACCCTGTTGGCCTTGAAGTTTGTTGCCTTGAGGGTTATGTAGGTCATGGGGTCCAATGGGTTGGTCACAGTTACAACTATCGAGCCCCTTGCATACTCTGCAACCTTCCTTGCGACATCCCTCACTATTCCAGCATTTGTGTTGAGTAGGTCCATCCTGGTCATCCCTGGCTTCCTCCCAACCCCAGCCACTATAACGACCACATCTGAGCCCTTCATATCAGCATAGTCGTTGGAGCCCCTCACAAGAGTATCCTTGCCCTGCTCCGCCAGCGTATGGTTTATGTCCATGGCCTCGCCCTGTGGGAGGCCCTTGACTATGTCGAGGAGGAGTATGCTGCTATCCACCTCCCTCATCCCTGCCTGAAGTGCTATGGAACTCCCAACCTTGCCAGACCCTACTATGGTGAGCATTGTGCATCTTCCTGAGGCACCATTAATATATATTTTGCATATCTGCATCATAGATGATGACTGTGGAGAGGATGATGCTGATCATAGACTGCCAGACTACAGGTATATCAGGGGATATGCTCCTTGCATCCCTCGTAGACCTCGGGGCAGATGGCAAGAGGATAATCGATGCGCTCTACTCATGCCAGGATGTAGTGGAGTGGTTGAGGATAAGGGAGATCTCATTCAGCGAGGTCAGCAGATCTGGGTTCAGGGCCATGATGCTGAATATCTCCTATAGCGGTGATGGCGAGCATGAGCGTAGTGGTAGCGAGGTTCACGATGCCATAGTGAGGTGCTGTGACCACCTTGCATTGGATGGAAGGGCAAGGGCATTTGCATTGAAGAGTATAGATGAGATAATCAGGGCTGAGGCCAGGATACACAGGGAGGATCGCTCGCATGTACATCTACACGAGATCTCCAGTGCAGATACCATAGTGGATATAGTGGGTACTGCCTTGGCTCTCCAGGACCTCAGGCTACTCGATGCCGATGTATACGCAACCAGGGTAGCAGTAGGTGGGGGATACCTCACATTCTCACACGGGACGGTGAGCAACCCTGCCAGCGCTATACTCGAGATATTCAAGGGCAGGAGGTTCACCCTCGTAGGGGGGCCCGTGGAGCACGAACTCACAACCCCAACGGGTGCAGCTATGCTCGTTAGCCTTGCGGAGGGTTCTGTGGATAACTATCCTGCATTCGAGTGTGTAAACGTCGGTTACGGTGCTGGTATGCATGAGTTTACTAGCGTACCTAATGTACTCAAGGTCGTGCTGGGCAGGAGGAGGCTGGGCAGCATGCACGGTATGCTTGGAACCGACTCTGTGCTCATCCTCGAAACCAACATAGACGATGTAGAGGGTGAGCATATAGGCAACATGGTAGAGAGGCTTATGGAGAGCAGTGCCAGGGATGTATCCGTTGTAAGCGCTATAGGCAAGAAGGGTAGACCATCTTACATACTGAGGGTGATATGTGATAGCCAGAGCATGGGCACTATACTAGATATCATCTTCAAGGAGTCTGGCACGTTGGGTGTGAGGGTGCAGGAGTGCATGAGGTATGTACTCCCAAGGGAGATCATCAGCGTACCCATGAGCATAGAGGGGAGGGAGTTCAATGTGAGGGCGAAGGTGGTGAGGGATGGGGGTGGGAGGGTAGTGTACATCAAGGCGGAACATGATGATGTTGCCATGATAGCAAGGGCACTAGGTATGCCGTACAGGCTAGCCCACTCCATTATAAATAAGGGTATCACATCTAGACTCATAGGTGATAGCAGTGGATGAGTGCGTGCAGATGCACAAGATTGGTTGAACTAGTATCGTGGTTCAGGAGTGCATGTATAGATGGTGCAGATGGTGCAGTGCACACCAGGACCAAGGCCATAGTCGCCCTCTCTGGCGGTGTTGATAGTGCTGTCGTTGCATACGCTGCATTCCGTGCGTTGGCAGATGGAGCGCTAGCAGTAACAGCAGATTACAGGACACTTGCCAGGGAAGAACTCGAGTCAGCAAAGAGGGTAGCAAGGGAGATAGGGATAAGGCATGAGGTTATAGAGTACGATGAGTTGAGCAATCCATCGTTCGTTGCAAATGATACGATGAGGTGCTACCACTGCAGGAACGAACTTGCAGAGCATCTTATAGGCGTGGCAAGGAGGGAGGGCGCACAACTGATAGTCGATGGTACGAACGCTGATGACCTGAACGATTACAGACCAGGTATAGTGGCTATGAGGGAGCATGGCATAAGGAGCCCCCTAGCAGAGTTGAATATAGGCAAGGAGGAGGTGAGGGCTATCGCAAGGGAGGCAGGGCTATCTGTTCACGACAAGCCTTCTAATGCATGCCTTGCATCTAGGATAGCATATGGTGTAGAGGTTACTAGGGAGAGGCTCATGGCCATAGAGGAGGCAGAGAAGGTGGTCAGGGAGTTATTCAATGTGAGGCAGGTGAGGGTAAGGCTACATGCAGATGGTACAGCAAGGATAGAGGTTGGGAGGGATGAACGCATGATGCTCTTCGACCCCAGCAGGTTGGATGCACTCGATGAGAGGCTGAAGGCCCTAGGCTTCAGATACGTTGCCATAGATGCCAGAGGCTACAGGCACGGTAGCCTGAATGTGATAGGATAGATGGGAAGGTGCCAGTATATGGAGAAGAGGAGGGTCTACCTCGATAATGCAGCAACCACACCCGTGCTGGATGAGGTAGTGCAGGAGATGCTACCGTACATGAACTCCAGATACGGCAACCCATCCTCACTCCATGCTTTAGGAAGGGAGGCCAGGGCTGCTGTGGATAGGGCTAGGGAGAGGATAGAGAGGGCAGTCGGGATGATGGATGGTGGCTATAGTAGTGGTAGTAGTGGTAGTAGCAGGGCATTAGTAGTATTCACATCCGGTGCAACAGAGGCCAACAACCTCGCACTCAAGGGCTTCGCATATGCTATGCTTAGAGATGGTAAGAGTAGGGATGATGTCATGGTGATCGCAAGCAGTGTGGAGCATGAGTCAGTGCTGGAACCGTGCAGGGCACTAGAGAGGGATGGGTTCGATGTGAGATACCTACCAGTGGATTCGTATGGCATGGTGAGGCCTGAGAGCCTTGAGGGGGAGTTGCGCTCTGCAGAAGGGAAGAGCATGCTTGTGAGTGTGATGCTTGCAAACAACGAGGTTGGTACCATACAGAGGCTCAGGGAGATTGCAGTGATAGCACATGACCATGGTGCATTGGTGCACAGTGATGCTGCACAGGCGTTCGGCAAGGTACCCATAGATGCTAGAGCACTGCAGGTGGATATGTTGACTATATCTGCACACAAGGTCTACGGGCCCAAGGGTATAGGAGCGTTATGCATTAGTAGTAGTAGTAGTAGGGATGTTAGGTTGGAGCCTGTTATGCATGGAGGGGGACACGAGTATGGGCTCAGATCTGGTACACAGAACGTCCCAGCGATAGTAGGGTTTGGGAAGGTCGCTGAACTGGTACCCATGCTGATCTCGATGTATGGGAGCAAGGTTAAGCGGTTGAGGGACAGACTCATGGCAGGTATACTTGAGATACCATACACGAGACTGAACGGGCATGCTGAGATGAGGCTCCCAAACAACGTGCATGTATCATTCCTTGGGGTTAACGGTGAGGACCTCATAATGAAGCTTGATGAGTATGGTGTAGAGGCATCCACTGGCTCTGCATGCTCAACACTCAAGCAGAGGGAGTCGCATGTGCTGAGAGCAATGGGCCTGAAGAGGGAGGAGATCAACGGTTCATTGAGGCTTACTCTAGGGATACAGAACGATGAGCAGGATATAGAGTATGCACTTGATGTGATGAGGAGGGTTGTGAGGGAGTTGAGGAGGATATCACCGTACAGCAGGTACAGGTCTACGTGATACTGGCTATGCCCCTCGCTCCTCTATACTGCTGCTCATCAATCAATCTCTCAACTCTCCCTCATCATATAATACGCATTCCTGCTGGTATAACCAGTAGCCTGCCATTCAAAACTGGCGATAGCCCAGTCCTGCAGTCTACTTTAGTGCGTACAACATATCTGCCAATCACTACCAACAACAACATCATCATCATGGATTATGCCTATAGGCTAGTAGCA
>JANWZS010000006.1 GCA_025054855.1 Candidatus Nitrosocaldus sp. | reverse complement strand
TGGAATATAGGTGAGGTCATAGGTGCGCTGGATAGGGCTAGGAGGCTAGGTAGGATACAGAGCGATGAGTTGTACGCTACTGCGAAGAGGATGTTCCTGCTGGATGTGAAGAGGCTGGGTAGGACTGGAATGATGCTCGTACTGCCGATCAGGATGAGCATATTAAAGGAGAGCTGGAAGCTTGTAGAGAAGCATCACGTATACCTGGCAGATGCGTTAAGATATCCACTGCTAGATATGTAGATAGAGGAGCTGATCTAGAGTTCATAACTGGAGATCTTCTCTTGGCTGAGATTGCAGTAAAGGAAGGTCTGAATGTTGTAAGGTTGTGACGCCATTGCCACATGGAAGAATTATTGCCATTGGTGTGTAATTGATAGACCACAATTGATGAACGTTATGGTTGGCGTGGTGTCCTTGAGGGTAGATTCAAGGATGGGCTGGTTGTGGATATGCTAGAGATGTACCTTGATGATACGATGGAGGAGAGGATAAGGCAGACGACCTGATCACTCGATGATCCCATCACCCTCGTATAATACCTATAACCATCAGATTGTAAGATGTAATGAGATGAGTATCACACAACTACGCTTCACCTCCGTACTACTGGATGGGTTATGATAACGGTTGTTGTATTGAACATCACTTCACATATCTGACCTCAACCCCTACTCTTTCAGCTACCTGCAACTGCTTCTTATCGTTGGTCAGTATCATGCAACCCTTCTCCTTAGCCTGTGCAATGTAGAGCGAGTCGTACAATGTCACCTTCTCATTGATTGATATATCTATAGCAGTATTCAGGTAATCCTCTACTGGTTCAAGGATAAGAACATCATCCTTAGCATATTTAGTGCTCTAAACATGGGATAGGCCTCTTCCCTAGATATGGTCTTATGAAGTGCATGATGCTTCCACATGGCATTTGAGGTCTCTACAAGCACGAGTGTTACGGAGTATGGCTGATCTAGAAGATACTCTCTAACCTCTCCATTGCTCTCCTCCCTCAATATGTACTTTGTTAGCCTGAAGCGTCAATTACTATCACGATCCTCCCCCACATACCTCTCAGAGGTACCTCTCTCAGCACCCTTCACACCAGCGAGCATGTTCTCCACCTCCTCCACCACGACCCTCCTCCTATGCTCCTTGACCTTGGCCTCTATGAACCTCCTTATCTCCTCACTCCAGTCTATATCTACCTCTCTCATCATCTCCTTCAGCCTCCTCGGTATCCTTATGCTTATAACCTCCATTGTACAGATCATGGTATTACGTATATAAACATCTCCGTATTACAGGGTTAAAGAGCAGAGTGTAGCAGGATCACCCAATCACCATCTCGTATGGTTGAGTTTCTAGGTGAATGTTACAACCTTGTAATCGGTTAGAGAAAGAGTTATCTATATCCATATTATTATCCCCTTAATGGATAAACTGCCATACCTAGGCATAATTATGGTATTGCTATGTATGGTTATACCTGCTCATGCACAGAGGGAGAGGGTTGGGATGAGCGATGATATAGACTTCATGATAGTAGGTATAGATGGTTACTATACTGATGGTAGCGAGCAGTACTACAGGATAGGTGATCGGCTGGTGGTCAGAGGGTCTGTATCCGGCTCCAGTAGCGATGCGAGCATAAAGGTGATCGCACCAGATGGCTCGATATGGTACAGTCAGAGTGTGAAGTTAGGATATGTTAACGGTCTATCATACTACATCACCGATCATGGAGTTGAGAGCAGGGAGTGGAGCAGTGAGAATGGGTTCTACATGGTTGCAGGGCAGTTCCGTGCTGACGATCTTGAGGGCAAGTATAGGCTTGTCATTGATTCTGGAGTAAGCGGTGTTGAGCGAGTATTAGTATTCAAGAAAGTTGAGGGTTCCTATGGCGACACCGGTCAGGGTCAGAGTTCAGGGACAGGTTTATGGCTTCAAGTAGTAGGGACAGTTACTGTTATCGCTGTCTCTACTCTTGTCTTCCTTACCATAAGGCGTAGGAGAATCCAGAATAGGATATTCAATCACAACAGTACAATGTAGACAAGTCTTGTTATTGGATAATCTATCATGTGTGAAGATAGCTGTTTAATTGTAATACGCATATCGAGAAGTATACTGTCTGTACGAGATGTAATACGTATAGTAAATGAGACAAGAGGCTAATACAATATTATGATAACAGTAGATATTAATTCATAAGGTTTGGTAATGGTGAATATATTAATAGACATACACGTATATGGATGTAAGCCAGTATCGGTATTAGACCATATACGTAGAGGAAGATGATTACGAGATGGGTAAGTTACCATAGGCAAGCACGATCTTATAATAACCTAATGGAATGCACGCATAAAGATCTCAAGAGTTGTTATGTCCTTACATTGCAGCATATAATGGGTTATCTGGCATATTTTAGGCAAGCTTAATATATATACTCGGGGGAGTATCTAAGGTGCATATAAGCAGCTTTAATAAAACTAGAGTATTTAATATGGTACTCGCATCGCTGATAATAATATATACGGTATATCTACTCTCTCTCTTCGATCTCAGATTTTACACCACGGTATATCGAGTTACATATCCTCTTGTCTTTGAATATATGGCCTCTGAACAGTATGATACTCTCTTTCCTATTGTTATATCTATATTTATTTATTTAATAATGGATGTTAAGATAGGAAGCGTTTATTCCATTATCTCAATTACATTAGTATTATTTGCATTATTTATAGGGGAAGGATTTATACTAAATATAGTTGCTCTAGCAACATTGCCATCATTCATATTTACCGCAATGGTTGTGTTACCCTGTAAAACGAAGATAGACGTACTAAAGTTACTCTCATCCATACTTACTATACTTGTAGTATTTGAATTCATAGTTATGCTAACTTGGCTATCGTATACAATTCTCAATGGAAATGTATATGAAGGTTATCACTGGGCATTTGCTAGAACTGAAACCGCAGTATTCTATATTATGGGCTCTATATCTCCTATTCTAGCACTGCTGATACTCTTTGCTTATCTTTATAAACCCGCGATTCCTATATTGATAAGCGCATATTCTAGTCTCATTGGTTATATAAGGAGAAGGATAACTAGACATAATTCAGAGATCAGCATAAATCCTATTTACAATACTAGGCTTACTAAGGATGATAGATCGTTGTATAATTTCTCGTTTTATTCACCTCTCTCATTTCTATTAAATAATTCACAGCATATATTTATAGCGGCATTGATATTATCTATACTGTTTGCGTATTATCCTTATTTACCTACGATTAATCCAGCGATGGAGAATATCAGTGTTGATGTTATATACTATATACAAGGTATTAACGAGATGACTGTTGATAATAGTGGTATTAACATATCAAAGGCATTCACTATAAGCAATGGAGACAGACCACTAAGTCTTCTATTCATGCTTGCAATATATAATATGATTAACGTATTTGGTAACATTGAGTTATCGGTGGCTCTAAGATTCATGCCATTAGTACTTGCTCCATTATTAACATATGTCGTCTACAGATTCACCATTACTCTCTACACGAATAAGTTTATTGCAGCTATGGCATCGCTACTCACAATATTCTCGTATCATTTCATCGTCGGCATATATGCTGGGTTCTTTGCTAATTGGTTGGCCCTTATTGTAATGTATGCAACATTAACACTTCTTTTGATGTATATACGAACAGGTAGAATATTACACCTCCTATACATGTTCTTGTGCTTAGAAGTCGTAATGTTACTACATGTTTATACATGGACCTATCTCATCGCTGGACTTCTATTATTCACTCTAGTTACTCTAATCGTGTATAAATTAGTGGGTAAGAAAGAGCAAGATGTTGGCATCGATCTAAAACGATATATATTCATATTATTAATAGTTGCTGCCAGTGTATTCATAGATATTGCCAGGGCAGAGGTGTTGAATGTATTTAGTGGAGTTGAAACCAACGTTATATTAGCAGATAAAGGCGTCGGTTATGAACAGTTCCTAGCTAGATGGAACAACCTAAAATACACCTTTACAACATATGTTGGCGGTTACTTTACCAATGTACCATTACTGCTATTAACACTCATCTGGATTATCAGAGCTAATATCAAGACTGTTGAAGACAGACTTATCTTATCTATGATATATATAGGTTCATTTGCTGTAATATTTGGTGATTACGTAATACAGACGAGGATATTCTATAATTTACCATTACATATAGCAGGCGCTGCTGGTATAAGTATGTTACTTGCATCATATATACATCAGGATTATGATAAGACACTTATCAAGCGTAGAGGAGACAGATCAATGCTATTATTACTTGTTAGTATGCTATTCTTACTTGTGATGGTGAATTATACTCTAAGGGCACTGTCCAACCTCGTATTTAGATTTTAGATGTGTCAGATTATTCGTTGGGTGAGAATCAACCAGTGAATCATATATAACGGTTCATTTATAACAGGATTCTATTGCTATCCGTAACTGTCTATCTAAAATCCTATTTAGGTTCATGTATATATCTCGGTAGTATTAAGGTTGGTAACAAGATACTTGTTATCAATAATTCCTAGCATGTATCCACACGGATGTACAGTAACTACTTGATGCTATATATGCAGTAATTTCTCAAACTGCATGGTATGATTGTATATGCAGATAGCAAGATAGCATGGCGATTAAGCATATAGTTATCTAGTATCTGTATAAGCAATATATAGTAGATAGTACTATGCATTATGGATAGAAAGAACACTTCCCGCTAGTTATATACGAAGGCCTGTACATTTAAAGAACCTGCTTATATATTCATAACATACGTCAATAATGCTAGATATAGATAGATATACGCTCGATAGGTGATGAGCCAAACCTGTATTTGTATTATGAAGGCTTAATTATATATCTGGTAGATAGAATCAATGTAATGGTTTGTAATGATAGTGCTAGTACGACTGATAATCCTAACCCTATTAGTCCTATGATATTTCCCAGTAATATGAACAATGGTATGAGCGAACATATATACACCAGAGAGCCTAATAATACCACACTACTCTTTTCTCTCGCTATAAGAGATGATACTATTATTGAATTAATTGTCATTGGTATCACGCCGAGACTCATAATCTTTGCGTTATCTATAGCATCAACATATTTGGGGAAGAAGATGTTTATCAAGAAGGGAGAGGTTAGATAGAATACAAGTGCTACGATCACACAAAGCATGAGGCCCAACCACTTTACTATCCTCCTTTCAGTGTTACTTGACTCCTCTGGTACTAAATACTGTAAGAGACTACTTGGTATAACTGCAAGGAACATAAGTAGCTGGAATCCAAGCTGGTATAATCCTAGTACTTCGAATCCAAACATGGGTGCTATTACAATCTTATCTATAAATAACAACTTTGCTCCCGCTAGATGGAGTGTATATGTAGAAAGTATAAACTTTTTCTTCGCTTTTATATTATTTAGTTTGATTACTTGAGTGATCTTCTTCTGATCATTGTTGTCATCACCATTTAATCTAAACTTAGATAATAATATAGAACCTAACACTAAAGAGGAGATAGCAAAACCTACTAGTATCCCATCTGATCCCATGACAAAATACAGTATTATAGATAGTATAGCTTGGATTGCTCTGTTCGATATTGCTATTATAGGATAAGTATTATACATCTTTATACCTAGCATATATGCTAACATCATAGCTAATAGGTTAGTTCCTATCACTATAAATGCTATTATAGCATTTGAAAATATCAATGATATGGTCACTGCTGCTGTTATACTTAACAACGATTCTAACAGCAATGCTTCTCGGAAGAAATGCTTCTTCCCTTTTGCTATAAGCGATGTGCTAGTCGTGTCTAAAGCCAAGAGTGACAAGGCGGCTGCTAAAGATGCTATAGCTATATAGTAGTTTACCTCTCCGTATACCCTAGGCTCTATTATAGATGCCATTACAAGCCAGAATACTGCTGCCAGTATAGAAGAGGACAGGTTACCTAATGCTATGTAGAATGGTTCCTTGACTTCTTTAGAGAATAAAAGTCTTATAAGTCTGAATATATTTAGTCCCATCGTACTCATACTTCTTCCTACTTATATTAATGTTGATTAATTATACATTACCCATTGTGTTGAACTCCGAATGTTTCTATCAATCTTTCTATACTTAAGAATACTCATGGGATTACACTGTAGTGCTATACGGGTAATTCTAGATTCAGGATAAATTATAACACTACCTGTCACTCTGCAACAGTGAATAGTACCCTGCACATTCCGTATACCCTTTTACCAGTTATATCTTTAGACGCAATAACACAATAGCCTGTCAGAAGTTGATATATAGGATGATATTAATGGAAGCACTAGTCTGGCATATATATTCACAGCTTATGTATTGGCATTAGGATACGGCATTCCTCTTTGCGTAAGCCGTTGTTCACAGAATTGTTGAAACCTCCTGACTATTGAATCAAAGTCTAAGTTTTCTCGTGCCCAAGCATATCCATTCTCTCCCATTTGCTTTGCAAGGTTATCATCAACAAGTAGTTGATACATCCTTTCTGCAAACGCATTTGCATCATTATTTTCAACCACGAACCCTGTATATCCATCTTTCACTGTTTCTGAATTGGCTCCTGTATTAAAACATACAATTGGTTTCCCGAATGCATAAGCTTCTGCTCTAAGGAAACCTTCCCATAAAGAGCATGTTGCATATATTGTAGATGCAGCAAAGAATGACGGAAGGTCAGTCCATGATACAATCCCACTGAAAATAACACTATCATCCAGCCTTCTTGATCTTATGATAGATTTTAATCTGTTATAGTAGTGAATATAGCTCTGGTAATCACCGACGAGTACTAGTGCTACATCTGTCATTCGCCGTTTTACCAAGGCAAAGGTTTCAATTAACGTATGAATGTTCTTTGATTCTGTTATCCTTCCCACAAAGAGGACGATCTTCTTTTTCTCTAGAGGGGGATACATACTATAGAATCTATCGGCGTTAACGTGTCTCCTATCAAATCTTTGAAAGTTAATACCATCTAGGAACATTGTAACTGCATCTAAACCGTAATTATCATAAATCCACTTCCTCACAAATTCACATGGTGCCAAGACTACATCCGCTCTCTTTGCAGCAACTCTATTAGCATATCCTGCCCATTTTACATATAGCTTTTCCCTGAATGATGAGAACATCGTTGTCGTTACCCCACTCCACTCCGTTACCACATTTAGAGGACCACTGAAGTTTCGTACTATATAGTTTGCAGGATAGTGATGTGTGTTTATTACATCAGCTCTCTTGATATACGATCGTAACTCTCCAAATCTATCAAATATGAACGGTGCCATGACCATCATCTTTGTAGGTGTATCTGCGAACGGGGATCGTATTTCTTGGAGTCGGAAATTACACTCTTCCTCCTTATAAGTTGTCTTAAAACATAGCACTGTTACATTATTATTTCTGGCAAGTCTGTTGGCTAATTCAAAGATTACCGTATCTATACCACTACCAAGCCTTAGTGTATGGTGGAAGAATGTAATATCCATATTATATCCCTACCAAGTATTACCTAATATATACTGATATCATATCTACTCGAATATACGTAGTACCTGCACACATTATCGCTATAACGAACTCAGTTATAATGTTAATCATAGGAACGTGTTAATGGTCATATAGTCTTATTTACTGCATTGAGCAAAATCCTTCATGCCTGTCAATTTGGAATCTTCGAATGATCTATAAAATAGACTCTGAAACGTGTACCATCTTCCACTGTTATCTTTTCTAACCTAGCATAGGGAACCAGTAAATCCATTTCAAAGCTATCCAGTACTGGGTCCCAGTTAATATATGAGTCTGGATACCATCTTCCTGGTAAGATATCTGATATAACGACATAACGAATATTGTATCGTTTAATAGTATCTAGCGCCTCTTTAGAATTAGGATCCTCTAATATAGCGTTGAGTCTTCTATTAATATTTCGATCTACCACTGATAATGTTTGTTCATCTTGTGGTGGTAACACTTCCAATACATACATCTTGGGATAGACAATGGGATCCAGCCAAGAGTTTACGCCAAATAGCACAATAGTCGGTCTATTATTACCATTATCTGCGTTTGTTCCATCAACTGCAGATACATTAAGATTGGCCAAGTATGTATTCAATTCTATGGTTGCTTTGCTGTAATAGTTTAGAATGAGTGGATTGCTATATAACTCGAATCTGTCTGAGAAGTATGTATATGATATGAAGAGCAAGATCGCGACCAATGATATGATAACAATAGACTGCTTCTTACTCATAAATTCGTTAATTCTCTTATATGGTCTAGGAGGGTTATCTGCTGATAGACTGGTTATATTATATGAACGAGAAGTGAGAAGTTTATAGATAATAAGAGAAGCTGCGATTCCTACCATAAGACCAAAAGGGATACTTAACTCCCTTGCAAATCTTTCTGCAAATACAGGGGAGTGGAAGATAGGAAAGTATAGTATAGACCAGCCATATAGCCACCCTAATTGCCTATAGCCCATGAGTAGAATTACTATACCACTTATAATACCAGCATAATATAAATTTGGTGTAATGGTTTCGATTACATAATCCTGTGGTATAGAGGGGGCTTTACCAGTGCCTGCATTCAACGCTACTATGATGGTAGGAGCATAAAATAATATCAGCGCAGGTATAAATAGTATGAGAAATATGACTGCGAAATCCTTTGTCTTTCTTAAGGCTGTAAAGTCCCGCCTTACTAATAGCAGTAAGAAGAATGATACCGTAGCAGCCATTGCCATAACAAATGACAGATTATGTGTTGATGCAATAACTGCTAACAATGTTGGAGCGATATACCACCTTTTCTGTATCAGAAAATAGAGATAAAATGGAAGAATACACCACATCGAGAATATCTCGCCATATCCTCCATCTCTGAATGTCTTGATGATCGGAGAGGTAGAGTATATGAATAATCCAGATGCAAGTATCAGAAGACTATAATACGTGATTGTACGAGCTGGTACATGATCCTGAGGTATACCTCGGGTTATCGTACTATCAATCACCTTCTTAATTAGTAAGGCATAGCCACTAATACCAATGGTATACTGTATAAGCATGAACGCCTGCATAGTACTTACTACAGAAATGAACGAAGTAGAACCAAATGTGGTGATGACAGTAAGCACGGCTATGATAGCATGGAATAGAGAAGGATAGTAACCAATTCCCAATATTTCAGAAGAACCTATAAATGGAAAATGCGAGTACGGTATCAAGAATTCTCCTGTCTTTAGTATGTGCAGAGTATATATAACATGATCTGCTGGATCCCCCCCTGCAGGGAAACCTTCAGAGTAGACTATTCTCCAGACACCATATATTATTGGTAGGGATATAAGAAGACTAGTTACAATATATATAGCATAACCTAGGTATATTGGTAACTGTCTTTCCATCGCTTCTTCCATCATCCAAGATCGCCTTGACAGTATTAATTTATTTCTAGATATATTTACTCTAGTTCTAGTTCTAACAGTAGGTTCTTCTCAAACTTTCCATCCCAGTAATCGTCTTTTGTATAACCTTTGATTGTAAATCCGAACTTCTTGTGTAAGCCTAGAACGTTGGTATTATCCTCGATCACAGAGAAACGTATTATGCCTATGCCTATCTGCCTAGCACGGTCAATCATAGCCTGTTCCATCTTCGTTCCAATACCTTTGGATCTTACACCCTCTCTTACTGTGATACCCAGATTCGCTATTAATTTATCATTTTCTTTACCAATAATATGGATGTAAATGAATCCAACTATTCTTGACTCATCTTCATCGTATGCAACTATTAGAGAGAAACCAAGCTTTGGTAAAATATGTTTTACCAATCTTATCAATTTATCACTGAGTATCATTACTAGAAATATGAGTCTGAGTTTACTTCTCTCAAATGGAAAAGGATGGAATAATCTTCTAATTGGAGGCGATAGTTCCAGATAAACATCACAAAGCTCTTCAATATCACCTACTCTAGCTCTCCTAACAGTAATAGATGATTTTTGCTCACTCATATAATGTCATACTTACGTGTTCTATTTATTACTTCGGATCTATCATTATGCATTCTTGTATTGTTATACAGACTCTCGCTAGGCAAGGGAAGACCTAACATGGCATATAGTATTTTTATATAATCTTTTGCAACGTCATCCCAGAATCTCACCAATGGGGTCACTTTATACTTCGCTTGATCCTTTGAGTTTAACATTCTCCATATAGCATCGGCGAGTGCAACAGAATCCTTTGGTGGGATAATAAGACCACGCACGCCATCATTAGGAACTGTCTCTGCCGTACCTCCTATAGAGGTTCCTATTACAGGGGTTCCTACTGCTAGTGCTGATAGTAATGTTATCGGTACTGATTCAAGCTCTGATATCGATGGTGATACAACGAGGTCCGACGCTGCAAAGAGATTAAATAGATCCTTGTCGTCTACGAATCCTATAAAAAGAACATTTGTAAGATTGTACTCCTTTACTAGGTTAATCAGATAGTCTTTCTGTGGGCCACTTCCGCCTATAACGAATAGTATACTCTTATCGTTATTGGTTATACTCTTATTGATTATATTTATGGCCTCAATTAGATATTTTAGTCCTTTGTATGGAACTAGCCGACCTACGAAGGTGACTAGATAGGAGTAGCGTTGTCCAAGATATTTCCTTCGTATATTCTCAACGGCATTTCTGTCCAGAAAACCATAAAGATCTCTCCTGATTCCTTGATAGACTACTCTGACCTTACTAAGATATCTTCTAAGCAGAGGCGAACTCTCTGCATATGCTCTAGTATTTGAGCATATAACATCGCAATAAGATAGAGGCCATCGAGCCGATAGTAATACATATAATTTTTGGATTATAGAATGGATTAGAGGTTCTCTGGTATTTTCAGATTCTACGTCGATCTTTGCGTCCATATGATAAGTGACGAGTATTCTCTTGCGATAGATCTTTGCTATGAATGCACTAAATGCCTCTACCAACGGATATGGCATATGTATATGTATTAAATCTGAACGCCGTATAGCTTGTGCCACCTTTATAAGCGCTAAAGGATTTCTTAAGATTGGTCGTTGGAATAGTATTCTACTAGGGACATAGATATAACCTGCTTCTTCAGGATATGCTGTAGCATCATCCTCGTTGAATCTTGACGTTACTACAATCACATTCAATCCTTCCTTTCTCATTCCATTAACTACTGAATATGCATATTCTTCAATTCCTCCCGTTATATGTGGAGGGAGTGGAGTAACGGTAATGATTGTAGGGTGCTTTGTATTGTCTTGTGTCATATTAGTGTTCGGAACCATTCTATGGTTCTACGAATTCCTTCCTCGAAACCAACGCTTTCCTTCCAACCCAGACTCTTTAATTTAGTATTATCTGCAATCAATTTAGGACTTCCTAATACAGGTTTTTGAAGATCTATTACATTTATCCCGTTTCCTATATTTTGTTTTATAATATCAGCAAGCTTACCGATCTGAATTCCTCTCCCACTACCGATATTATATACATCAAAATCTGTATTGTTAGTACTGGTTATGGTTAGTAGAGCATCTATAGTGTCATCAACGTACATCATATCCCTTATAGGTTTGGAATTCCATATTTCGATGACTTTATGCACCAACGCTTGACGAATTAATGTTGGGATTATATAATCACCGCTCTGGCCTATACCGAACGTATTGAAGTTCCTTACTATTACCACTCTGTACCCATAGTTCTTTACGAAGTTAAGGCAGAGTTTTTCTCCAATGATTTTAGTAATGGCATATGGATCTGTACCGTTTAAAGGATGATCTTCTGCTATAGGTATAGTGAGAGGTTCTCCATACACTGCGGCACTCGATATGAAAACTATTTTATCACAATTCTTCGAATTGCTGAGTATATTCTTTGTTCCCATCACATTCACATTAAATGCTAAATCAAAATTCTCCTTACATATTCGAGGGTTGGCAACCGCAGCAAGATGAAACACAATATCAAATTTATGGTCTCTAAATAAAGTTTCTACATGATCTGCTCTAGTAATATCCAACTCTTTGAACAGAATCTTATTCATCACGTTATTATGTTTATCTACCGATAGTTTAGAGAATGATAAATTGTCTACTCCAACTACATCACAGTTCATAGCAGAAAGTCGCTTACATAGATGTGAACCAAGAAATCCCATAGCACCAGTGACAAGCACCAGACTATTGCTTATGTAATTCATAGTTCATTGTAGTACCGTTTTATAGAATGCCTTCACAGTATCCACTACCTGAAACGCCTGTGATTCCGATATAGCATTACCAATGGGTAGTGCTAGAATACGCTCATATACAGCGTTGGCATTTGGGCAACTTATATTCCCTAATTTTCTTTTATGGTAGGGTTGTATATGTGCAGGAGGCCAAGGAATGCGTGTCTCTATTCCTCTCTCGTTTAGGAATCTGTTTAATGCATCACGTTCGGATCTATTCTTTGCTAGAGACATGAATAGCATCCAAGGATGTCTAGTGACATACTCGGGTATATATTGAAATGCAAGGAGGTTGTTTAACTCTGCCATGTATATCTTTGCGATCTTCTCCCTCAATGCGATATACTTAAGAACCTTCTTGAGCTGAGCGATTCCTATTGCCGACTGGATATCAGTGGGTCTAAAATTAAGGCCAATATCAATATGTATATACTTTTCTTTCCCCTCACCATGACTTCTTATCAATCTGCATCTCTCTGCTACCTCACTGTCTCCTGCAACAATAGCCCCACCCTCAACCATCGTCATCTGCTTAGCTATATGAAAGCTAAAGATCGTCGTATGATCGAACGATCCAACCATCTTATTTTTGTAGAGAGCTCCAAATGCCTCAGCGGCATCTTCTATCAAGACGAGATTATGTTTTATGGCTATTTCACGGATGGCATCTATATCCGCAGGCATTCCTGCAACATCTACAAATATTAGAGCCTTAGCATGTGGATGCTTATGAAGGACGCTTGTAATAGTATCTGGTGATATATTAAATGTCCTTGGATCACAATCAATTAATATAGGTTTGGCACCGATCGCAAGCACACTATTTACAGTAGCAATGAACGTATACGTTGGTACAAGTACCTCATCACCAGGTCCAATATTATTTGCCAATAATGCAGTAATCAATGCAGAGGTACCATTATTGACTACTATACAATGTTTGGCTCCAGTAAATGAGCATATGTTGCCCTCAAACTCTTTCGTTCTTGGGCCCATACCAAGCCATTTACTCTTTATTACCTCTGATACAGCATTCTCTTCATCCTTACCTATATCAGGTACCGACCACTGTACTTTAATCTGTATCATACAATTTCCCCTGTATCCATCTTAATAAATGTTATTGTAAGCCATAAATCTCATATCTCGGTTCTCTCATTATTAATATGCCATTCTTTGGTTAATAGCAGAGGATATCCTATAATAATATTATATATGATCGATGCTTCTTGCTTCCATACGGTAATTGATTTCCACTAGCACCTCATCTATAGCTATCGAATATTAGTTTTACAATAGTCCCCAGTATCTTTGCACCGTCCTTCAGTGGATTAAGTTTTGACTTTCCAACCCGTGGCATATACCTGATCGATACTTCCATTATTCTTGCTCCCGCATTCTTCGTATAGACAAGCATCTCTGTGGCGAATGCCATCCCATCGTTTTTACAACGTAAAACATCCACAAGATGTGTAGAGAAGACTCGCATCCCGCATTGAGTATCGTGAACATCTACCCCAAGGAGTATTCTGACTAGCCAAGATATTATACGATTTCCAAATTTATTGATCGTGGTCATCGCCCCTTTCTGCATGCCAGCAAATCTATTCCCTATTACCATATCGGCCTCCCCTTTGAATACAGGATCTAACAACCTAAGTAAATCGTTTGGATCGTATGTTAGATCAGCATCAAGCATTACCAATATTTCAGCCGTAGTATTTGTCTTGCCATATACAAAACCTGTCATAAGAGCATTACCATATCCTTTTCCTTCTTGGTAAATTACAATTGCCCCTTTGCTTGCCGCAATGTGATCTGTACCGTCAGTAGAATTACCGTCAACAACCAGTATCCTGTGATCGATTCCTGCCAGGGCATTGTTGATGGCATCTATGACACTGCCTATACTCATGGCTTCATTGAGTGCAGGTATAACGATCAATACTTCGCACATAATCTTCTCGCTAGGTCTCTGTATATTACTGACATATATCCTCTCCTCAAACATCAGTAAATATCACCTATCTGGATCTATATAAAGTAATTGTTATCAAATTATAACCATTTCTAGTGTTGATTTTAAGATATATGAAGATACATGATATGTTCGTGGCTATAAGTAGCATAAGTGTATAAAAAGCCAATTCTTAACCTATTATTGGTATTAAACTTATACGACACCAACTATGTCTTATCACATGAATTAATATCTTATTAAGGGTTTTTACTTATCATACTCGCTTCGAACAGGGTAAACCATTCGATTATATTCTTATTTATTAAAGGCACCTCTATAGTTGTAATAGTCATGCATTGGTGAAACATATCCCTACATACGTTTATTGCTCCTTTAATCCATGTATATGCCCTTGCAAATCCTCGTTGTTCTACCACTATAAGGTCATTCAAGGCAATCTTCAGTTTCATAACTATTCTAGCTAGCACTATTGCTAATATTGTACTTCTAACAGCTCTGATATATTTGCTTGATAGCGCAACTAACATTCTTTCATGTAGGCTTAACGCCTTATTCCATACTCCCTGTCTTAGGGCAATCTTCCGTAATCTAGTTAATGTCCTTAATATATTAAGGTTATTGGTAGATTCTATCATCGATCCAACCTTATGAGAGGAGAATATATAAATATATCGCTAAATTTATAAAATAAAGCTTCGATAATCTAGTATAGATAATGGAATGAATATACACGGAATATGGAGTATTTAAGATGCTATATGATACTTCATATACTAATTGTAGTTTCTTCCTAGTAACGTCTATTAATGGATGTTTATTCCATATGCAGTTAGTATGGTCATCACATCATGATAATGAGGTCTATGACTGCGTCATCAATAGCCGCTATATGATTACCATTCTAACTATTATCCTCGTCTAGCATGTGCAGTGAATATTACCTCTCTTCTAACATGAGAGGGTACAAGTGTAGCATATACTCATATGCGGAGGGTCGATACATGCTAGATAGAGATCATGCTGTATGGATAAACCATTCCTCGAGACAGGATTATTAGAGCGCATGTATAGATGAAGCGATGATATTGTATGGGGTGCAAGCCAAGCCATCTGTACAGGTATAGCGGGTCGATCAACATCGTCATCATATAGCGATACATACTGCTAAGCATACTCTCTACCTGATACTACCTAACCTCTCATGCACAATCCTCCTCAACTCATCATCACTCATGCCTTTAGGATCTACGCCCAGTGTCCTAGCTACAATCTCCAACTTCTCCCTCTCACTCTCCACTGGACCCTTTATGGGCATGCTTATACCTCCTATGCCCGCATTAGAACTGGTATCTATCCTCTCGAGTTCCCTCCTTATACCTGCCCTTGCCCTCTCGTACTCCCCAACAGCCCTACCTATGCTCCTCCCTAGACTTGGTAGGTGCTTGCTTCCAACTATGAGTATGAGGAATAGCAGTACTATGATCACCCACTCACTCCCCCCTATGCTTAGCAAGAGAGGTTCACCCATTCAGTAGATACCTTAATGCTCTCCTCCCTATATCCCTTCTGTAGTGCATGCCATCCCAGTAGACGTTGTTGACGGCAGAGTATGCCCTTGCTATAGCATCACCCATATCGCTACCCAAGGCTACGATGCTGAGTACCCTTCCTCCATCTGTAACTATCCTACCATCATCGGTAACCCTTGTACCAGCATGGAATACAAGTAGGTCATCCATCCCCTGCAGATTGGCAAGCCCAGATATGCCCTTGCCCCTCTCGTATGCATTGGGGTAGCCCTTGGATGCGAGAACAACACATACTGCAACCCTCTCATCCCATACTATATCTTCAGCCTGATCAAGTGTACCATCTATGCAGCGCTCAACATACTCCACTAGATCAGACCTCATCCTCGGTAGTATCACTTGGGTCTCTGGATCACCTAGCCTTACATTGAACTCCAGAACATACGCACTGCCATCGACAAGCATGAGCCCAGCGTAGAGGAATCCCTTGAACTCAACCTTCTCCTGCCTCAACCCATCTATCGCCTTCTGCATTACGTTGCGCATGATCCACTCCTGCCTCCCTTCATCTATTAACGGGTTGGGGGAGTATGCACCCATGCCACCTGTGTTTGGACCCTCATCGTTATCATAGGCCCTCTTGTGATCCTGGCTCGTAGCCAGTGGGATGATATGCCTACCATCGCTCATGCATATGAACGATACCTCCTCTCCGTAGAGCCTCTCCTCCACCACTATCCTATTGCCAGCATCACCGAATACCCTGGCCCTCATGATCCTGTCCACAGCGCTGTATGCCTCCTCCTTGCTACTACACACTGCCACACCCTTGCCAGCTGCAAGCCCATCTGCCTTCACCACAACCCCATCACCCTTGATCCCTGCTATGTAATCCTTGGCAGCCTCTGGGTCATCGAATGACTTGAATGCTGCTGTTGGTATGCCATGCCTACTCATGAACTCCTTTGCCCATACCTTGCTACTCTCTAACCTCGATGCAGTCTTGGTTGGTCCGAGTATCCTTAGACCGTTGCTAGAGAATAGATCCACTATACCGTTTGCGAGTGGCTCCTCTGGTCCAACTATGGTTAGGCAGTCATGCTCCATGGCAAACCTGAGCAGTTTATCGTACTCGTTGATGCGCAGATCGATGTTCTCATAACCAGCGAGACGTGTACCCCCATTGCCAGGGGCGAAGATCACCTTACCGACCCTGCTGCTCCCTGCTACCTTCCAGCCTATCGCATGCTCCCTTGCCCCAGAGCCTATGACGAGTACATCCATGCAACATCACATCACATATATACATGCATACTATTGCTCATCGTATCTTCTTCAGCACGTCCATAACATCATCTGCATGGGTCTCCACATCCACCCTGCTCATCACATGCCTGATCACACCATCCCTGTCTATTACGAACGTAACCCTCCTTGCCCTCCTCCTCTCCTCATTGAATACACCGTAAGCCCTGCTTATACTGCCATCCAGGTCAGCAACGAGCGGGAAGTTCAGCCCATACCTAGAGGCGAACCTCCTGTGAGACTCTACATCATCTGTACTTACACCTATCACCTCAGCCCCCAGCATCCTTATCCTCTCTATACCATCCTTGAGGCCTATGGACTGGGTAGTGCATCCTGGAGTCATATCCTTGACGTAGAAGTAGAGTACTATGCTCTTCTTGCCCCTGTAATCACTCAACCTGATCCTCCCCATGGTGGAGTCTGCGGTGAAGTCTGGAGCAGGAGTGCCTATGCTCAACACGCTTGCATCGCTCATAGCATAGCGACTACACTGTATGATAAAAGTCTAACTACCCCCGATGGTCCCTGCATATATCATACCCACAAGCCCTGTGATGAAGCACTCGTACTCATCATCATCAAAGTACACCGTATCCACCATACCTGAACCCTCTGCCATCTCGACTGCCCTCAGGTGGTAGCATCTAGCATCCATAGCATCCCCTCCTCCCTGCTCAAGCATAATCCTCCTCACCCTGAAGTAGTAGTCCTTGCACGTGCAGTAGTCTGGAGGGTTAACCCAGTACTCGTATCTGTTGCCTACAACCGTCCAGATCCTCCTGTTGCTCGGCACGAATACATGCAGCTTTACAGCCCTCCTGTGTACCAATCGCTCTGCCATCGTGCTACCCATGCCAATCAGGCTAGCCTACCATCTACTGGTAAATATTATTTGTGGAGTTGATCAAATAATCGCCACACTTCCATATTAGTCATAACCATAGCATCACCATTGGTGAATGGATATGGCATTTGCATCGAGATGGAGTAAGCCAAACGAGCCCAGTATGGGTGAGAGGTTACAGGGTGTAGTGAAGCCGACAGGTCCACTCAAGCCGAGGATAGAGCATGCACAGAGGAAGCTCCAGATGCAGATAATGAAACTTGACACGATAGCGCAGAAGCTGAGGGAGAAGGACCAATCACTCTTCAAGAGGATAGTGCAATCCATACAGCAGCATGATACACAGTACTCAGCAGTGCTCTCCAACGAGCTGGCTCAGATAAGGAAGTTGAGCAAGATGGTGAACCAGGCGAAGTTGGCACTGGAGCAGATACAGCTCAGGTTGAGCACTATAACTGAACTTGGGGATGTAGTAGTGACATTGAGTCCAGCGATGGCTGTAGTGAAGAATGTAAGATCTGGTCTAGCGAGCATGATGCCTGAGGTGGATAACGAGATGGGCGAGATATCGGAGCTGCTGGGAGGTATACTGATGGATGCAGGGCAGGTTGGAGGCTACAACATAAACTTCGAGTATGCTAATGAGGAGGCAACGAAGATACTTGAGGAGGCAGCGAGTGTGGTTGAGAGCAGGATGAAGGAGAAGTTCCCAGACCTACCTAGCATGAGTGAGGAGAGCAAGATAGCGAGTTAGGATCGATGGATGCAGGGGAGAAGGGAGGTGTAGTAGAGATGGCATACCATCGTACCCTTTTTTATCATATTCCAGTGGGGGTAACTCATCATGATACTCAATCGTAACATGCATGATGCAAGGGATAGGGTGTTATCTGCAGTATCCCACCTTGAGACAGAACTCAAGGCGATAAACTCACTTTACAATAAGATGCAGAGAGATCTGGAACTGCGAACTATTGGCTATGTAAGTAGGCATGATGGCAGCACTACACCCGACAATTCGATAACTGACGAGGGTGTTGATGATATAACAGCACTACTTACACTGATGAAGACTACACAGTTGGTATTGCAGAGCATAACCATTCGCATCGATGCACTCATCTACATGCAAGAGCTGCTCATGCTACTTGGGAGGGCTATGAGTATACTCAACTCTATAAGATCTGATATAAAGAGGATTGAGCAGAGCATGCAGAGCATGATGCAGAGTATAGGCACATCGTTCATAGAGTCGAAGGTGGAGTTAGGATACAACGAGAGGATGGAACTGCCAAGGATAGATGAGCATATGCACAATCATGCTCCGTAGTGGGCGCACCAGATCAGTATGAGATCAGTATCAGATCAGTATGAGATCAGTATCAGATCAGCAGCATCTAATCAGTATGCGATCATGCACACTATACAGTCATTTGTCAACATTAATTGAGTCATTTTGCTACTATATTTTACACTATGGTATAGGTAAATCCTTATCTCTAGTGCAGGTGAGAGTTAATTGACTCTGGCACCCCAAGAGTTGGAGAATATTGCAAGTAAGCATGCTGCAGAGGCTATCAAGCTGGACTCACAAGGGGCGAAGCCACATGCCATACTGCACTATCAGAAGGCTGTGGATGCACTCTTGAAGCTGGTGCACCTCTACCCCGATTACAAGTTGAACAAGATATACGTTGAGAGGGCAAAAGCATACCAGAACAGGATAAAGGCACTCCAGGAGTCTAGAGGGCTGGATGGTATGCAGAGCGTGATGCATGAGGATAGAGGTGATGGCGGCAAGGGTACGGAGCAGCAGGGCACAGGCATCAACAGGGTTAGACACGAGGGTGCTGGTGAGAGGAGTGCTAATGGCAATGGGTTTGGTAGCAATGCTGATACCAACGTTGAGATACTCAAGGCTGATTTTGATGATCTAGTGTTGAAGGATAAGCCGAACGTGAAGTGGGATGAGGTTATAGGGCTTGAGGATGCGAAGAGGGCCTTGAGGGAGAGCATAATATACCCAACGCAGAGGCCAGACCTCTTCCCTCTGGGCTGGCCAAAGGGCATACTGCTCTATGGGCCTCCAGGCAACGGCAAGACCCTCTTAGCAGCAGCAACAGCAAGCGAGATAGAGGGCTACTTCATAAATGTGGATGCAGCATCAATGATGAGCAAGTGGCTTGGGGAGGCTGAGAAGAACGTAGCGAAGTTATTCTCCATGGCAAGGAGATTGGTGAGCAAGGAGAATGTACCAGTGATACTCTTCATAGATGAGGTGGACTCTCTGCTAGGTACAAGGAGCAATGAGATAGGGGGAGAGGTTAGGGTCAAGAACCAGTTCCTCACAGAGATGGATGGTGTGACGAGCAAGTCTGGCAGGTCACCCATCTACGTCATAGGCGCAACGAACAAGCCCTGGAGTCTCGACTGGCCATTCCTGAGGAGGTTCCAGAAGAGGATATACGTAGGGCTTCCAGACTACAACGCAAGGCTACAGATGTTCAGATCGTACACTGCACAGCTCAACATAGACCCATCGATGAGGCTTGAGGACCTGGCAAAGATAACAGAGGGGTACTCTGCAAGCGATATAAGGGATATATGCCAGGGAGTGCAGTTGAAGGTAGTCAACGAACTCTTTGAGAGCGGCAAGGCGTTCGACGGGGATGCCAAGACAAGGAGCATAGGTATGAACGACTTTAAGGAGATACTCAAGAACAGGAAGCCCAGCGTGAGCCAGGAGATGGTGAAGGCGTATCTGAGGTGGACGGAGCAGTTCAAGGCCCTGTAGATGGGCAGAACCTCTACCTTATTTCGTCAGCCTTTATAAAGTACCCTCTTATAGCATAAAGAGATGAGGAGATGGAGCATAGAGCAGGAGGAGTACTACTTCAAGATATATGATGATGCAAGTAACCTTGCAGCATACTTCCAGCCAGACTATGGTCAGGTGGAGCCGAAGGAGAGGGAGTATGAGATAATAGAGAGGATGCTTAGGCATGGTGATACCATAACCTCTGGCCTACTCTACGTGCCCATGGTGAAGTTCAACATAAGGGATGATGCAGATTACAGCATAGATGAGGTCATCGCTGGTGTAGAGGATGCACTCGCAAGGATTAAGCTGTGGAGGGAAGTCATAACTGCACAAGGCTCAGACCATCTTATACAGGGTGCATGGGTTAGGAGGTCGCATACGGACTACGATATGCTTGCAGTACTCCTGATGGTCAGATTCGGTAGAGAGGTGAGGCTCTTCAAGAAGGATGTGCTCGATGCCGTATCCAAGATACTGGATATGCTCGCTGAGAAGGGCCTCATCTGAGCCTATCAATCAATCAATCAATCAATCCATAAACATTATAATTGGTTGATGTTACTATCAATGGCATGAGGAAGGAGTATATAGTGGTGAGGATAGATGCGGCGCCAGATGGCAGTCCTTACGTGTTCGTGTCACTTGCAGAGCCTAGGGATATCAAGGAGAAGGGTCAGAGCCCAGTCGGTATGCAAGTAGTGAGCAACTTCACATCGTTCGAGGACCTCATGAAGAACCTCAACAGGATGATAGCAAGCCAGCTGATGGGAGGCTTCACAACCACGCTGAAGTTGAGCATAAGGGAGTACGAGGAGTCGGGCATAAAGGTGGGGGATAAGATATACCTCGATATAATAAAGCCAGAGATCATGGCAGGCAATGAACTGCTCCTTAGCCAGGAGCAGATGCAGAAGTATGAGATGGTATTGAGCATACTGAGCGAGAGGGGTATAGGGCCAAGCGTATGGGCTACAAGGCGTCACGAGATACTTGCGATGATAAACAAGGGCCTCTCAGCACAGGAGATAGCCGATGCTATAAGCAATGAGAGGAGCGATGAGTAAGCCAACGGTTATGTCAGCTTAGGCAGCAACACTGGCTGAATACCACTACTGAACATGTATTCAGAAGATGTGTAATGGTGCAGACCATTTATTGCTCAATATCCCCTGCATGTAGCATACATCATGGTCTGATTACCTCATCTGTATATACAACTGATCTCATCAGTTCTTCCGATCTACCCTTGTGCCTCTTCCACCTCGTACTTGCGCTGCTGTGGCAGCATTATGTACACGCATGCAGAACCGCACATGGTGCATGGCACGTTGTTGCCCTGCAACTGCCCATCCCTGTTGTGTATTCTACCTGCCTCCTCAGGGTCTATCGCAAGTGAGATCTGCTTTGCCCAATCGAGCGTCCTCCTTGCTCTGGTCATCTCGGCATCCCACCTTATCGCTCTATCCCTTATCTTCACTATATCCCCAGCATGTGCTGCTATCCTGTACGCTATAAGCCCCTCCTTCACCTCCTCAGGTGTTGGGAGCCCAAGGTGCTCCGATGGTGTAAGGTAGCAGAGCAGATCCGCACCCTCGCTCGCTGCTATAGCAGCACCTATAGCACTCGCTATATGATCGTACCCTGCTGCCACATCGGTCACCAACGGGCCAAGCACATAGTACGGTACATCGCCTATCAACGATTTAGCAAGCCTGACGTTTGCTGCAACCTCGTTCAGTGGTACATGCCCTGGGCCCTCTATCATCACCTGCACATCCATAGCATACGCCCTCTTCGCCAGCCTAGCAACGTTTATCATCTCTGCAACCTGTAGTTCATCGTGCGAATCCAGTATGGAGCCAGGGCGTAGAGCATCGCCAAGGCTGAACGTGACATCGTACTCCCTTGCTATCTCGCACAGGTAATCGAAGTGCTCATAGTATGGGTTCTCCTTACCGTACTTGAGCATCCATGCTGCAGTTATGGTCCCCCCCTTGCTCACTATACCAGCATGCCTCTTCACCTTGAGGAGTCTATCTGCAAGCTCCCTCGTGAGCCCAACATGTATGGTAGTGTAATCTACACCATCCTTTGCACACTGCTCGAACGCATCGAGAAAGTCATCCTCATCCATCTCCAATGGGTTCTTGTGCCTCTGCACAGCCTCAGCGTATGCTTGGTACACTGGCACATATCCGAACTGTATCCTGGCCTCATCCATGAGCCTCCTCCTTATCGCTGGCAGATCCCCAGCATCACTCAGATCCATTATGGTATCTGCGCCATACTTGACCGCTATCCTAGCCTTCTCCACCTCCTCCTGTAGGTTAACCCTCAGCGTCGATGTACCTATGTTCACGTTGACCTTGGTGCTCAGGCCCCTTCCTATACCAACCAACTTTGCAAGATCCTGCTTCCTCGCAACGTTCCTTGGTATTATTATAGAGCCATTTGCAACACCCCTAAGTATGAGATCGAGGCTGACCTGCTCGCTCTCTGCTACACGCCTCATCTCATCTGTAGCAACACCCCTCTTAGCATAACTCATCTGGGTTACCATCGTATAGACTCCATGCTCATCAAATATAAACGATGTCATTGCAATCTGACGAATAAAAAATAATGGTAGCAGTGATGCTGTGCCGCCTCTCTTCCTCCCTCATCCTACACCTCTACCAAGTCTTGGAACTCAGCATGATGGATACTTGGTTCATCACGTACATCAGCCTCAGTATATGCCTGGATATGCGTACAACTGCCCTATCATGCACCTTCTTATACACCACAAGTATGATAGTAGTGCTTACTACATTTGCGATGCTTGTTATTACCATGCTGAGCATGTTGATGCTCATGCTGATCCAGAGCATGAGCGTCACTATGGATGGTATAGGGAGCATCATGGCCATAGTCGCATTTATTCCAAGCACTACAGGGAATGTACGCTTACCTGCAACCCTGTCCCCATGGTAGTCCTGTATATCCCCAAGTGGGGCGAGTATGAAGAGGAAGAGGAATGATACTATCGCCAGTACCATAACACTACTAATATCACCCACAGCGAACCCGCCTATAAGCGCTGCAAGCCCTGCACCAGATGCGTTCACTATGGTCTTGTATGGGAACCTATCCTTCAGGTTTGTCTTGGGATGGGAGTAAACCACTGCCAGTGCTGTGCAGAGGAGTGCTATGATTGCAGTATACACGTTTATGTGCACCAGGAGGATCATGCCTGTAGAGAAGAGCGCAATAGAGAGCCTCTCTACGGTCTTACCATCCATCCTGCCCCTTGCGAGGACTCTATCGACCTTGTTCACCCTATCCGCTATGGTATCGGTGACATCGTTATAGGCATAGGTTGCAAGGCTTATCATATATGTGCCAGAAGCAAGTTTGATGGCCAGTATGGGTTCTACCATCCCTCTGGATGCTACTGCAAGGGATAGTAGCGCAGATGCCACGAATATGTACACCTGTGACCTCTGCTTCATGTAGTACAGGAGGCATTTGAGATAATTGGTGAATTGTTGGTTGTTCCAACTATGTCGGTATATTATGGGTATTTTATCTCCCATTTAGGGGAAAAAACGAGATAGTATCTAATAAGGTATACTATACCCACATTATGTTGAACTCAGGTTATTATTTATGGTTATGTTATAAAAGACCCTAGAATAAAAGGGATAAATGATATATTAAATAATATGAGCTTAATACGGCAACAGCAGCTGATTATTAGCCTTATCGCATCACCAGAATTATAAATATATCAGGGCCTGATGTTATTCCTCATCATAGTAAGGAACTGCTTACCCTTCTCCGTAGCTACGTAGCCCTTGAATGGTACCTCCATCTCCTTTATAAAACCAAGGTTTATGAGCTCGTCTATGTATCTGTTGAGCTGGTAGAAGTTAAGGTTAGCCTTGTACAGTATATGGGTCTTCTTCGCAGGAGTTGCTGTGACCTCTACTATCCTGAGCAGTATATCCAGCTTGTCTCTCTTTGTCTCGTGTGTGGCAACGCTCATGAGGGCTCTATCGCAGTATTAAGTTATATATTTTATGTGATTGATTACATGTAACTCAAAGTATATAGTTATTTGATCACCGTTTTTGGATAAGTTTTTACATTATTACCATATTACTTGATTCGGTTAACAAGTGCCTTTATTGCCTTCTCGTACTCCTTTAGCGTATTTATGGGCAGCCATGACCTGTGGTCGATCAGGAAACCATGCAGCAGCCCCCTCCCTGCAAGTATGGGGAAGATAACCGACTCCAGCTCTATGGCCTTTGGACTACTCATATCAACATGCTCATCTATTATGGTGTAGACCTCAGGCTCGAATGCGTAAAGGCCTATGGACGTTGGTATGTTCAGCATAGGCTTCTCCACGAATCTGGTTATGTTGTTGTTAGCATCGAGCTCTGCTGTACCATACGGGTACTCAACCTTATCAACCAGTGCTATCGATGCATATACACCATGCCTGCTAACAGCCTCAATGTGATCCTGCATGAACCTGGCATATACACCATCCTCCAGCAGTATATCATCAGGGAATGTAACGAGGGTCCTCTTACTACTATCTATCGTATGGTTGAGCAGTGCATGCTTGAATGCCTTCCCCTTGCCCCAGCCTATGTTGTTATCTGGGTCTACTGAGTACCTCATCCTTATCCCATACCTCGCACCATCCATCACATGCTCTCTAACCATCTCATGCTTGTAACCTAGCAGCATGATGAAATCCTTCTCCCTGAACCCATCCTTGATCAACCTCTCCACGCATATATCTAGCAGGGTAGAGTTGCCTATCTTGAGTAGGCACTTTGGCGCATCTATACCAAGCCTCTTGCCCATGCCACCAGCAAGGAGCGCTATCTGCATATCCCTACTACTACTACCATCTATCATGCTAGACACCCTTCTTGATGTAGTCTATGTTAGGTATCCTTGTAGGATCAACACCCCTAGCATATGCCAGATGGACACTCAGCAGATCACCTATGTAACTGAGCGAGAGCAGTCTTGTTAGAGGGGACCTACCAACGCTCCAGAGTTCTATGATATTCATGCCCTTACTGCTCAGGAGCCTCTTGCTCTTATTTATTGCAGCGTATAGGTCGTAACCGTTCTCTTCCTGTTCCCTCTCGTACGCATCATCCCTCAGAATTACCAGAGCGGTATCCTCATGACTGCTCTGCCCATGCCATACCTCTATCTCATTGTGAAGTAACTCTGGGTATATATCGTAGTAGCACTGTAACTTCGCATTCTCATTGAGCATCTGCTTCCACCTTATCGCTGCTGCTCTAGTGAACTCATCGCCATACACAACTACCAGAGATCGCCCGAGCAGGCGTACCTTGAGCATATCCAACCTCATCCCGTCACCTGCTATAGTAGAGAGCAGATCACTCGCCTCCTTTATATCCTTGCACGCACTGCTCAGTATCCTCGAGTTCTCAAGTACCAGCAGTGCTGGTGCGAGCATGTACCCGAGGGATGCCCTACTGTAGGTATTGTTCACAACCCTGACATACCCTATCCCCAGTTCACTGCACAGACCCTCGATCTCCCTGCTCGATGTTATCATGACCACCTTCTCCGTATACTCCCTGGCCTTCCTCACAGCAGCGAGGGTCTCCCTCGTGCTCCCAGAGTATGTTATCGCTATAACCATCGTGCTAGCATCTACCCTAGGCATATCACTGCTCTTCACTACGTGAACATAACGATCCCTCACAACCGTACTTATAAAGTCCCCAACTATACCAGAGCCACCCATGCCTATAACCACTACATCCTCAACACCATCGAACGCTGGTATGCTATCCTTGAGGGAGAGTGATTGGAGTAGTTGGGATGGAAGGTCTGCAACCTTGCCAAGCATGTGCACCCCGTTCAGCATACGAGCTGTATGGCAGGTAAGTAAATAAATATTTTGTAATGTTAATTATATAACAGACGTTATGAAACAGCAGTTATGGTATACAAATAAAAATTGTTACTGTTGAGGCTTCGGACAGCCCTCCATCGGCCATATATAGACATCCTTGCCTGGTAACTGCCACAACTCACCAGTGTAAAAGTCAGTGTTATCTATGTGACATCTGTAGCATATGCTCACCTGCACATCCTTATCTGGCTTGCCTATGAGCCTCAGGAACTCCTTGGCATACTCCACAGCCTTCTTATCGTACTCTGCTGGCACCTCATCTACATCCTCGGCCTCGGTTGGCATGAATACATCGAAGTGTATCCTCCTCCCATCTGCATACGTGTTGTATACAACCACATTCTTTGCCTTGCCTACGTATGGCTTTAACTGTGCCTCCATAGGCTAATCCCCCTGGCGATCTCATTTAAATCTTTTTATTGTAAGGTATATAATCTATATGGATGAGGTATAGGAGGGTTGCTGTGGGAGGCACGTTCGATATACTGCATAGGGGGCATGTAGCGTTACTAGATAAGGCATTCGAGGTTGGTGAGCATGTAGTAGTCGGTGTGACCAGCGATGCTCTGGTAGCGAAGCTGGGGAAGAGGATACTCAACGGTTACAGTACAAGGGCCAGTAACCTCTCACGATTCTTGAGTAGCAGGTACCCATCAAGGGGGTTTACGTTGGTCATGCTTGATGATGAGTTAGGGCCAACAGTAACCGATCCAAGTATAGAGGCCATAGTCGTGAGCAGGGAGACCGAGCATAAGTGCAGGAGGCTGAATGAGGTAAGGGAGGCAAATGGGATGAAGCCACTGCATGTTATCGCTATAGATCTTGTGATGGCAGAGGATGGGATGAGGATATCATCGAGCAGGATAAGGGCTGGCGAGATCGATGCTGATGGTAGAGTACTGAAGAAGGTTATGGGATGAATTATCTAGAGGTGATCAAGAAGAGTATCTGCGAGCTACTCGAACATGAACCGCTCTACCATATCCCTTGCCCTCTCCCTCCTCGCCTGGAACTCCATCAGGAACCTCTTCACGGCATCTGCAAGTGCATGCTTGCACTCATAGCAGAGAAGTTCACCACTCCTACACCTCACATAACGCTCATCCGAACTCCTCTCATCCTCGAACATGTACCTCAGATACCAGAATACGGGGCATCTATATGCATCTGCCCCAAGCCTCCTCTGAAGCGCTACGGTAGGCTGCCCACCAGTGTATGCATTCATAACCTTCCTCTCTGCAACCTCTGGCGCATCAGTTGTGAATATTGCTGTCTCTGGCTGTGATGAGGACATCTTCCCCTGCATCCCAAGCCCTGGGAGGAACTTGGAGTGTATCTGTGCTGGCTTGTAGTAACCTAACTTCTCAGCGACATCCCTAGTAACCCTCCAGTACGGGTCCTGATCTATGGCAGCAGGTATGAGGCATGGTGTTGGTCTACCCTCTATCTTGGATGGGAGGAAGCATGGTGCAGCCTGTATGGCGGGGAAGAGTATCATACCTATGTTGGTTGAGGATGTGAACCCGAATGTAGCCCTTACGGTTGAGAATGTTATCCTCTTCGCCACCTCTATGGCTATTGGGTAGAGATGGTTCATATGCTTCGTATCGACTATTATCCTGCTCCTATCTGGGTTGAAGCCAACAGCAATTATATCCAGGATGTTCTCATATGTATACCTGCTTATCTCATCCATGCCCTTCCCATCATGGTAGAGGAACTTCTCATCATCCGTCACCTGGAATATCAGCTTTGCATTGAAAACCTCCTGTAGATACCTTGTAAACACCCATGGTAGTATATGCCCCAGATGGATGCTCCCAGATGGCCCCCTTCCAGTGTATATGTAGAACTGCTCACCCTTCTCATACATATCCAGTACCCAGTCAAGGTCCCTGTGGCTGAAGAAGTACCCGAGTCTAAGCAATGGATGCAGTCTACCAGCAAGCCTCTTTATCCTTGCTAGCAGTACATCATCTATCAACTGGGTACCGAACTCATTGACCAACTTGGCATAGTCTACCTCTCCCTCCACCTTCCATGGTGTTACCGTGAACTCCTCTTTCCCTTTCATACTCATAAGTACATCATCAGCATTTAAAGAGTGTTATTTATGTCATGTGGACTGCTTGAGCGCCTCGAGCTTCCTGCTGTATATCCTCTCTATGCTTGCATCCACATCCATGTTGTATAGCCTTGCCATGTAGTGGAGCAGTGCTATGCTCTCCGCTATCTCCACCTTCGCATGCTCAGCATTACCCTTCTCTATGGCGAATGCTATCTCCCCAACCTCCCTGACGAGGTGTATGAACGCACTGTTTATATCACCTCCAAACCTCCTGCTGTAGTACTCTACTGCAGTATCCACGCTGCTCATGGATGACCTATAGACTACAGGTTAATAAAGATTAAAAATGCGATCCTGTATCAGGCATACGTGATTGCACTGCACGATATAGAGAGGAGGCTCATACTTGCCCTTGCCGGGAGTGAGGGTAGGCTAGATGGGCTGAGCAGGGTTACAGGCCTGAGCATGGATCAGGTGAGGAGGGGTGTAGAGTGGTTGAGGTACAAGGGTATAGTCAGCATAGAGGAGAGAGCAGTCAAGCAGATAGGTATAGGCAGGGAGGGGTTGAACGCACTCAAGGGCAATCTACCAGAGGTGAGGCTGGTCGATGCCGTTGCGAAGCATGGAGCAGAGGAGGGGGAGGGGGTCAGCCTGAGGGATGCTAGGATGATGGTGGATCTTACAGATGATGAGTTCAACGCTGCCATCAGATACGCTAGGGAGAAGGGCTTGATAACCATAAGCAATGGGAGGTTGTATGTGAAGGGCAGTGTAGATCTGAAGAGCCTCCCAGAGTACAGGCTTCTAGCTAGGCTCGAGGGAGGATGGCTGAGGCTGGATGAACTTGGCGGGGAGGAGTTGAATGCGTACAGGATGCTCAGGAGGAGGCCTGATTACATAGTGGAGAGGGATGTGAAGGATATCACGGTTAGGCTGAGCGATCATGGTCATTCAGTGCTTAAGCAGATACTCGATGAGCAGGTAAGAGTAGGAGGGGAAGGTACACCTGCTGTGAAGAGGATAGATGTGGCTGCACCTGCACCAATCATCTACGCTGGTAGGAGGCATATACTACAGGATGTGATAGATGAGGTAAGGGAGATACTGATAGGGATGGGGTTCGAGGAGATAGATGGGAGAATGGTGCAGAGTTCGTTCTGGAACTTCGATGCGCTCTTCACTCCCCAGGATCACCCAGCAAGGGAGATGCAGGATACATTCTACATAGCAGGGATCAATGCCAGCAGCATAGACGCCGATGCACAGACTGTGGATAGGGTATCCTCCATACATGCTAGGGAGTGGGGCTACACCTGGAGTAGTGAGGAGGCCAGGAGGCTGGTTCTAAGGACGCATACCACGGCAGTCACCATAAGGTACCTTGCAGATCATAGACCAGATGAGGCCAACGTATTCTCGGTGGGCAGGGTATTCAGGAATGAGAAGTTGAGCTACAAGCATCTAGCAGAGTTCCATCAGGTTGAGGGTATAGTTGTGAGCAGGGATGCAACACTTAGGGATCTGATGGGCATACAGCAGGAGTTCTACAGGAGGTTAGGCCTGAACAGGGTCAGGTTCTGGCCAACGTACTTCCCATACACTGAACCATCTCTGCAGTCTATGGTCTACCATGAGAGGCTGGGTAGATGGGTGGAGCTCTTTGGCATGGGCATATTCAGGCCAGAGGTTACGGAGCCCCTAGGCATAGATAGGCCAGTGCTGGCATGGGGTGGGGGCCTTGAGAGGATAGCCATGCTCAAGTACGGGATAGATGATGTCAGGGAACTGTACAGCAATAGACTCTCCATGCTCAGGGGTGCTGCGAGATGCCAGTTGTGACGCTACAGCATAGTAGGCTTGAGAGGCTAGTGGGCAAGAGTATAGATGAGATACTCGCCATGCTACCATACATAGCACTGGATATAGAGGAGGAGGGTAGCGATTACGTGAAGGTGGAGTACAACCCCAACAGGCCGGACTTCTCTACTGACTATGGTATTGCGAGAGCGTTGAGGGGTATGATGGGTATGGAGTTGGGGCTCCCAAGGTTCGATATTGCAGGTAGCGGCACTGCATTCTACGTAGATGCCAGCGTCAAGGGTATAAGGCCATACGTGCTAGCACTGCTTGCCCTTGGCGGGAGCATGGATGGTGAGGACCTCAGGCAGCTGATAGGTATGCAGGAGGACCTCCACATGGGCATTGGGAGGAGGAGGCGCAAGGTATCCATAGGACTCCACGATTACGATAGGGTGAAGGGGCCATTCCACTACACGACAGAGAGCAGGGACTTTAGGTTCATCCCGTTGAACTCTAGCATGGAGATGAGCATGCAGGAGATACTCGAGGGCACGGATGTCGGCAGGGCATATGCGCACCTGCTAAGGGACCATGCAAGGTATCCCATAATAAAGGACTCTCACGGCAATACGCTCTCATTCCCCCCCATAATAAATGCTGAACTCACAAGGGTCACTGAGCATACCAGGAATATGCTGGTGGAGGTTACGGCCACAGACCTCAAGACTGCAGGTGATGCTCTAGCAGTCATAGCAGCAACGCTCTCGGATATGGGATTCAGTATAGGGAGTATCAGTATACACTACGATGATGGTCACTCTATGAGAACACCGGATATGGAGAGCAGGAGGTTAAGCCTCCCCATGGAGAGACTCAACCTCCTAGGGCTTGATATGAGTAGTGATGAGGTTGTGGATTGTCTGAGGAGGTGCAGGCTCGATGCGTACATGGTGGATGATCGTATCGAGTGCATAGTCCCTAGGTACAGGATGGATATAATGCACTGGATAGATATAGTTGAGGAGGTTGCGATAGGCTACAACGTATCGCTGATGGAGCCAAGGTATCCCAGGCTGAAGGCCATGGGCTCAAGGGATAGGATGCTCAAGGTACTCGATCATGCAAGGGATGTCATGGTTGGGCTAGGCATGATAGAGGTGATGAACTTCAACCTCGTGAGCATGGACCTTCAGTACAGGATGGTCGAGAGGGAGGGTAATGATGCTCTAATAGTTGAGGAGAGCAAGAGCAGGGAGCATGAGGTGCTCAGGGACTCTCTCATACCATCACTGCTCGATGTGCTCTCAAGGAACATACACGAGCCTTACCCGCAGAGGCTCTTCGAGGTGGGCAGGGTATTCCATAGGGATGGCGATGGTATAAGGGAGGAGTGGGGCATAGCAGCAGTCATAGCCCATAGCCAGGCCAACTACACGGAGGCGAAGTCCTATCTTCAGGCACTGCTCTACTCGCTCTTCGGCATTGGTACTGATGCGGTGAGGACGCTCCCAGCGGATGAACCACCATACGAGGCTGGCAGGGCAGCAGAGGTACTCTTCATGGATGAGAGGGTAGGCAGCATCGGTGAGGTTAGGACTAGCGTTCTGGGTAACTTCAGGCTGAGGGTGCCAGTATCCGCATTCGAGATTATCGTATCGAGGATATCATCATCGCTTATCCAGCAGGAGGAGGCAGGTTAATTTAATAAGTTCGGTTGCCGTACAATACACTGCCCGCAGAAGTGCACGTTGACGGGCTGGGATGAGGATGATGATTCCCGGTTTCACCCAGACGTGCTACAGCGGGCATATGTAATGCTCTAGCAGTGGCACAACGATATTATAAATGGATGGTGTATATGTATCGACCCCCGCAGAGGGTGCAGGGTGAGGTTAGCAGGTGGCTTCCCATGAACCCTTGTGGGTCAGATGCGGGGGACACCATAATACAATATAATACAACACGACACAAATAATAAAAGTGTAGACTGTGATCCTCCTCTATGGAAGAGGATTACACCAGGCTTACTGAGGAGCAGATAGGTGCGAATCTTGCAAGGTTGAGGGGCTGGAGGGTGGAGAATGGTAAGCTGACTAGAACATTCGTATTCAAGGACTTCAACGAGGCGTTCGGGTTCATGACCAGGGTTGCACTGGAGGCTGAGAGGCTCAACCACCACCCAGAGTGGTTCAACGTGTACAACAGGGTCAGGATAGATCTTGTGACCCATGATGTCAATGGGATAAGCAACTACGACTTTAAACTTGCAGAGAGGATAAACAGGATACATGGGGATGAGGGGTAAGAGGGTACTGGTGACTGGTGCGAGCGGGGGCATAGGGAGGGCAACGGCACTACTCCTTGCCGATATGGGCTCTAGACTGGCATTGCACTACTTCAGCAATGAAGAGGGTATAGACTCCCTACTTGGAGAGATCGAGGGGAAGAGGGGGAGGCATGTTGGTGATGGTGGTGACGATATGTGTTATGCAGTGAAGGTCAGGGCTGATGTTGCAAGGTATGAGGAGGTCAAGGCAATGGTGGGCAGTGTGGTGGAGAGGTTCGATGGCATAGATGTGCTTGTAGCAGCAGCAGGATACCCCATGAGTAGGGATATGTGGTTCACAGACCCATTGGAGTTGGATGATGATATGCTCGATAGACCATGGCGTGTAGACCTCAAGGGCTCATACAACTGCATAAAGGCTGTTATACCATACATGAGGAGGCAGGGCAGTGGGAGTATAGTGCTAGTATCATCAACACCAGCCATATCAGGGGATGTACATGGCCTAGCATACACCTTGGCAAAGGCGGCAATCATAGCACTGACCAGATCACTTGCACTGGCCCTCGCACCATCCATAAGGATAAACTGTGTAGCACTAGGTAGCATAAGCACGGACGCAAACATGAGGGGCTACGATGAGGACTATCTGAATACCATGATCAGAGGTATACCCATGCGCAGGTTCGGTACCCCAGAAGAGGCTGCCAAGGCCATAGTATTCCTCGCATCAGACGATGCGAGCTACATAACTGGGCAGGTTGTTGTTGTGGATGGTGGAGAAGTCAGAGCATGAGAGGTTGGATAAACCATCCAAATGTTTAAATAGTGACCGGGGAGAGGTTAATGCATGCATCATGGTGGTAATGGCGATGGTAACGATAGGCAGATAACAAAGGTCGAGTTCAGGTATCCATTGCTTGCGGTTGCAGTACTTGCTGCGATATTCGCATTCGCATCGTTTGCACTAGGCTACGATCAGGGTCAGTTGCTCAGCATCGTATCTGGGGAGCAGGCATATGAGGAGAACTTCCTGCACGAGCTCTTCCATGATACGAGGCATGCCCTAGGCTTCCCCTGTCACTGATGAATGGAATGGGATCCTGAGTGGTTGAGATGATACTGAATATAATTGCAGTTGCACTACTTGCTGGAGTCGTAGGCGGGGCATTATATGGGCTGATGAACCTAGCGCTGGTCACCCCCTACATAGATAGGGCAGTAGAGATAGAGGCATCCAGGCTTGGAGAGTCTGTTGATATCGCATTCAGGGTATGGCAGAAGCAGGGTGCGATCCTTGCAGGGCTAATTGCGGGTGTAGCATACTCCTCACTCTTCTCCATAGTATACGCTTACATGGCAAGCAGGAGTAGTAGTAGTAGTACTACTACTAGAACCACAATCAGCAGTGGTATCATTCTAGCACTCATAATATGGGTAGTGCTCTACCTCATGCCAGCCCTCAAGTACCCTGCGAACCCACCTGCGGTTGGCGATCCAGAGACGATATACTACAGGCAGGGGATATACATAGCATACATGCTCATATCAGGTATAGCAGCCCTTGCCTTGGCGCTTCTGCGTATGAGGCTCGTAGGGGTGTTGAGTAGGAATATCGCTATGATTGCTGCATACGCAGTTATAATGCTTGGAGCGTACATGCTCATGCCACCAAACCCAGATGCAATAGATATGGCTGAGGATATACTCACAGGGTTCAGGGTGACAAGTGCAGCAACATCCCTTGCGTTATGGCTGATGATTGGGTTCATGACATCACTGCTGTGGAGCAGGACAGGGTTGATAAGGCGCAGGATGCCCACAACATAGCTGTTGATCATCAGGTGTGATAGATTTGTAGTGGTAGGTAATGGCATGCATCTGGATGTAGAGAAGTGCAGGAGGTTAATGGGGTACAGCAAGTACAGCGAGGTAGTACTTCACGAGCATGGATTCACAGTATTATGCTACTGCAGGGATACCCCTTCCTCTAGAGGAGGGTTCAGGATGCTCATCTCTGGCGAGGTCTATCCAAACACCAGCAACATACGCACAGATTCCCTGTGTGGATCTGTACACAACCTTCATGATATGCTGCACAGTGATGGGAACTATGCACTTGCATGCATCTACACTGACTCCAGAGCATCTATAGCATTTGCCAGGGACCCACTTGGGAGTAGACCGCTCTACTATCAACACGATAGTAATGGTGTGGTAGTAGCAAGTGATAGGAGGGTACTTGACGATGGTCTGGAGGTTGAGCCAGGTACCCTGTATGTGTTCGAGCATAGCAATATGGAGAGTACAAGATTCTCCCCACTGGTGTATGAACCATATACTGCCATGGATACCATGTATATGGATGGGGTAATTGAGCGTACAAGGCACCTCATCATTAGATCCCTGAGGCTGAGGCTTGCTGGGAGGAGTAGGGTAGTGGCTGGGGTATCTGGCATAGACAGCATAATCCTTGCACTGCTATCTGAGCGTATCTCAAGTGTGGTACCTGTGACCGTATGTACCAGGGGGTCATATGATGAGATCAACGCCAATTACATTCGTGATCGTACTGGCCTAGATATTCACGTGGTGGTGCTGGATGAGGGAGAGATACTCACCATACTGGATGAACTCTACTCACTCAACATCGATCTCGACTTCACCGATGCCATGGACCTCAGCATAGCATGTGTGGTGTATGCATTGGCAAGGTTCGCAAGGGATGATGGTGCAGATGCCATAATGCTTGGTCAACTGGCAGATGAACTGTTTGGAGGGTATGCCAGGTACATGCGACATGCCAGCATCTATGGGCTTGACAGTCTGAACCTGATGCTCTTCAACGACGTGAAGAATGCAAGGCATGATCTATGCAGGGATGTTGGTGTTGCATCATCCATGATGGTGGATGTCGTGCTACCTTATGCATCGACAGATCTGGCATCGTACGTCACCAACCTACCAGCAGAACTGAAGGTCGATATCAAGCATGGAGTGAGGAAGCTCCTGCTCAGAAGGGTTGCAGAGAGCATGGGTCTTGCAGGGGATGTAGTGTACAGGGAGAAGAAGGCCATGCAGTTCAGCACTGGAATATTCAGGATAGTGAAGGGACTGCTCAGGGATGGGCGTATACGGGGCAGATGAGAAGAAGAAGAGGATGGATGGGGTGTAGAGTACATGGATTACAGACATAGACCTAGACTCCCACGGGGATTCAGGTACCTTACAGTTAACGATGATCTATCATCTTTCTCATCCAACAGCGCTGTAATAGACTCGTACATAAGGAGCAGTATGAGGGCATGGCTGGTGGACTATTACGATAGATATATTGCTATAGTATATGGTGAGAGGGATATACTGGGGTTGATGGTGCTTCAAGTACACGATGAGTATATGGAGATAGTGGTTCTTGCGAAGGATTACAGAAGGGCAAGGCACAGGAAGGTTGGTTCGATGCTTGCAGTGCTTGCAGAGAGCATAGCAAGAGAACTTGGTAAGAGGGAGATAAGACTTGAGGCCATGCAAGGCTCGCACAGATGGTGGAATGAGACTATGCGTTATGAGCAGTACATGCCCAGCTACGTTGATCCTGTCTTTGGTATGCTGACACCTAAGAGGAAGTTCCTCTAGACCCTAATGCTATCACACAGTCATCTGGCTCACTCCTGATGATCTCCATGGCTCTCTTGACCATAGGATGCTCTAGAAGTAGCGCTTCAACACCATCAGCATTAACGGGCACAGCAGAGTGGTCAACGATCTCCCTGATGATACTGCCTACGCTCTTGTTCAGCTGAATAGAGAGAAGGTAGAGTGCCTCGTAGAGCTCAGCATCTATGTAGAGTTGTATAGTGACCCTTCTCCTTGCACCTGATCTTATGTTGGACACATGCCATCACCACACTAGCTATACACTTGCTTGCTTTTATTATTTTGCCATCACCAGCATGATGAATAAATATGGGCTCACCATGATCACCATATGCTCGCAGATAGACATGTGAGGTATGTGGATGGCAAGGGTAACCTTCTCAGGAGCAGGAACGAGATGACCGTAGCGGAACTGCTCAGGTTTCTCAACATAGACTATGAGTACGATGCAATGTTGGCGCTTGATGATGGCTCTAGCATAAGCATAGACTTCAGGACCGAGCATGGTTACATAGAGGTTGTAGATGATGCTAGTGATCTGGAGAAGTTGAGGAGGTTGAGGAGGTCTGGAAGAAGAGTTATAGGCGTTGGTAAGGCACTATCTGCAGCGAGCATGGATGAGCTCGACTCCATATCAACTTATGGGGATGGCGAGTATGCTGCCCTTGTATTTGAGGACCCATCGCTCTCATTCGACTACTCCCACATACTCCCTCTCGTGAACAAGTGCTCAGTACTCCATGGCCACACTGCAAGCGTTGTCATCGAACTGATGGGTGTGAAGGATGAGAAGAGTGATATGATAATAGACTTTGGGGAGGCCAAGAGGCTCATAAAGCAGGCTCTGAACGCTCTGGATCACAAGTTCTTCATAAGCAGGAAGTACCTCGTTGAGGAGGATGAACTGCACTACAGGGTTGCATTCGATGGCCCTAATGGCAGGTTCGATCTCAGGGTACCAAAGCACACAACGTACCTCTTCGAAGGAGAGGCTACTGCAGAGAACCTAGCGAAGGAGATAATAGCGCTGGTAGCAGCAAGGATGCCAGAGAACGTAAAGGCCATAGGCGTGTACATATACGAGGGTGTAAGCAAGGGCGCACACGTGGTTTCGAGGATAGGCGATGGTTATAGCAGGAGTGGCAGTGATGAGGGTACAGGTAGCGGTGGATAAGAGCCTTGCACTTAGGCAAGTGATGTATCGCATGAGGTATGATGGAGATATACACGATCGAGGAGAGAGGGCACTGGTACTACTCTCTGGGGGCATAGACTCTGCTACATGCCTCTACTGGGCAAAGAGTAAGGGTTATGATGTACACGCACTTACACTAAACTACTACAACAGATGGGTCAAGGAGATAGAGGCTACCAGACTCATCGCTAGAGAAGCAGATACAAGGCTCATAGAGCTGGATATCCCGTTCGTGAAGGAGGCGTTCGATATCTATGGCTATAGGGAGTACAGGGATGGTGATATGCGATGGTCATCCTACATCCCCTCGAAGAACCTTCTATTCTACTCCATAGCAGCACATCTGGCAGAGTACATGCGTGTGAGATGGATAGTTGGGGGGCATAACAGGGATGATACGCTGTTCTTCACAGATACGAGGAGGGAGTACATAGATGGCATAAACAGGCTATTCAGGCAGGGGTTCATGCTCAACGAGCCAGCAGAGATAGTTACACCACTCCTAGATCTGAGCAAGGTTGATGTCATCAGACTTGCACTGCATCTAGGAGTTCCACTGGAGCATACATGGAGCTGCCATACAAGGGCAGAGAGGCACTGTGGCAGGTGCCATGGTTGCAGATCGAGGAAGGATGTCTTCAACGCTATAGGCATTATGGATACTGTGGAGTACGAGCAGTGACTAGCAAGTATGAAGGTACATATACCTGCTCGTTCGTGAGTCTTGCAGTATATGAACGGTGAGCCAAGGATAAGGGAGAAGGTCTGGGACCCAAGCATAGAGGAGAAGTTGCTCGATATATGGAGTAGGGAGAGGCTCTACGAGTTCAGGCTGGACGATGGTAGGGAGCCATTCATAATAGATACTCCTCCACCATACCCATCCGGGAGGCCATGGCACATAGGTGCTGCAGCACACTATGCCCAGATAGATATGATCGCTAGAACTGCAAGGATGCTCAACCATAACGTGTACTTCCCTATAGGTATAGACAGGAACGGTCTACCAGTTGAGATATACACGGAGCGCACTAGGAAGGTGAGCATGAGGAGCATAGGGAGGGAGAGGTTCATTGAGATGTGCAGGGAGGCACTGGATGAACTCGAGAGGGAGATGGTTGCGATAATGAGGAGGCTCGGGCTGAGCGCCGATCTCGCTAACTACTACAGGACTGACTCTGAGGAGTATAGAGCGCTAACACAGGCTACGTTCATAGAGCTCTGGCATAAGGGGTTGGTGTATGAGGCTACCAGACCCAACAACTACTGCCCAGACTGTGGTACAACCATAGCAGATGCAGAGGTGGTATACAAGGATCTACAGTCCAGACTCGTATACATAAGGTTCAGAGTTGATGATGGTTATGGCTCTGATGCAGGTGAGATGGTCATAGCAACTACCAGACCAGAACTCCTCTGCTCATGCAGGGCCGTAATAGTCAACCCAGATGATGCAAGGTACAGGCATCTCCACGGTAAGACAGCGGTCGTACCTCTCTACGATACAAGGGTAAGGATAGTACCACATCCATACGCAAGTATGGAGTTTGGTTCTGGTGCGGTGATGGTGTGCAGTTACGGTGACCACACGGATGTTCAACTCTTCAGGGAGCTGGGTCTGCAGGAGGTCATAGCCTTGGATACCAACGGGTTGATGACCACCAATGCAGGCAAGTATGCAGGGATGCGGGTTAGAGATGCCAGGGATGCGATAATAGAGGATCTGAACAGTGCTGGTCTCGTGGTCAAGGTTGAGAGCATAATGCACAGGACACCTGTGTGCGAGAGGAGCAACACGCCAATAGAGATAATACCCATGAACGAGTTCTATGTGAAGCAGATGCAGTTCATAGATGAGTTGAAGGAGATAGCAGGAAGCATGGTATTCCATCCAGAGATGCACAGGCAGATACTCCTCAACTGGCTCAACTCAATAGCCATAGACTGGCCCATATCGAGGAGGAGGTTCTATGCCACAGAGATACCCATATGGTACTGTAGGAGGTGTGGCAGAGCCAACCTCCCAGAGAAGGGGAGATACTACAGACCATGGAAGGATAAGCCTCCATTCAGCAGGTGTGTGCACTGTGGTGGCACCGAGTTCATAGGGGAAGAGAGGACGTTCGATACGTGGATGGACTCGAGCATATCACCACTCTTCATATCCAAGTATGGGAACGATGAGAGGTTCTTCAGCCACACGTATCCAGCAACTCTGAGGCCACAGGCAAAGGATATAGTCAGGACATGGCTCCACTACACAATCCTCAGATGCTACCAGCTGACTGGCAGGGCACCGTTCAAGCATGCATGGATAATGGGCTATGGGCTTGATGAGAAGGGTGAGAGGATGAGCAAGAGCAGGGGCAACGTGATAGACCCATTCCCAGTTATAGGAAGGTACGGTGCAGATACGTTCAGGCTGTGGAGTGCGAGCGAGGTCAACCTCGGCTACGACTTTAGATGCTCCGAGCAGAGGATAGCAGGGATGCAGAAGTTCCTAACCAAGCTGTGGAATATAGCAAGGTTCATATCATCGTTCCCAAGGGCTGAGATCGATAATGGCTCACTGCAGGCTAGCGATAGATGGATACTTGCAGAGCTCTCATCACTGGTTGAGAGGTGCATGCAGGGCTACAAGGAGTTCAACTTCTTCATACCATCCAACGCAATAAGGGAGTTCGTGTGGAACCTCTTTGCTCCTCATTACATAGAGATGGTCAAGGCAAGGGCTTATGGACAGGGGTTCAGCAGGGATGAGCAGGAGTCGGCATGCTACACACTCTACGAGTGCCTATCGACGGTGCTGCTGCTTCTAGCACCAATAACACCTTTCATAACGGATCACCTATGGAGGGAGCTCTACTCCCGTAGCATACACCTTGAGAGGTTCCCAGAGGCACGATGGAGCAGAGAGATGAGCAGGTATACAAGTGCCATAGTCGAGTTCAACTCCAAGGTATGGAGCATGAAGAAGGGCTCTGGCAGATCACTCAAGGACCCGATAAGTGTGAGCATACCAGATGACCTGGGGGAGTTCAGCAGGGATCTTAGAGCGATGCACAACATAGTTGGGTGATGGGCATGAGGGCTGTAGTACTCCATGGACATGGTAGTGTGGATATGCTCAGGTACCAGGACTTCCCTGAACCAGTATGCGATAGGGGTGAGGTACTGGTAAGGGTCCATGCATGCTCTGTGAACAGGTTAGACCTCTGGGTCAGGCGGGGTCTGCCAGGGAGGGAGGTTGTATTCCCACACATACTCGGCTGTGACATCTCTGGCTATCTTGCGAGCGACTCTCCAGATACAGGTATGGTTAAGGGTAGCAGGGTCGTGATCTATCCAGCGATACACTGTGGAGTGTGCAGGTTCTGCAGAATGGGCAAGGAGAATAGGTGTAGTAGCGTATCAATAATCGGAGGGTTCAGCAGATGGCATGGAGGATACGCAGAGTATGTCAGGGTACCAGCAAGGAATATCGTACCCATACCACCGCAATCCAATCTAAGCATGGATGATGCTGCATCGATAAACGTTGCATACCTCACAGTCTACAGTATGCTCATGCAGGCAGGAGGGATCATGCAAGATGTACATGGTTCAATTGAGAGTGACTACAGCCCATCACTTCTGGTCTATGGTGCTGGGAGCGGTATAGGGGTTGCAAGCATACAGTTAGCAAAGGCCATGGGCTATAGAGTCATGGCAACAGTTGGGGATGGTAGCAAGGTTGAGAGGTCCTACTCCCTCGGCTGTGATCTTGTCATAGATAGGAGTAAGCAGGATATCGTGAGGGAGGTGATGAACTTCACGGGTGATGAAGGTGCGGATCTCGTCATAGACCATGTCGGTACATGGGATACTAGCATAAAGTGCCTGAGGAGGAGTGGTGTGGTTGCTGTGTGCGGGGCAACTGCATCGGAGCATGCTAGTGCTGAGATCAGACCATTCTACAACAGACTTGCATACATGTTCGGTGCATACCTAGGTAGCAAGAGGGAACTGGAAGGGATGATTAGGTTCATGGATGAGCATGGTATAAGACCAGTCATAGACTCCGTATTTGCACTAGAGGATGCAATGCTTGCACATGCGAGGATGGAGATGAACCAGCACTTTGGCAAGATACTGCTCAGGGTTGCTGATAGTCACTCACTTTAGAGAATATTCATAGTACATTGATCTATGATAGAATAATTATAGGTTAGAATGGTGTACCATAAAATATTTTTAATAAGGATGGATAGGGGTATGCAGTGCTGTGATATGATGAGAACAGGTGCACTTGCAATAACCCTGACGATCATCATGGCATCGATGTACACCAACAGCGCATACGCACTGAACTATAGGCCTATAGAGTTCATATATGGTGCAGATGGCACGGACTTTCAGTTCCTATATGGTATAGCAAGGGATGCTGAGGGTAGACTGATAGTTACAGATACAATGCTACAGAAGGTATACATCCTTGGTAAGGGCTCAGATGGAGAGTGGCGTATACTTGGCTTCTTCGATAGGAGGAGTGCTGTGGATCTAGGTTTCGACAGCTCTGGCAACCTGGTGGTGCTCACGCACGTGCACCCTGAAGGGGCGATATACAGGTATAGGCTCACATACAATGAGGATGGTACACTTGCTAGTGCTGAGATAGTCGATCAGGTGCAGGGCTCCACTCCAGAACGTACACTATTCAGGCACCCCCATGGTCTTGCAGTGAAGACTGTGGAGGAGGAGCATGAAGGTTATACCCATACACGTGACCTAGTGCTTATAGGCGATAACATGAGCAGGAGGGTACAGGTTTATGCCATAGGCGATGATGATAGGATGAGACTATCATTCTCATTCAACAACGCAGAGGTCTACGACTCCAGCAACAACAGGATAGGGGATGTTGTGAACGGGTTGAGCATATCACCATGGCCCAGCATACACGATATCAAGGTGGATGCATATGGCAATGTGATCGTTGCATACAAGAATGGGATGATAAGCATATACAGGATAGATGCCGATTCGATGGGCGTTGAGAGGATAGCGACCATAGGGCAGCATGGCACTGATCTAGGGTACTTCAACGAGCCTAGAGGTGTTGCACACGATGCAGAGAATGGTTACCTTATAGTAAGTGATAACCTGAACAATAGGGTGCAGGTATTCAACTACAGCGATGTACTCTCATCATCATCCAGTATAGTAAGCCCGGTCTTCTACTACGGCTCAGGGATAGCAGGGGATGGCGAGAGGCAGCTCAATGTCCCAAGGAAGGTGATAGTAGGCAATGATGGCAATGTGTACCTTGCCGATGGTAGCAATGGTAGAGTGGTCATCCTAACGCTGGATGAGAGCATACCGAATGATGCGGATGAGCCCAGGATGGAGCCTCTGGAGGAGAGCGAGTGGTACTCATTCTCCTCCCACAGGGAGATGTTCGATATCATGGCTAGATCACTGTACACAGAGCTGGTGGAGCGTGGTATAGATGATGGTGTTGCTGTAAGGACAGGTATACAGACCACTGCAAAGGAGCTTGAGGAGGTGCTTGTGCAGATAAGGACAATGCCAGAGAATGCTAGACTCAATATACCATGGAGCAGTCACATGAAGGGTGATACTACTCTGGTCGGGGAGGTGCTCTTCAGGTCTGGCTGCACCATAGGCAAGCAGGGCTCCACTGGCATAAGCGATCCCAGGAGTTACCATCCCCCACCAGTGCAGGTTGGTGATACGCTATACTGCTCCACTACTGCAGCAGCACTCTACGGTTCAAGCGCAACCATAGGCGTGAGCAGTGTGAGTGCATACTTCATAGACCCAGATGGTGAGGAGAGGGATGTCTACTACTACACAACTGCTGGTAGGCATGAGGGTATAAGGAATATGAGCATAGATGGTAGGGCAGCATTCTACTGGGAGGCTTTTGCTGTAGATGTGGATAAGGAAGGGCTATGGACCCTTGTGACCGAGTACAGCAATGGTACGAGGATCGAGGTACCATTCCATGTAGGCAACTCCTACACATTCGATGGTAGGGATGGTCTGATAGATGCTATAGGAAGGGCGCTATCCAACTCCGGCTTCAGTGCTGATGAGGTTCAGCATGCTATTAGTACCATACAGGATAGTGAGGTGTACAGTGACCTGCCCGATGACGATGGAGTACTCATCATGGAGGCTAGGAGGGGTAGCCTCTACGCATTCGCCTGCATACTGCCGCATGAGCCACCACTGAACATAACAGATACTGTGCAGTGCCTCGTACTCTTCTTGGGTCTAGGCTCACCGGTTACAATAGATGACCTGCACGTGTATGCCAATGCACCAACTGGTACAGTACCAGTGCAGATCTGGAACTGGGCTCCAGGAACCATACCAGATCCGTTCATATGGCTCAGCCCACCGATTCCAATGACGCAGGCAGGGGAATGGAGCATAGTTGCTGACTTTACTAGGGGAGGTATGATAGTGCTCAGTCTCTCTGTGACATTCAACGTCATTCCAGAGTCGATGATAGGTGTAGCTGGTATAGTCGCAGGGTCACTTGCTGCACTGGCATACAGGATGAGGCGCAGAGCTGGCATACAGTAGTACGACCTACGATCCAACCCTTTATTATTTTGTTCTCAACACTGATACATACGGATAGCACCATATCGCTTGTATATAATAATCAATCAGCAGCAGACGTCATCTCTGCCTATACTCTCTGACCAGTCTCAGGAAGTACTCATGCAATCTTGTATCCGAGAGTTCAGGATGGAACGATGTGCCTATCATGTTGCCCTGCTGCACGGCAACTATCCTACTACTACTACTACTACTACTAGCAGCACTACCACCATCCCCAGAGCCATCTCTGCCATCACCCTCCAGCCTTGCAAGTACATCCACACCGCTGCCAACGCTCCTGACTACTGGTGCCCTTATGAATACACCCCTGAACGGCTTCTCGCCAAGCACGCCTATCCTCAGATCAGCCTCGAAAGAGTCTATCTGCCTCCCGAATGCGTTCCTCTCCACTGTCACATCGAGCAGGTTGAGTAGTTGCTGTCTGGTCTCCCCCACAACCCTGTCATAGGCCCTCTTGGCAAGCACTATCATGCCTGCACATGTCCCAAGGACTGGCATACCAGCATTTATCCTATCCCTTATGACCTTGAGCGAGCCGTTGAGCATGGCGAGCGTACCTATAACGGTACTCTCCCCTCCAGGTATTATGAGCCCATCTATGCTGGCTAGATGCTCTGGGTACTTCACCTGTATAACATTACCCTGCATGCCAAGGTTATTCAGCGCAGTCTTTGCTGCACTCACATTCTCCTCAACATCCCCTTGGAGTGCCAGTACGCCTACGGTTATGCCCATATGCAACACCTACCTACACCAACAGCATTCTCCTCATGCCTCACTCCCCCTCTCCTGCATCCTCAACTCCAGACTCTTCACATCCATTCCTAGCATGGACTTGCCCTCATCGACCATCCTCTGTGCCTCCATAACGGCTTTAGGATCGTCCCAGTATGCTGTTGCTATAACTATCGCCCTAGCCCTCTCCATGGGGTCCTGGCTCTTGAATATGCCAGAGCCCACGAAGACACCATCACAGCCAAGGCTCATGAGCATGGCAGCATCTGCTGGAGTGGTTATGCCTCCAGCAGCAAAGTTCACCACTGGCAATCTTCCAAGCCTCGCAGTCTCCAGCACGTATGCATATGAGACCTTGAGTTCCCTTGCCGCCCTCACGAGCTCCTGCATATCCCCATCCTGGTATGCAGCCCTTATCCTCCTTATCTCATTGTTGACTATTCTGATATGCTTGATCGCCTCGGCAACGTTCCCAGTCCCAGGCTCCCCCTTGGTTCTTATCATGGATGCACCCTCCTCTATCCTCCTGAGCGCTTCACCTAGGTTCCTCGCACCGTTCACGAATGGCACCGTAAAGTCCCACTTCCATATATGCCTCTCCTCATCTGCAGGTGTAAGTACCTCAGACTCATCTATCATGTCGACACCGGCAGCCTCAAGGACTCTAGCCTCCTCAACATGCCCTATCCTGCATTTGGCCATTATGGGTATGGTTATGTGATCCCTGATCTCCTCTATCACCTTTATGCTTGCTGTTCTAGCAACACCTCCAGCCTTCCTGACATCGTATGGCAGCTTATCCAGTACCATGACTGCTACGGCACCAGCATCCTCTGCAATCTGTGCCTGCTCAACGCTCGTAACATCCATTATCACCCCATGCTTCTGCATGTGCGCAAAACCACGCTTGAGGAGCGTCGTACCCTTTGTAACTGGTAGAACATCTATCCTATCCAGCCTGATACCCCTAGCATTCGACTCCGTCGAGACCAGTGAGATAGTGCTAGTGCTTGTGCTCATCTATTCTATCCTATGACTACCATCCCATCCAGATATATTTAGTTAACCTCAGGTTAACCTCACCATGGTACCACTACCAATATGGCATGTGTATCGGAGGGGCCTACACGTCGCATTGTAGGAACCACTCTGCACATGAGTGTATGTAGTATATGCCTGGCATCTCAGCCTCATATGTAGATCCCTTATCGCTAGACCAGCCGTACCTGGCTCCCTGCTCCAATCTAACCTCCATGCCTGGGGGTAGAGTTGGGTACCTATACGACCATACCTTTATGCCTGCTATACACACATATGGCCAGGGGGTATATCATGGAAACGGTAGGGGTAGTCATAAATGACTCATAGGCTATCGATGTTCATGATACACCCTGAAGGCACCTAGCCATCTCGAACTCTTCACCAGCAGGCTCGCTCATTACCTGCATGAGCATGCATCTCAGCCTTATCAGTAGTGGAGGCACATCTGATGGAGCAAACTCATCGGTCCTTACAACCTCCGCCCAGCGGATACTCCTGCTAGAGCCATCCACGTATGCAGTAACGGTATACCTGGTGAAGGTATCGCTCCCCTCGACCTCATCCCTGAGGTTGAACATGGTATCTAAGAGCCCAGTATCGCTTATGAACGACTGTATGCCCCTCAGCCTCTCGCCTGGGACCCTGAACTCCTTCTGCATGGTGTTGATGCCCTGCTGCATGCTGTATAGCGCCCTACCATCGGCCTGTATGCTCATACTCTCAACCCTCTCTGCAGCAAACCTCTCTACGACACCGAAGCTCACACGCCTAACCTCTTCTTTGGTGAATGTGATGGCTATGTTACCCCTCTCCAGTGGTGTTGTGCTACTGCCCATGTATGGTGTGATTATCTGTATGGCGAAGATGGCTATGACTACTATGGCAGCGATTATGACTGCGAATACAGCCTTCTTGTAGAGTATCATAACCCTACTGTATTAGCAGGGCAGGAGATAAAAACGTAGCCTATGCCGGTTAGATAAACATTTATTACATCTCTGCAGTGAGTAGAATCACTTGAACCTATTCAAGCGCAAGCCAAGCAGTGGCAATGTATGTGAGTACTGCAACATGGAGTTTCAGGACAAGGAGCATCTGGAGAGGCATAAGAAGGTAGCGCACAGGAAGGGTCGTTGATGGCATCATCTAGCCATATAGTAGCCTGTTAAGGTTAATATCAAGGGAGATGGTATCATCAAGTGGGGGTCGTAGCCTAGCAAGGTAGGGCGACAGTTATAACATAAGGGAACCGCAAAGGGCTCCAGAGGTATACGGGTCATCTGATGCAAAGATGATGTGGCTCTGGAGCTGCAGTGACCCGTAGGCCAGGGGTTCAAGTCCCCTCGACCCCATCATCTACCATCTTAACTGCGTTGTTATACCTTAAGCTTGGTCATTGCCATGGACCCATCCAGATTGGTGGCAATGGATGATTACGGTTAGATCTTTATCTTAACATTATTAGTGGTTCTGTTGGTAGGTATAGATGTGAAAATGAGCGGAGAATTAGCGGTAGTATTGTTAGATCTTAGGCTCATCGGTAAACAGCTACTATCTCCTATCACTTTTTATACATACTGGATTCTTTACATTTGAGCGGGTTTAGTAAGGGGCTAAATAGGCAAGATATACATATACAACTTGGTTATCAATAATAAGCGTATATATTACCAACGATTATCTAGTATTATGGTATACCAATACTATGATTTAGCCACATAAGATTTAAGTACTAATGTGCTGACGATCTAACATGAACGCTCTAAAACGTATCTCTGCAGTTTGGATAGCAGTCTTACTACTCAACATAGGCGGTATAGCAATTCTCATACCAGTTAGTTCCGTATACGCACAGGATCCATGCGAGAATCCAACTATACAGGGTACTGGGCAATCCAAGATATATGGTACTGCTGGCGATGATGTAATCCTAGGAACAGATAATGCTGAGATGATATTAGGATTGGGAGGAAACGATATCATCTGTGCTCTAGGTGGAGATGATGTTATCTATGGGGGGGATGGAAATGATGCTATCTATGGGGGAAGTGGTAATGATAGCATAATAGATGGAATTGGTAATGATATCGTTTATGGAGGAGATGATAATGATAGCATATCTGTAGGTGCTGGAGATGATAGCATATATGGGGGGGATGGAAGAGATAGGATACGTGGCGGTACAGGTAACGATGTGATATATGGAGAGGGAGGTAATGATTGGGTAGAGGGCGGTAGAGGATCGGATTGGATCTACGGAGGTAGCGGTAACGATTATGTAGCAGGTTCTGCTGGGAATGATAGGATATATGGCGAAGATGGAGACGATATATTGCTAGGCGAGGCTGGTGATGATACCATCGTTGGGGGAGCTGGTGATGACATAATGACTGGTTGGATTGGTGATGATAACATAGATGGAATGGATGGTATAGTAAGTAACGACGTGATGGATGGAGGAAAGCAGGTAGTGAATGACAGATGTATGGGCGATCCTGACGAGGTTGTTGACTGTGAGATCTTTGCTGCTCCAGAGAATATATGTAGCAATCCTCCTGCAGGTGCAATATATGGCGATAATGGCGATAATGAGATTCATGGTACCAATAACCCTGATGTGATACTGGGTCTAGGTGGAAATGACATTATCTATGGTTATGATGGAGATGATGTAATATGTGGTGGTACAGGGAATGATATAATCTACGGAGGAAATGGCAAGGATAAATTACAAGGGGATGAAGGTAATGATGAACTTCATGGCAATGCTGATAATGATGAACTTCATGGCAATGCTGATAACGATGTGATATATGGAGGAGATGGAAATGATGTAATTGTGGGAGGAGGTGGTATAGATACCGCAGATGGAGAAGGGGGAAATGATGAGGTTGCTGGAAGCGGTGGGAATGACATATTAAGTGGAGGTGATGGAGATGATAGGGTTTACGGCAATGCTGGTAATGATACACTCCATGGCAATGCTGGAAACGATAAATTACTAGGGGCAGAGGGCGATGATATACTATATGGGGGGGAGGGAGATGATACACTATATGGTAAGGATGGTAATGATAAGCTTTACGGAGAGAATGGAAGTGACAGACTATTTGGTGACGGGCCAGGCGATCGTGGTAATGATGAACTGTATGGAGGTGATGGCGATGATACAGGTCTAAACTCTATAGATGGTATAGTCAACAATGACTATATAGATGGAGGAGATGGTATCGATAGATGTTCTAGTGATCCAGATCCTGAGATAAACTGCGAATGGGTTGGAGGGCCTATAGAATCAATGACTATGGGCGATCCATGTGCAGATCCAACCATAATAGGAGATGGACGTAGAGTTATATTTGGTACATATAATAATGATATAATTCTAGCAACAGACAACAATGAGGTAATATTCGGTAGAGGAGGGGACGATATCATCTGTGCCGCAGGTGGTAATGACATAATCTATGGAGATGCTGGCATCGACAGTATCTATGCTGGAGAGGGTAACGATATAATCAATGGAGGGAATGGTGATGATATAATCCACTGTGATGATGGGAACGATATTGTATTTGCAGGTTTTGGCGGCGATATAATCTATGGAGGAGACGGTGATGATGTACTCTATCCAGGAGATAGTGAACATATCAGTGGTATCACACCAGTAGATTATACGTATGGAGGGAATGGTGATGATTATATATCAGGTGGAGATGGGAACGATGAGGTCTATGGTGGTGATGGTGCAGATGTGCTTAGAGGTGGTGCAGGCGACGATATCATCTATGGCGATGAGGGCGATGATTGGTTAGATGGGGGAAGAGGCAATGAGCAGTTAGATGGCGGTAATGGGAATGATTACTTGTCGGGTGCTGCAGGTAATGATGTGCTAAATCTTGGCAGTGGGAACGACCACGCATTTGGCGATAGCAACGATGATCAATTGTTGGGTTCAGATGGTGTAGCAAGGAACGATATAATACATGGGAATGCTGGTACGGATTCGTGTACTAAAGATCAACAGGACATAGTATCAAGCTGCGAGACCATTCTTTAATTTCTTCTCATTTATTCACTCATATAGTCCCAGATGGTACTCCGCTTTGCTGTACAGTAGGGCAGTCTATCGATCAGGAGTCACAAGCCTAGACCGGTTATGGCTGAGGATATGGTAGGGATAGGATAAGGGATGCAACAGTTACCATAATAGAGCGTATGGGGAGAGCAGGAGGATACTCTTTGAGGTTAGAGAAGGCATTGCAGAAGCACTAGCATTGATAACCTTCTTCTCAAGCGAGATGTTATAAGTATAGATGATCATGCCCTAGCAGTTGCGTTAATGTACTTGGCAGAAGAAGCATGGATAAGATCCAATAATGCATTTGATATAAATGGTGTAATGAAGAAAATGCTATCGATAGAGATTAAACAACTTTGGAACGAGTTATAATATTATTGGTATCAGTCACAATATATTAGGGCAATTTGTAAAAAAATTGATCATAAAACTTTTATTGCTAACAAGAATCTAAATATATTTATGAAGGGAATACCAACAATAGTCTTTGAGAGCAATGAAAGAACGCTAAGCTATGTTGCAAGGCATGAATTTGGACACTGGGTATCGTTCGGCCATACATATGGCTTGCCCGAAGAATCCGTAATGTACTATCAATACAATTGCAACAGTAGAAATTCTGTAAAGCCAGCTGATAGTACTGAACTGAGTAGTATATATGGGTGATATAAGGGTGATGTAAGATGCATGTTGACAAGAGGGTTATTCTGGTAAGCATTCCCATAACAGTATTAGCCATCATTGTGTACATGACCATAGACAGCACTACTACTATCCCTTCTGGTAACATGAATAGTAATACTGATGTAATTGAGGATCAACTGGAGTACTTTAGGAGGACCCATTCTAAGGAGGCTATACTTAATAGTACGATTGAAGGTGAACCATTCCCCTTCGATTACACCGCAAGGATATCAAACCATATAATACTAGGCAAGATAAAGGACTTTGGAGGGATATCCGAGAGGCTGACTCCTAACCTAATCCTCTCACTCAGCAGTGTAACGGTTGAGGTTGAACGTGATCTTGCAGGTTACTACAACGATAAGGAGATAACATTTAGGACATGGCCTAGTGAGCTTATAGGTCTGATGCCTGGAGATAGAATCCTTGTATTTATAGCAAGAGAGGAGAAGGGAGAGTTGGACCCATTCCAGGGAGATTATTTCATGGTGATGGGTAGCGTAGGGGTATACAAGATAGTCGATGGTAAGGCATATGGCTACTATCATGATGGGATAGAGTTGGAGGAGCTCATGAAGATGATCGATCTAGCAAGGGGTGAGAGGATAAAAGAGATAACTATGAAGGCAGATTACATAGTTCTAGGAAAGATAAGCGATATAGTGCCTGTAAGCACAGATCCTGATAAGCCGGAGGCTGACGAGTATACCATAACAGCTAACATAACTGTTGATGTTGAGCAGGAGTTAACCAACAAGTATAGAGAGAAGAGTATAACATTTCTTGCCTACAAGGATCAGATGAAGTGCAACATAGGTGATAGATGCCTAGTATTCCTTAAGCATGGCTACAAATACGATGAGTTCAAGGATAGGATAGCCCCATATTACTACATTCACACGTACTGGTCTACTGATGGTTACTACAAGGTGATCGATGGTAAGGCGTATGGTATGGAGTTCAGATACGGGATAGATATTAATGAATTGGTTAAGAGGATAAAGGAATACAGGGGAGTAGAGTAGTGTAGTGTATTACCATGCTTAGCAAGGTTATTTTTACTCTCCATCTATGATGTATGTATAGTTAAGATATACGCTTCTCAAATGTTATGATCTCAAAGTTCAGGTTTAGAGACCGTGCATATCTATACGCTTCATATATCTCCTCATCGCTTGGAAACCTAGCCATATCCCTGTATGCTGGATCGTAGTTTGGTGAGCATGGATCGCAGTAGTTCTCTGGCCTGTACTGGTCCATGATGTTGATCAACACTTCTGGCATATTGCCTGCTACCCATTCAAGCACTGGCTTTGTGCAGCACTCCACATGCCCAGGCATTATCAGATGCCTTATCACCGTATCCTCATGCCATTCATGTATCTGCTTTATGTTACTGGTTACGGTCTCCCAGTACCATGGTGTCCTTGCCAGTCTCAGCGCACATCTATTCGAGCCAAACTTCAGGTCTGGTAGCCATACATCCATTATGCACCTGAGTATGTTGAGTGCCTCTCTACTCATGAAGAAGTTAGAGTTCCATAACTGTGGTGCATTGAACTCATCGCCATGGTATGCATTGCTAGCATTCATAGAGTACTCGTATGGCATATCTGCATTCATTGGCTTGATCATGAAGAGGTCCTTTCCTATCCCTGATGCTCTCTTTATGCTGAACCTACTCATCTCACGTATAGCCTCAACTATGCTGTGCAGGTGTATGGTTGGCTCACCACCGACCCAGTTTATGTTATGGCAGCCCTCAAGCCTCAACTTGTATGCCATCAGAGCGATCATGTATGGTGTTGCTATGCTCCCATTGAACCTATCAGTGCTTATATCGCTGTTCTGGCAAAAGGCGCACCTCATATTGCAACTGGTGAAGAATATAGTGCCAGAGCCCTTGCTACCCCTGAATACCATCTCCTCCCCTTGATGGTGGAAGAACGTGCTTACTCTGCTCTCTGCCTCCAACTTGCATGCCCCCAACTTACCTCCAGATAACCTGTCAACCCTGCATTGCCATCTGCAGAAGTTACATGCTCTAAGCGAACCCTTCACGATGGCAAGTAGGAGGTCCAGTATGTTAGGCTCTACTACCTGCATATCACTTATCTTAACCCTCCCTCTTCTCACATCATCCCATAGGGCAAGGAACCGAGTGAGTGAGTGCTCGTACTCCTTCCATAGACCATCGATATCCATGCTGAATACACTAGGATCAACAGGTACCCTCTTGCATATGAGGTACTTTGCTGGCATGCTGTTCGTTGCTACAGAGTAGTACCAGCTCAGCCTATCCTTGACCCTGCTATCCCTCCATACCCAGAGCGATCCAAACTCCCCTTTCATATAGTAATTAATGCATCCCAGTTATTTATTGGTACTAGAAGGAGTAGCGGTGGTAGTAGTAGTAGATGGCTCACTGATAGAACTCCTCCCTTACACTCCTCCTGCTTAGGTAGTATATACCTAGGGAGAAGAGTGCTATCGCTATAATCGCTATGGTGTATGGATAGCCAAGAAGTATCTGCATGTACAGTGTCCATACAGAGTCCAGTAGGCCGAAGCACATGAATACTATTGAGAAGAACAGTGCCCAACCCCTCCTCCTATACAGCCCGTAGATAAGGAGCAAGGCAAATGATGCCAGTGCGAACTTGAGCGATGCACCAGTACCTGCGGAGGTGAAGATCTCGCTACCATGGTACTCATAAAGCGTGAGCATACCAATGTATAGGTTGTAGAGTGAGCCTAGAGCTAGAAGCGCCATTATTATGGTTATCCCTACACCATGCCTCATATTTACCATCTACTACCAGTCATCTCATCATGATCCGATATAAAATTAATCCTTGATGTTATCGAATATGTAGTCAAGCATATGCTCATCTGCTGATGCTACGAATGATAACCTAGCATCAAGGCTTAGAGGTGCATCGAGTGCATTGCGATGCTCATCAACCACCATGCCTCCAGCCTCCCTTATTATTAGGCATGCAGCAGCAATGTCCGTAACCCTTATCTTGCCCCTGGCATCTATGTACGCATCCAGAAGCCCTCTGGCAAGTAGGCACATCTCAAGCGCATTTGAGCCCAACTGCCTTATATGGTTGGTCATTGCAAGCAGTTTACTCATCCTGCCAAGCCTATCTATGCTTATGCCAGAGAGGTTCATGCCTATTATGTAACCTGCTCTATCTCTGCCCACTGTTGCCGTCCTTATCCTTGAACCGTTCAGGTATGCGCCATTACCCTTGATGGCATGGTATACCTCGCCACTTGCAATATCCATGACTGCTGCATGTGTTACCCCGTTAAGCCTATTGGATGTGGAGTATGCTACTGAGCATGAGTAGAATGGTATGCCTCTAACTGCGTTGGTAGTACCATCTATAGCATCGAGCACTATGTAACCATGCTCATCTGTATGCTCATCACCAATGTAGAGCATGCCAGCCTCTTCGCTCAGTACAGTGCACTCGATCCCATACCCCTTGATGATCTCTAATGCGGCATCCTCGCCAACCTTGTCTATCATCTTTGTTATATCTCCTCCAGCACCCCTTGTAAGGGATATACCTGCCTCCTCCCTGCTCATCCTGATCACCTTCTCCCTCACATTCATGCATATATCGTGTAGTAGCATCATCCTATCCATGGCAGAGGGTATCAGTGCTGGTAATAAAAACCAAGATTTATCATCTATAATGCTATAGAGCAGTATTTAAATAAGCAGTTAGTAAGATGCACACATGCACCATGATGTTATAGTGATAGGTGGTGGCGTAGCAGGGCTATCTGCTGCACTCTTCATCGCAAGGCAGGGCTCTGATGTACTAGTGCTCTCACAGGACCTTGGAGGGCAACTGAACCTCATCCCTAGGCTTGAGAACTACCCTGGGATAATACTGACTAGTGGGGAGTTGCTCGCTAGAACACTAGAGCAGCAGGTACTCACATTTGGTGGCAAGGTGAGGTATGAGAGGGTTGAGAGAATCGATGCTATGGATGGTGAGTTCAGAGTAGCAAGCAACGAGAGGGAGTACACATGCAAGGCACTTGTACTTGCTCTGGGCAAGGTGCCCAGAGAGCTTGGGCTGGAGGGGGAGAGGAGGTTCCTTGGGAGGGGCTTGACATATGCTACCAAGTCAGAGGCACCATTCTATCAGGGCAGGGTAGTTGCTACAACTGGAGTAGGCAACTACCTCGTAGAGTCTGCACTACTGCTGAGCAGGTTTGCAAGGAAGATCTACGTCATATACAGGACGAGCAAGATGGCAGGGGACAAGGAGATGATAGATGCGCTAGAGAGGAAGGATAACATAGAGTACGTTCCCAACAGTGAGGTTATAGCACTCGATGGTAATGAGAGGCTTAGCAGCATAACTGTAAGGGATGCATCTGGAGGCACTAGGAGGATAGAGGTTGATGGGCTATTCGTTGAGATGGGCTACAAGATATACACTGATTTCATCAAGCATCTAGTGAAGTTGAACCAGAGGGGTGAGGTTGAGGTGAATGAGTACTGTGAGACCTCCTACAAGGGTATATTCGCTGCTGGTGATGCTACCAGCGTTCCATACAAGCAGGTCATAGTCGCTGCTGGAGAGGGTGCAAAGGCAGGGATATCAGCATACAACTACCTGCAGAGGCTCGCTGGCAAGCCAGGGATAAAGGCTGACTGGAGGAAGAGCATAGGCGCACAGGCGTACAACTTTTAGTCCCTGTTAGCCTTTAATAAAGAATAATAAAGAAGTGAAGAGCTGTATTTGATAAAAATAAAATGACTTCGATCTGGCTCTTATGGTATAGAGTATGTAGCAACCCCTATCCAATAGTATATGTTGCCATACCTAACAGTCACTACAGTACCCGTTGTTACTATATCCCTGTCGAGGCCATAGTCCCTTACAACAGCGGATCTCTCTCATCCTTTGATTTGTTATGCTGCATTGCCAACTCTCTAAGTATGCTCTTGAGCGCATCAGCATCGCCCTTGCCTATCTCGAACTCATATACGTTGGTAACATCACATATCCATGCGCTTCCATAGATCGGTCCAGTACTACACTCATCAGGATCAAGATGGCGTTCTTCAAGAGTCTTGAATGCCTTCATGAACTCATCCGATCTTGGGAACTTTGCTATTATGCTATCATCTATTGGAATGGCTATATCATTGTAGTTGGCAATCTCGCTACCACATATACGATGGTAGTAGCAGGCTTCAGTCCCGACCTCTCTTTATATAGCCTTGATTCTCTCTGGAAGCTTCTCTATATATTCAACGCTTGATAATGCTTGTATAGATACCTCTGCTCTACCAAATGTAGGTGTTGAGCCCATTATATATGGGCTTGTAACCAGTAGCGTAACTGCTATACCTAGCATTATGAATGCACCAGCATACATGAGCATCTGCCTCTTGCTTATATTCACGCTACCCATCATCACACATCTCTATATCCATATCCCAAGATATAAATCTAAACTTTTTTGTCTTTTTTGACAAATAATCTTATCAGATATGACCAGAATTGCTATGATTAATGCAGAAGAGAGCGATAACAGCATTGATTATGGTAGCAGCATTGGTTGCTAGCAGCACTACTGTGTATGCACATACACTATCATGGGAGTTCTACAACGATGTGCTTGTCAGCAATGCAGATACTGGATACCGTAAGATAGAGGCATATATAATGAGGCATCCAACTGACAGCAACATACTGATGGCAGCATTCATGGACTTTGCTGCATACTCTGGCTCAGCAGCTAGATGCAGGGTAGCAACTAGCACGGATGGAGGAGCAACATGGACTGATAGAGGGTATCTGCCTCTACCAACTGGCACATATATATCAGCAGATCCAGTAGTTGCTGTAAGCAAGGTAGGCAATACTGTGACATGGTATGTAGCATGCCTAGCATTATCTGATAGCATAAGATTCTATAATAGAGGGGATGTATCGAAGATATACTACTCTACATCAACAGATAATGGTCAGACATGGAGCACTCCTACAGTTGTAGAAGAGGCTACATGCACAAATGATGATCCAAGCACAGATAATGATTGTCAATAGTTGATAAGCCATGGATAGCTGTTAATGGAAGCAATGTGTATCTATGCTGGGCTAAAATGAACGATGTAAGGAGATGGGACTATAAGGATAGTAGTGGTAACTACCCATACTCAACATCAATTGCTTTATTCTTCAAGAGGGTTGGTAGCACTGGAAGTCCTGTTCAACTAGACTCTGGTACTGCATGGCAGGCAAATAATAGTAAGTGATACATCTGTTCACGGCTGCAATATAGTCGTTAATGGTAGCAATGGCATAATATACGTTGCATGGGCAAAGTTGACTGGGGATACTACTGCATCGATAAGGTTTAAGAGGTCATTCGATAATGGTGGTACATTTGATAGCACACAGATAATTGCAAATACTCATAGAATACCTACTACTGCTGGTACTAGTAATTATTGTAGGGATGCATTTGGTTGCGTCATAGGAATAACCATAAATGGCCAACAGAGTGGCTTTAAAGCAAATAACTTCCCCTATCTAGCAATAGATAGTTCAAACAATCTGCATGTTGTATGGACAGGATAGGATATGCACCAACAGCATCTCCACCAAACACAAACATAATGTACAAGAAGATAACCAACTGTACAACACAAGGACAGAACTGCAGTACGAGCCCTAGCGATGTGAACGCTGCAGTGAATATAGTCAATGAGGGTACAGCAAACAAGGACCAGTTCCTGCCTTCTATAACATTCTCAAGCAGAACAAGTACACTTGTAGTAACAGCATTCGATAGGAGGGATAGCACAGATAACACACTATGGAGGCCGAGATCGTATCACTGCCATCTTGATGTTAATACATGTGAGTCATCTAGCCATTGGAGTACGAGCAGCAAGGGCCACAGTCAACCAATTCTGATACAGAGGGTACTCAAACCAAGACACATGAGTATATAGGCTCATACTATAGCGTCACATCAACAAGTGCTAGGGAAGCATACAATCTATGGCTAGATAACAGAACCGTAAATCTTGACTCGAAGCTCAGGATATGGTTCGATAGAACAACTACTTAACCATCCATATTTTTATAGCTTATTCACTATCAAATATTAGTTATATACTAAATTGGTCACAATAGAGAGCACATATTATGTATCTATGCTTACTATATCACGTTCATTGCACGCATCTCATCCAGTATGGTGCTCAGTGCACTGGTAAGGCTCCTCTTCGTGAGCTCAACCCTCCTATCGAACCTCACATCCATGCCTACGCCGATGCTGTTGTGCTCTATCCTCACCGTTGGTGCACCCAACCCTCTCCTATCCTGGTATGCTTTGATCTTTGCCAGCCTCTCGCTCAGCGAACCCATCCATCCCATGAACCCAGCATAGTCCATCTCATCCTTTGGTAGGGCACTTATGTAGAGCATGAGCCTGCCTCCCCTCACGCTAGCCTCATCGGTGATGAGGTCTATTATCCTGTCCTCCTCATTCGTACCATAGTCAGGTACGAAGTACCCTATAGTATTCCTATGCTCATCGTATATGTAGTACTGGATATCCTCCCTAACAACGATCCAGCCTAGAGTAGTGCTCATACCCTCTCTAGATAGAGTTTATTTATTACCTTTTCTATTCTATCATGCCATGTACGCTGAGATGAGGTTCTGCGATAGGTGCATGAAGCGTACCAAGCATGATATAGTAATGGAGCCAGAGATGGCAACGTACAAGAGGAGGAGGCTCTACAGATGCTCAGTATGCGGCAAGACCAGTTGGAAGAGAGGGCTCAGGCCGAGTTCTGAAATCTCATACTGATGGTAGATGTTGCACCTCATGAATGCGTAGATTATGCAAGCAAGCCAATCAACGGAGTAGAGGTGTGAGTAGCATGAGCGGTCAGATGCACAAGCCCTTGAATGGTGCATATGGTGCTCTGCTATACTACTGCTCAGCATGCACTCCATGCACCTGCTATCAGTTACTGCATAGACGGCGCTTACAACCCTTGAGCATCCATGCATTATTAGTTAATCTATATGCCACCTCAACCCCTTCTGCGATGATATATGCCTATGTATCCTAGCATGTAGCGAGTCCATTGCAGATCCTACATACGCATACAGCCAAGGTAAGCCTAACTACGCTTAGCGAGACTATACGTATTCTATGTCTACACCCATAATCTATGGTTATTAGTATGGCATAGATACCTTTCATGCCTTTCATACATACCATTCAGGAAGTTACAAATATGATCATCATCAATGGTTAAGCATGGGCAGGAGGCTGAACAGGCTTGCCAGTGAGACCAGTCCATACCTACTTCAGCATGCAGACAACCCCGTGGACTGGTACCCTTGGTCTGAAGAGGCGTTAAGAAGGGCTAGGGAGGAGGATAAGCCCATCTTCCTCAGCATAGGCTACAGCGCATGCCACTGGTGCCATGTGATGGAGCATGAGTGCTTCGAGGATGAGGAGGTAGCAAGGATAATGAATGAGCACTACATAAACATAAAGGTCGACAGGGAGGAGAGGCCAGATATAGATGATGTGTACCAGAGGGTATGCCAACTCGTCACTGGCACTGGAGGATGGCCTCTAAGCGTATTCCTAACACCTGATCTGAAGCCATTCTACGTTGGAACCTACTTCCCGAAGGAGGATAGGTATGGGCTTCCAGGGTTCCCTAGGCTGCTAACCTACCTTGCTGAGCTCTACAGGAACGATAGGGAGAGGGTTAAGAGGCAGGTTGAGATGATCATGAATGGCTTATCCATGCTGGAGGTTAGGCCAAGGGCTACTGAGAGTCTAGATGGGACGTTGCTGGATGAGGCGGCTGTACACCTGCTGGATGATGCTGACATGGTGAACGGTGGGTTTGGTGGTGCACCAAAGTTCCCGAATGCCATGAACCTCATGTTCCTCCTCAGATACCACAGGATGAAGGGTATGAGCAGGTTCCTGAACTTCGTCCTGTTCACTCTGAACAGGATGGCAGATGGGGGCATACATGACCAGATAGGAGGAGGATTCCATAGGTATTCTGTTGATGCGAGATGGATGGTGCCTCACTTCGAGAAGATGCTGTACGATAATGCTATGCTTGCACTGCTCTATGCAGAGGCGTATCAGGTGAGCAGGGATGAGAGGTACATGGGGGTTATGAAGGGCATACTGGATTACGTGCTCAGGGAGATGGTGAGCAGTGAGAACGGGTTCTGCTCATCGCAGGATGCAGACTCTGAGGGCGAGGAGGGTAGGTACTACACCTGGAGTAAGGATGAGGTTAGAAGGCTAATAGGCAGTGATGAGTACACAGATATCCTCTGCGCATACTATGGTATAAGCGAGCAGGGCAACTTCGAGGGTAGGAATGTACTGCATGTGAGCATGAGCATAGATGCTCTAGCATCAAGGTTCAATAAGAGCGTGGACGAGGTCAAGAGCATACTGGAGAGGTGCAGGGCACTTCTATTCAATGCTAGAGAAGCAAGGGTCAAGCCAGGAAGGGATGAGAAGGTCATACTTGCATGGAACGGGTTGATGATCTCTGCGATGGTCAAGGGTTACAGGGTATCAGATGATTCTAGGTACCTGGATGCTGCACTCAATGCTGTGGATATGGTAGAGGCTAGGATGGTCGATGGCTCTAGGCTGAAGAGGATATACAAGGATGGTATAGCCAAGGTCGATGCATACCTGGATGATTACGCATCGTACATGAACGCACTGCTCGATCTCTTCGAGGTGCGCCCAAGGCGCATGTATCTGGATAGGGCAGCAGCATATGCTGACCACATGCTTAAGCACTTCTGGGATGATGATAGCAATGACCTCTACTACACATCGGATGAGCATGAGCAACTCATAGTGAGGAGCAAGAGCCCGTACGATCTGTCTACGCCATCTGGTAACTCCATGACCGTGCTTGCACTCATCAGACTCTACCATTACACGCACAAGCAGGAGTACATCTCTGCTGCAGAGAGCATAATGAAGGCACATGCAGTGCATGCAGCGGAGAATCCATACGCATATGGTAACATGCTCAACGCACTATACCTCTACCTGAGGAGGCCAGTGGAGGTGACAATGATAACCAGCACTACGGATGATCTCATGAGTGCAAAGCACTTGTGGAGAGAGTTCATGCCAGAGTGCATGGCAGTCATCGCAAGCAGGGAGGAACTCGATGGGCTTGAGGGTGTACCTTTCTTCTCTGGCAGGGTACCCAGCGATGGAGGGTTCACGGCATACGTATGCAAGGGGTTCAGATGCTCCCTGCCATTGCATAGCATCGAGGAGGTGAGGAGGCATATTCTGGAAGAGGCACAGGTGTGAGCAGTGTGGCAAGGCATTTGCCAAGGTCGAGGAGCTGATGCAGCATGTACAGGTTGTGCACAACAGCGATACTCCATACTGGTGCATGGAGTGCAACATGGGCTTCAGCAGCGGGAATGAGTTGAGGGAGCATGCAAGGAGGTACCATACGTACAGGAAGTGAGTTATTATGGTTTAGTTGCAGTGCTGCTATCCATCTCAACGTACGTTAACCACTTCACGAACCTCTCATCCCTGCCCCTCACAACATCCTCGTATATACCCTTGAGCCTCTTCGTTATTACTCCTACACCCCCATCCCCAACCTTCCTGTTGTCTATCATGACTATGGGCTTTATCCCTGCAGCAGTACCAGTCAGGAACGCCTCATCCGCAAGGTAGAGCTCATCCCTGCTTATGCTCCTAACCTCACACATGATACCCTCATGCTTCGCTATCTGGAGCACTGTATCCCTTGTTATCCCTGCAAGTGCACCATCAGTAGTTGGAGGGGTGCAGAGCACACCATCCCTAACCATGAACACGTTCTCCGCACTAGCCTCAGCAACCATCCCGTTTATGTTGAGCATTATGGCCTCATCGAAGCCATTCTTGAGCGCCTCTATCCTTGCTAGTGCTGAATTGGCGTAGTTGGCCGTTGCCTTTGCACCTACAGGCATGGTTCTGGCATCTATTCTACGCCATGAGGAGACCATGCACCTTATCCCCTGCTCAGCGCTCAGGTACTCATCCCACTTCCATACTGCTATGGCAACATCGACCTTGTTGGGTAACGGGTTGACGCCCATCCTCCCGTATGAGTAGTATGCTATAGGCCTTATGTAACAGTTCCTCATCCCATTGGCCTTTACAGTATCTATTATCGCATCAACTATATCATCGAAGCCATACTGAACATCCATCATGTATATCTTTGCGCTCGAGAAGAACCTCTTCACATGATCGTGCAGCCTGAATATGTATGAGCCATTACCGCCACCGCCAGATTCATAACATCTTATCCCCTCGAATATGCCAGTGGCGTAGTGGAGTGCATGAGTCAGGACATGCACCTTGGCATCCTCAGCATCGACTAGGCTACCGTTCATCCATATCTTCATTCCCTTGCCTACACTCACGACTATGCTTCCATAGCAGGCAAAATAAACTTTAGTCTGTAGCGACTGTAGAGTACATGGCCCTCTTGGCATGTATAGCCCTTATCGCATCCTCTACATTGCTACCAGAGTCCTCCACCACTATAACTATCCTAGATGTCTCCTCCTGCGCATCCATGTTGAGTATGTTTATCCCATGCTCCCCTAGGGTGCTGCTTGCCATTGCAGCAACGTTGGGAACCCTCCACATCTCATCCCCTATGAGCGTTATGACACCCCTCCCATAGACTATCGATGCGCTGCTGTCATAAGCCCTTATATGCCTCTCACTCCTCCTCACGAACTCCGCATCCAGGAAGAGCAGTCTTGCATGCTCTACATGGTCCTTGGTGTATGGGCTCAACTGAACGAACTCGTTGTACCTCCTATCCTTGAGCAGGTGCACCTTGAGGTGCCATGCCATCTCGCCCTGCATCCTCACCATGCAGCACCTCTTCCTCCCTGTAACTATCTTTATTGGGTTGCCCTTGCTGCTCCCCTTATCTGGATGCCTGACTATCCTCGTATAGTCATCTGGCCTGTTCATGTTGGTAACCCTGATCTCAACATCCACACCAGCATCCCCAATATCCTTGATCGCTATGGGATCGAGTATCTTCATCCCAAACATCCCGGCGAGTTCTGCCTCGTTGTATGAGAGTACTGGTACATGCTCTAGACCATCCCTAACTATCTTTGGATCAGCACTGAGTACAGAACTGTCCTTCTCGAAGCTCAGGGTTATGGAGTATGAATCGTGCAGTAGCACAGCCAGATCCGCAGCAGTCCTGTCTGAGCCTCCCCTCTCGTACGTAGTCTCCAACCCATCCAGCGTCTTGCCTATGAACCCCCCTATGCATACAACGTCATGCTCGTTGAGCATGCTTGTGAGTGCCCTGCTACTGCTCCTACTGGCATCCAGCATGAAGTTCGCAGCCTCAAAGTTCTCATCCGTTATTATCGGCCACTCGCCAAACTCTATGTTGCATGCTCTCAGTCTGTTGCTCCTCATTATGTGATACATTGCATATGCCATGACCAGTTCCCCGCTATAGGCCAGTACCCTAGCCCTCGTAACATCCACAAACCTCCTGTACTCTGCTGCCTGCTTCAGTGCTATTATGACCTGCCTGTGGAACCTGTCGAGCCTCTGGAGGAACTCAGCCCTGTTCTGCTCATCCATGTACCTACCTGCTATATGCTCATACACACCCTTGAGCACATCTATATCCACTGGTTCAGATGCTGCATAACCCCTCCCTATCTCTATCGCTATATCTGTCAGTGACCTTGCCTTGCCATTGTACACGGTGAATGGTGCAGAGAACACTGCCAGTACCTTGCCATGCTCAGCAAGCATATCCCTCACCCTCTTCACTACCAAGGGTATGTTGCTACCATCCACGCCCAGTGTGTTGCCTCCAAACTTCGCTATCGCTAGCCTAGGCATAAGCAAGGTAGCATGAACCAACTAATAAAATTATAACCGCTCTCCCATTGGTAATATATACCCTAGATTGGTTTATAAGCTGTATAGGGGTTAGAGCATCCGTATGGATAGGTTTGTACTGGATACGAGCATAGTGATAGATGGGAAGATCAGCAGGATGCTGGAGGCTGGAGAGTTCGATGGATGCGAGATGATCATACCAGTCGCTGTTCTGGATGAGTTGCAGGCACAGGCATCGCTCAGCAGGGAGCAGGGCTTCCTTGGCCTCAACGAGGTTAAGAGGATAAGGGAGATGTGCTCGAGCAGGGGGATAAAGTTGAGGTTCGAGGGTGAGAGGCCGAGCATGGATGATATAAGGCTGGCAAGGCACGGCAGGATAGACTCCATAATAAAGGATGTTGCGAAGAGTGAGGGTGCTACACTAATTACTGCAGATTACGTTCAGGCACTCGTAGCAGAGGCGGAGGGTATCAACGTTAGGCACATACAGAAGGAAGCGAGGGTGAGCCTATCCTTCGAGAGGTACATAGATGAGCAGACGATGAGCCTACACATGATAGAGAATGTTGGTATACTAGCGAAGAGGGGCAGGCCTGGAAGGTTCGAGCTGGTGAAGGTTAGGGAGGAGCAGTGCACACGTGCAGAGCTGATGAGCATGATAAGGGAGATATCCGATGCTGCAAGGCTGACACATGGAGCAAATGAGATAAGCATGAATGGTGCAATGGTCATCCAGTTGGGCAACTACAGGATAGCAATAACCAGGCCTCCATTCTCTGACAAACTCGAGATAACTGTGGTTAGGCCGACTGTCAGGTTGACGCTGGATGATTACAGGGTATCTAGCAGGTTGATGGAGAGGCTGAAGAGCAAGGCTGAGGGCGTGCTCATAGCGGGGCCCCCAGGCTCTGGCAAGAGTACACTAGCGAGTAGCCTAGCGGAGTTCTACATGCAGCAGGGCAAGATAGTCAAGACATTCGAGTCCCCAAGGGACCTACAGGTGAGTGATGCTGTGACACAGTATGCACCACTTGAGGGCAGCTTCAAGAAGGCTGCAGAGATACTCCTGCTCGTTAGGCCAGACTACACAATATTCGATGAAGTGAGGAGGAGCGAGGACTTTGAGGTGTTCGCAGATATGAGGCTTGCTGGTGTAGGTATGGTTGGTGTAGTGCATGCATCGAGCCCATTGGATGCAATACAGAGGTTCATAGGCAGGGTCGAACTGGGTATGATACCCCATATACTAGACACGATAATATTCGTCAGTGCTGGAGAGATAGTGAAGGTGTACGAGTTAAGCCTAACGGTCAGGGTACCTACTGGCATGGTCGAGCAGGACCTTGCCAGGCCGGTTATAGAGGTTAGGGACTTTGAGGATGGCAGGTTGGAGTATGAGATATACACATTCGGTGAGGAGAACGTCATAGTGCCTGTGAATGCAGGGGTTGGTGGTGATGTGTACAAGGATGATGGTGTGAGGAGGCTCGCCGAGGAGAGGATACTGGAGGTTGTGAGGAGGTTCGACAAGGGTGCTGAGGTTAGGATAACGGGCAGTAACAGCGCACTGGTCAGGGTGGACCGCTCAGCCATACCCATGCTCATAGGCAAGAGCGGTTCTACGGTAAAGGAGCTTGAGAGGATGCTCGGTATAAGCATAGATGTAGAGCCGAGGATAAGGTCTACTGGCGAGAGTCTAAGGTTCGATATAAGTGAGCAGGGCAACTCCATATACATTGCATTCGAGGATGGTGTTACCAACAGGAGTGTGGATGTGTATGTTGATGACCAGTACCTATTCTCAGCCATGGTGGGCAAGAAGGCTAGGATAAAGGTATCCAAGGACTCTGATGTGGGTAAGAGGCTGCTCCAAGCACTGCTAGCAAATAGCAGGATACATGTGCTGGTATCACAGAAGAGGTAGCGTGGGCATCATGATATCAGCAGGGAAGGAGAGATAACATTATATCATATGATAACATAACTATCGGCATGAGTAATAGGAGTAGTAATAGTAGTAGTAGTAATGATACGCTTGGTGATGGTTCAGCACTAATCATAGTTGATATGCAGAACGACTTCATGCCAGGAGGCTCTCTACCAGTGCCAGAGGCGGACAAGATCATACCCGTAGTGAACAAGTACATAGAGATATTCATGGCTAAAGGGCTACCTATATTCGCTAGCAGGGACTGGCATCCACCAAACCACATATCGTTCAGGCAGAGGGGAGGCATATGGCCCGTCCACTGTGTCAGGAATACGTTCGGTGCGAAGTTCCACCCCGATCTCAAACTACCAAGGAGCGCCACTGTCGTATCCAAGGCAACAGACCCCAACAGGGAGGCATACTCTGCATTCGATAGGACAGAACTTGCAGATATGCTGAGGGCCAAGGGCATCAAGAGGCTCTTCGTAGCAGGGGTTGCAACGGATTACTGTGTGAAGAATACTGTACTGGATGCACTTGGACATGGGTTCGAGGTCATCCTGCTGGAGGATGCTACGAAGGGGTTGACCAACAGCACAGCTGCGATAGAGGAGATGAAGTCCAAGGGAGTGAAGGTGATCAGGCTGGAGCAACTCATCACTGTGAGAAACAGATGAGTGTCACCTGTAGCCCTCACTGCCACAACTACCATCACCATCTATACATACCCTCGATTTGTTTGATTGATTGGAGTCGTAAGGTTATGGAGGTTATATTATAGGTCGCTGATCCTCCTCGATATGCTCTCATCACTCCTTATTATCTGCATGAGCTGCTCCAGCCTCTTGAGCGATCTGTTATCGAAGTAGTGCTCTATACCTTCCGTTATCCTGTGCGCATCACCCTCCTCTATGCCTAGGAGTAGCAGGAACTCAGTAAGTATGCTGTGCCTCTCCCTTATCATCCTTGCAACCTCCAGGCCCTTCTCCTTCATCCTTATCCCCCTGTACTTCTCATACTCTATGTAGCCTGACTCGTGCAGCCTCTGGACCATCTTTGTTACGCTGGCAGAGCTCACGTTCAGGTAGTTCGATATATCGCTCATGCTTACGTAACCCTTCTCCTCCATGAGCTCGTATATGACCTCAAGGTAATCCTCCATACGCTCCGTCCTCCCCTTCCTCGTACCCCTGCTCTGTGCAGCCTTTATTGACTCGAGCCTATCCCGAGGCTTCACTGTATAATCTGACAGAACCTACTTATATACACTTTATGCAAGTAAGGCAGTGCTCATAACCCCAGTCGAGCTGAGGCAGATGCTGGAGAGGGATAGGGATAGGGATAAGGTGCTCATCGTGGATGCTAGATCATGGCATGAGTACAGATCTGGGCATGTACCTGGTGCGGTGAACATGGACCTCTTTGCGTTCCACTGGGCAGATACATCCCCTGAGGGTATAGAGGGGTTCAACTCTAGCCTTGAGATGCTGCTCAGGAGTACTGGCGTAACATACGATAAGCGTATAGTATTCTACGATGATATCACTGGAACCCTTGCAGCCAGGGGGTTATGGCTCATGCACTACATATCCCATAACGATGCCATGGTCCTGGATGGTGGGCTGAGCTGGTGGGTTAGGCAGGGTTACGAGTTGGAGGATGAACCCTCTAGACCAAGCCCAGTGCATGGAGGTTATACATACAGGTTCAATGGAGATGTGCTCGCTACCTACAGATACATACTGGAGAGGTTAGGCGATCCTAATGTTAGGATGGTCGATGCGAGGAGCAGTGAGGAGTACCATGGCCTGTACGTTAGGGCATCCAGGGGAGGGCATATACCAGGGGCGGTGAACGTAAACTGGGAGATGAATGTGATGAGGGATGGGAGGATGAAGCCAGTAGAGCAGCTTAGGCGGGTATACTCTTCCATCCTATACTCTGGAGTGGGCGGGCAGGGAGGTGATGAAGGCAGGAAGGGGAGGGATGACTATGAGTATGAGCATGAGATCATCTGCTACTGCCAGGGAGGCTACAGGGCTGCCCATGCATATCTAGCACTCAGACTGCTCGGCATAAACCATGTCCGGGTATACCTTGGTTCATGGTATGAATGGGGTAACAGGCATGAACTCCCAGTAGAGTAAGCAAGCAAGCAAGCAAGTGAGTAGCTCGGATATATGATATTCTAATTCACACCAACCAACTGACTGACCGACTGGCTATGCAACTATCTTGAACGGTCTTATACCCTTCGAGTCCATGAACCCCCTTATATCCTCGATTATCGAGGATAATGGGCGAGCTGGAGGGTATGCATACTCATCAGGGAGATAGATCCTTACACCATCTACACTGCTGTAATCCACTCCACCAGTACCCAATACAGCCCATACATTCCTTCTCTCTGGCTGCAGTGTGTACACCCTCTCCAGTCTATGGGCAAGCAAGCCATCATCGCCCCTAGCTATGAGTATGACGAGTGCACCATCTGGGTTCACCCTGAGCATCCTCATCGATGGTATCACTATATCGAGCACCTCTCCATCAAGTGCTATCTTCCTCTCGCTCTGGATCATGCACTCCGTGAGCAGGTAGTGCATCAGTGCGGTTACGAGGGTTTGTAATGTACCCGCATCAGAAGCACCACTACCCCTGAGCCCATCCATACATGAGCGTAGCACCCTTGATATCGCCCCTCTGCTATCCCCAGCCATCTCCATCCTGAGGTTATCCCTACCCAGTCTCTCTAGCACGGAGTAGAGCAGCGCCTTTGCATCGATCCCTGCGCTCGAATCGCTCATCACTGTATGCTCCATGAGCACCTATATTAAATTGATTGTACTCACTCCAGTATAACCATCCTAGAGCCTATACCTATCCCATGCTCCCTGACGAATCCAGAGTTCACCTCAAGCACGTACCTTGCAGTGACATCTGGATCGTATGTGCACTCCTCTATATCCTTCTCACTGGTACCCCTGCAGGGTTCCGCATCCTCTACTATGTACACTACCCTCCCAGAGGAGTCTATCCATAGTATATCTATGTTGAACCTCATGTTCATCATCCAGAATGAGTACCTACCCTCCATGGGGAAGATGAAGAGCATACCCTTACCCTCATCCAACCTCTCCCTATGCATAAGCCCCAGGGCCCTCTTCTGATCTGTATCTGCTACCTCAACCTCCAATGGCACACCATCCACGGTTATCCTCATCACCTCATACTCCCTGTCACCATCCCCAGCACCAGTGATGTAGGGTAGCAGCAGTGCAGTCATCCCGTACGCTACCGCACCTACCCCCACTGCTATCAACAGATGCTTCAGCCGCAATCCAAATCAGTTAACATAATTAGTTTATATCTACTATACTATAGCAGGTATGGATGAGTTCACAGATCATGAGAGGGAGTTGCTCAGGCAGCACTTCTCCAACACAGATAGGCCTGTATTCGTGATAACCACCCCAAGGCAGGTGGATAGAGGAGCGTTGATGTCAAGGTACAGCAGATCGAGCAAGAGCATGAGGAGGGTCTTCCTGGATGAGTTCCTCAACAACCCAAGCAGGGGAGAGGAGTTCTACGAGCGTGTACTGGTGGAGTACGGGGATGATAGCGTGGCTGAGCTTGGGCTGGTGCAGGTTGGTATAGAGGGTGTATCCCAGATAGCAGCGCAGAGCATAGAGGATAGGAGGATAGGCCTCTCCTACCTTGAAAAGTCCACCAGGTACGTTAGGTTCGATCAGAGGGTAGATGGTGCATACCCATACTACAGGGGCAGCGATATCATGGAGTTGAGGCATGCAGATGCCTACATAGAGGCATGCGACCTTGCGTTCAGCACGTACAGTAGATGCATGGAGCCCATGATGAGGTATCTGAGGGAGGCTGAGCCGATAGACTCCATGCGCTTCCTCGATAGCAGCAAGGGCATAGATGTACCGTTCAGTGAACTTAAGAGCAGCGAGGATATTAGGAGGGCTGAGAGGGTGTATGAGGCGAGCATAAGGGCCAGGGCACTGGATGTGCTGAGAGCACTGCTACCCGCATCAACACTGACCAATCTGGGCATAGCGGGGAATGCTAGAGCGTTCGAGTACATGCTCAACATACTCCTTGCATCGAGGCTGAAGGAGGAGCAGGATACAGCAAGGATGCTGTACGATGAGTTGAGGCATCACATAGGGCCGTTCATAAAGAGGGTAGTGTCAAGGCACGGGGAGTCGTTCAGGGAGTACCTGAACTCGACCAGAGATGGTATAGCAAGGATCGCATCCAGGTACCTACAGATGGACCGTGATGCTGCTGGTACAGGTAGATACAGTATGAATCATGAGGATGAGGTGAGGCTCGTGGACTATGAGGATAACGACTCAGCAGAGGTGAAGGTGGTAGCATCCATACTCTACGAGCATGCAGACGCATCCTACGGCTACCTCCTTCAGATAGCAGGGCGGATGAGCAGGGAGGAGAGAGCAGGGGTGATAGAGGAGTACTGTAGGTATAGAGCGAACAGGAGGCATAGACCGCTCAGGGCATTCGAGTTACCGTACTACACCTTCGATCTGTGTACGAACTTTGGGATATTCAGGGATCTGCACAGGCATAGGATAGTGACTGTACAGAGGCAGCTGCTCACCGTCAAGCATGGCTACTACAAGCCAAGGGAGATCGTCGATGCTGGGCTTGAGAAGGAGTTCGATGACTGCATGTACAAGAGCAGGGAGGTCTACGAGTATATCGCTTACGATGAGGGTAAGCCCCTTCTGGCACAGTACGTTGTGAGCATGGCTTACAGGTACAGGTACATGATAAGGCTGAACCTCAGGGAGGCCTATCACATGATAGAGTTGAGGACATCACCACAGGGGCACCCAGCGTACAGGAGGGTAGCACAGGAGATGTATAGGGCTATAGAATTGGTGCATCCAAACCTGGCAAGGGGTATGAGGTTCGTGGATATGAGGGATTACTCATCACGTATAGAGGCAGAGAAGAGGAAGGCTGCCAAGTTAAAGGATAAATAGATAGAGGGGCGATTGATTGTGTATGAAGTGCCCTATATGTGATGTTGATCTGCATATAACCGAGAGGCATGGTATAGAGGTGGATTACTGCCCAAAGTGCAGGGGCGTATGGCTGGATAGAGGTGAGCTCGACAAGATAATAGAGAGGGCATCAAGGTATGAGGCAGGTAGATACGGGGATGATGAAGAGATTAAGACCAGTTACGATGAGTATAGTGATAGGAGTGAGGAGGGGCATCGTAAGAGGAAGAGATCTTTCTGGGGCGAGATATTCGACTTCGACTGATCTGTGGATTCAGGTAGTGCCTTCCTTAGGTGAACCACTGCTCCAGACTGCTACTCCTTGCCCTCATAGACTCCTTCAACCTCTTGATTGTATTGCTGACCCTATCCCTGGAGAAGTCATGCTCATCGCAGAGGAAACCGATTATCCCTTGCTCATCCACATCCCTGAACTCTATCCTAACATCTTCAGCAACCTCTGGTCTCAGGAATATCCCCCTTATCGCCTCGTAGTCTATACCCTTCAACTCATCCCTCAGCCCTTCAACATCTATATCCTCAAGCCTCCCATACCTCCTTATCAACTGCAGTGCCTTCTTTGCACCTATGCCCTTGAAGCCGTCGGGGTTGAAGTCAGTGCCTATGAGTATCGCTACATCCACCAACGCTTCCCTACTTATACCCAGATCCCTCAGCATCTCATCCAACTCTATAACCTCTGGGTTGACATCTATGTACACGTTCCTGTTGGGTAACTTCCTCCTCCCGCTTATGGCCAGGTTCCTCACGAGCCTCCTCGCACCGAAGAGCAGGGAGTCGTAATCCTGGCTTGCTGTTGCGTATGCTGATCCTGTAATTGTCATGTGTGCTGCAGTGGCCTCCCCTTCAGATGGCGCATCTATGTATGGTATGCCCATCAGTGTGAGCAGTCTCTTCGCACCCTCGATCATGTAATCCCTGAGCATGGATGTAGCCTGTGCATACTTCCTTGCATCCTCAAGCCTACCCTCCTCCAGTGCCTGCTCGTACCTTGCCCGTGCCTCCTCCTTGCTCCTCCTCCTGCTCTCCAACTCAGCCTGCTTGAGTGCTGGAGGTCTGCCATCGAACACGTACACAGGCTTCACCCCAGTACTCAGCAGGTTCGCATTCCTGTAGAAGAGCCCGCTGAGGTGGCTCGTAACCCTGCCATGCGAATCCATCAGTGGCTCCCCCGTATACCCCCGTATAGTCGCTAGGAACTGGTAGAGTGTGTTGTAGGCATCCACAGCGATCACCTTACCCGCAAGATTCTCCAGCCTGATCTCCCTCGCCTTGACCAGTGGTTTGAGGTCTGTACCCATACCTGCATGATTAAGATAATTAATAGGATTTACGTATTTTGGTCGGTGCATAGAATAGAGTACGGGAAGAGGGAGCGTAGGCTGGTTCTGGCACTCATACTTGCAACTATTGTTGGTGTACTGGAGGTTGCTGGAGGAGTGGTAAGCAACAGCTTGGCACTGGTCAGTGACTCCATACATGTATTCATGGATGTTGTGGCAATAGTAGTAGCGATCATAGCGTTAAGGCTTGCAGTAAGGCCACATACACCAACATTGACCTATGGCTACCACAGGGTTGAGGTTCTTGCAGCATTCATAAATACAGCACTCGTTATATCATTATCCATAATACTGCTCTACGAAGCGTACATGCGCCTCCTCGAGCCTAGGGTAATAGAGTGGGGTTACATGCTCATAATAGCACTGATAGGCCTTGCTGTGAACCTCATCATGCTCAGGATACTCCATCATCACGAGGGGGTAGGGGAGGAGCAGGGGCACGGTGAGGAGAGTAGGCATGGTGATGGTGATGCTGGTGAGCAGGGGATGCTCATTGGGAGCGTGAGGTTGCATATAGCAAGCGATATCCTTGGCTCTATAGCGGTGATCTCTTCAGGTATCATTATAGCACTGACATCACTCAGCATAGTTGATGTTATAGCGAGCATGATCATAGTCGGGCTCATACTCAAGGTAGCACTGCAGATGTGCAAGAGGTGCATACTCATACTGCTGGAGGGTACACCTGAGGGTATGGATGTGGTTGGTATAGTTGATGAGATCAAGTCTGTAGGCGGTGTGGTAGATGTGCATGATATACATGTATGGAGTATAGCACCAGATATGCCCACCGTGAGTGCACACGTGACCATCAATGGCGGTGCTGATGCAAAGGCTGTCATGGCTAGGATCAACGACGTGCTTGCCAGGCATGGTATAAAGCATAGCACAATACAGATAGAGGAGGAGGATCTGATAAGACTGGACGGTAGACTAGACAGTAGACTAGAGTCTAGGCCGGGGTCGGATAGTCAGGTAGTCCGCCAGCCTCGAGATCCTAACGATAGGGCTTGATTCTGGCTAGAGAGCTGGTGCCCGCAAGGGCTCGTGGGTTCGAATCCCACCCCCGGCGCCATCATCACAGCATATTAATACCACATCCCTGTAAACCCTCGCATGGAGATAGAGATAGAGTTCGTGGCGAAGGGAAGTGACAAGGTTGAGATACTGAGCAAGATAGCACAGCTTGCAAGGACAGCGAATGAACTTGGGCTTAGCATAAAGGAGATAGAGTTCGAAGAGGAGGAAGAGGAGGAGGAAGAGGAGTAGGGAGTAGGGAGTAGGGAGAGGGGTCTGACACTGCCATACTACTGGAACTGGTGAGATGGAAGAGCACGAGTTTTTATTGGCTCAACATTTATTAATGAATCCATCATCCGAGTAGTAGATCAGCATGAGGTTTGATGGCAAGGTTGTACTGGTCACTGGTAGTGGAACAGGTATAGGGCAGGCTATAGCAAAGAGGTTCGCATCAGAGGGTGCCAGCGTGATAATAATGGGCAGGAGGAGGGAGCCTCTGGAGGCTACAGCAAGGGAGCTGGAGGCTATAGTGAGGAGTAGTAACAGCAATGGAAGGATCAGGATGTTCCCTGGGGTGGATGTGAGCAGTGTTGGTGAGGTACTCGATATGTTCAGTGCCATAGGCAGGGAGTTCAATGGCATAGATGTGCTAGTCAACAACGCTGGTGTCTCTGGGCCAGTGAAGATACTAGCATCACAGCCATTCAGGGAGTTCAGGGAGTGTGTGAGCATCCATCTGACTGGTACATTCTGGATGAGTGTTAATGCTCTGAGGTACATGAACGATGGCGGGAGGGTTATAACCATAGCGACATACTTCACAGAGGAGAGGGCGTATGAGCAGAGACCATACAGGTTCAGGACACCGTACACTAGCGCACAGGGTGCGAAGAACAGGCTATCTGAAGCGCTCGCATGGGAGCTCGCAGAGAAGGGCAAGAGGGTATACTTCATAGTCAGCAACCCTGGTCCAGTACACTCCGACAGGATATACAAGACCGTGTACCCCAAGGCCGCCGCTGAGTTCATAAGGATAGGTGGCTTCCCAGGGCTGAGCGCAGTGGATGTGGAGAGGGTAGCGAGCGATGTACTCCCGTATGTGGGTGAGGATGATGAGATGCTAGAGAAGGCTATATATGGATTGGCAGCAAGGATAGCAGAGGAGCGTAGCACCGAAGGCAGCACACAGACCCATGACGTCTCGAGCATAGCATCTACCATCAGATCATGCCTAGATAAGATAAGGGAGGTTGCGGAGAAGATACAGAACAACACCAAGAACATGATAGTCGATGGGAACTTCCTCACACAGGATGAGACGGCAGAGATAGTCCTCAACCTCGCAGATGTGGAGGTCAGCAGGCTGGTGAATGGCAGGATAATGCCATCTGACAGGGTCTTCTACCCTGTTAAGCCACTGATAGCAACCTACCAGCACCATACTGATGGCACTCCCAGCATGCATGGCAAGAGAGTGTTGCTCTCCATAGCAGGTGGTGATGATGCCACACTTAGAAGGGTTAGACGCCTTGCATCTGCACTCTCTAGCGCAGGCGCAGGGTACACAGTGCTTGCACCAGATGGGGTTAGGGTTGTTGTTGACGATGATGATGATGGAGTAGATACACATACTGTGGTGAGGAGCATGATGGATGAGGATGAGGTTAGGGGTGCGATAAGGAAGATAAGGCCAGATGTGACTATACACTTCACTGGCAACTACGACTACACTAGGGATATCACATCACTAGCAAGGGATGAGTGGGATGCACTTGTAGATAGGTTCATAAACACCCCAGCACTGATCAGCAAGGAGACACTCAACGCTATAGTGCAGGATGGGGATAGGGAGCCCAGCAGGTTCAGGAACAGCAACGGGCTGGTGATAATCGTTGGCCCAGACGCACCATCTGGCAAGAAGGTATCCAACCTCATCAGGGCCAGGGGGGAGGTCTTCAGGGGAGCATTGAGACCATTTGCAGTCACTGCAACACAGGAGCTGAGCGAGGTTCTAAACTCCAACATGCGCATATACCTCGTGCTCCCTGGGAGCATAGACGGTAAGGAGCCTGATGATGGGAGGCTTGTGGATACATGCCTGTATCTGGCATCTGGTGGAGCGGTCAACAGGGTAGAGGTTGTATACTATCCAGACGAGGTCAGGGATGCAAGGTTATGATTGCAGCATGGCATTAACTTCATGCTCTTATTGCGGGTAGTTATCCCATTACGCTGTCGTAGATAAGCCTTGCTGCCACCATGATCATCGCTATGGCTACCAGCCTCCTCAATAGCCTATCCCTTATCCTGCCCAGCAGCCTAGAGCCTATCTGTGCACCCATGAACGTGCCCCCAACCAGCACGGCTGCAAGCATGTACTCTGGATGCCCAAGCATGACATGCGTGATCACACCCGAGATTGATGATACCACTATGATGAGGTGCACTGTAGGCACCGTAACATGCATATCCATCCTGAGTACCATGAGCATCATAGGCACGAGTATCGCTCCCCCACCAACACCAAATAGACTCGCTACGAACCCAGAGAAGAAGCTCACAGCATAAGATATCTGCCTCGGGTAGCGCTCCCCCCCTATATGGTAGTATGGTCTCATGAGTATGTGCACTGCAACTCCTACAAGCAAGAGCGCAAAGTACAGCTTGAACGATGAGAGGTCTAGCAGGGATGATGAGTATGCACCAAGCACAGCACCAGGGGATGCGAAGACGGCTAATCCAAGTGCTGTTGCATAGTCTATCCTGCCCATTCCTCCTCTCATACCCTTCCTCCTGCTGTCATTACTACCATCTCCTTCACCCATGCTATTATCACCATCACCACCAACATCACTACCACCCTCCCCTCCCTCCTTCTCCTCCCCCTCTCCTCTTCTACCACTGCCCCTTCCCTGCATCGCATACGATATGGTCGAGGATGTGGATGTTGAGAGTACGGTGAACATACTCGTGCCAGCGATCCTGCTCGGCTCTATGCCCATGAATGCTAGTGCTGGCACTATTATGAAGCCACCACCAAGCCCCAGCAGGGAGCCGAGTATCCCTGCAGATATGCTCACCATAACCACCACTATACCAGTCACCAGATCCATGCCTCTAACCAGCAATCCAAGCATAATATATAAAGAAAGGGTATGGATTGATAGAGGAAGAAGGTCGGTCTGTTTGAGGATCATCCTCGTGGGGTTTGGGGTGGTTGGACAGAACCTAGCGAAGCTCCTGCTATCGAGGACTGATGATGTATATGCAAGGTATGGCATGAAGCCTAGGATAGTCGCTGCCATAGATAGCAGGGGTGCAGCCGTATGCTCATCCGGCCTAGATCTCCAGAGACTGCTGGAGGTCAAGAGGCTGTACGGTACAGTGGGGGTGTACAACGATGAGAGCAAGCAGGATGAGGATGGGGATGTGATGCATACTGGTATGGATGTAGTAGGTAGGGATAGGAGCACTGGCTCGGTGGTCGATGAGATAATAAGGGGTATGGATGCTGAGGTACTTGTAGAGGCAACACCAACAAATCTTAGGGATGGTGAGCCAGGGCTTAGCAACATAATCACTGCTATAAAGCATGGCAAGAACGTTGTTACTGTGAACAAAGGCCCTCTAGCACTTGCCATGCCATCCCTACTAGAGCTTGCAGAGTACAATGGTGTGATGCTGAGGTTCAGTGGTACGGTTGGAGGGGGCACTCCCATCCTGGAGTTTGCGAGACACTGCCTCAAGGGTGACAGGATACTATCGTTCAGGGGCATACTCAATGGAACTACCAACTACATACTCAGCATGATGGAAGAGGGGCTCACGTTCGATGATGCGTTAGAGGATGCTAGGAGGAAGGGTTATGCAGAGGCAGATCCTAGTCTAGATGTGGATGGATACGATGCAGCAGCAAAGTTGGCCATCATGGCGAACTGGATAATGGGTATGAAGGTAACGATAAGGGATGTCAGGTTCAGAGGCATAAGGGATGTCAGCCTAGACGATATACTTGAGGCCAAGAGTCATGGTAGCGTCATCAAACTGTTGGCATCGTGTGATGAGAGTAGGAGGCTATCAGTTGAGCCCATGCGTGTAGAGAAGAGTGAGCCTCTATGCGTTAACGGTACGCTCAATGCTGTTACGTTCAAATCAGAGCACTCTGGTGAACTGACGGTTATAGGCAAGGGTGCTGGGGGCATGGAGACTGCAAGCGCAATACTGCGGGACCTCATAGAGGTGAGGGAGGCCATGAGCGTAGGGTAGGGTTGGCATGAGGGAGTACCATCTATCCAAGACAGATATAGAGAGGATCATGCAGAGGATAAGGGATGGGTGGCCCAAGGATGTAGGCGTGAGTAGGCCCAAGGCACTGAAGATAATAGAGATGGATGATGGTAGTATAGATGACAACTCCATATTGATATGTGAGGAGATGATACTCGTTGTGAAGGATGGCATCATACTGCCATTCTTGACCATGCACATTCTTGGATCGTTCCCAAGCATCACCGTGGATATGGGGGCTGTAAGGCATGTATGCAATGGGGCAGATATCATGCGCCCTGGTATAATAAGGATGGATGGGTTCGATAAGGGTAGCATAGTAACCGTCAAGGATGAGAGGCACGGCAAGTATATAGCAGTTGGTGTAGCAAGGGTGAGCAGTGATGAGGCTATTCCTATGAGCAAGGGTGTAATAGTGGAGAACAAGCACTATGTAGGCGACAGGTTCTGGGAGGAGTGTAAGAGGCGTGCTCTAATATAAATTATTTATGGGCTCATGCTTAATCGCTTGCTCAACTGCTCGTTTGAGATTTTTTAATATCTTCCATCTGTTCTCCTAACTCAACCTAAGAGACTCTTCCTTGCACCCATTCCTGGTTATTATCAGCATATCTACACCATCCCCACTCGCAGCATCTCTTGCTACTGCAGCCCTTATTGCTCTAATGGCGAGTTCCCTTGCCTCCTGCTCGCTCATCTCTGCCCTGTATAGGCCCTCTATCACACCTATAGCCATCTCCGCCCCTGTGCCTACTGCTGCATAGTCATCTGGGAGTATAGAACCTAATGGATCTAGGGTGTATATCGCTGGCTTCTCAGTGTACACATCTATCCCCCCTATTATGATCTGGGTCAGCAATGGGAAGTACCTCCTCTCGAAGAGCAGTACAGATACCAACTTGCCTATGGAGTTTGGAGGCACCTCTCTCCTTATCTCGAATGCCTTGAGCCTTGCTAGCGACTCCACCTGCCTCATAAGTATCTGCATATCAGCAACCATACCAGCACATGCTGCACCTACCCTCTCGGTTATCTTGAATACCTTCTTGCCAGATCTACTTACAACGTACGTGCCGAATGATACCCTCTTCTCGGCAGCAAGTACCACACCATCAGCAAACGCTATCCCTACTGCCGTTGCCCCTGGCATGAACTGCTCGAATGCCATACCCTACTATCCACCCCCTGGGTAAATTTAGTCTTTTCTACACTGGCTCTGCTGTGCAGTAGTACAAGCATCGTAGCGATGAGCCCTGCAAGTACAAGTAATGCGATGGGGAACTCTGGTACCACCACTGCATCAGCCGTGAGCCTCTCGGTCCTAGAACCATCGCTTAGCTCTACCTCTATCCTCCACTGGCCCATGATGCTGGGTGCGAACTCATCCTCTGCAGTGCCATCGCTGATACCCTTGCTCACATCCCTTGCTATATTGCCATCTGGGTCTATCCACATGAACCTTGCACTACCCATGCTGGAATGTACCACCGCTCTTATGCTCTGCCCAACATCTATAATGCCATCACTACCATCTATGAGTTGGAGTCTAGAACCACCAATAGCATCGATGAGCCTGAATAACTGGACCCTGTTGTTCCCCGTATCCACAACAGCAAGCACATCACCACGTGCAGCAACCCCCGTTGGGAACATGAACTCCCCATCCCCAGAGCCCTCCCTGCCGAACTTGAATAGGAAGTTACCACTGCTGTCGAACACCTGTATCCTGTTGTTCCATACATCAGCGACCATTATCCTATCCCTGCCATCTACTGCAACACCAGTAGGGAAGCTGAACTCCCCATCCCCAGAGCCCTCCCTGCCGAACTTGAATAGGAAGTTACCGTTGCTGTCGAACACATGAACGCTATGCATGTATGTATCAACCACTATTATCCTGTCCCTGTTGTCTACTGCGACGCTTATGGGGTACGTGAACTGCCCATCTGATGGGCCAAGCTTATTGAACTGGAATCTGTATACACCGTTGCTGTCGAATACCTGTACCCTGTAGTTGTGCAGGTCAGCAACCACTATATTCCCGTTACTGTCCACACTGACACCAGATGGGTGGGTGAATCCCCCAGGATCGTACCCTGGTACACCGAACTTGAATAGGAAGTTACCACTGCTGTCGAACACCTGTATCCTGTTGTTCAGGTTATCTGTCACTATGATCCTACCACTCCTGTCTATCACTGCACCGTATGGTGTATTGAATCTACCATCGGAGTCGTTGTAACCATTTATGATCCTATACAGTGTGATGGCGTATGGTTGTGATGGGGATGATGAGGCATATACACCAGTTACTAGCATTGATGGTAGTAGTATCAGCAGTAATAATGCAGGTATATACATGCTGCCAATTCCAGGCACAGAGTATTTAAACATACTGATCATGCAAGAACAAAATAAGGAAGGGGTGTTATGGTGCTATCTGTCTGCCTCACTGGAACCTACCCTTTGCAGGGTTCTCATCCAGTGTTGGATACCAGTTTGCATTCGGTATCGCTATCACACCCATGCCTCCCCATGAGTCGCCTAGGTCAACATCTCCAGCAACTGCTATCATAGGATCGTTCTTTGCTATCGCTTCCTCTATCTTCTCAACATCTATAACCCTGAGTACTGGAGCGAACTTTGCCGTCACATATGCGTACAGCCCTCCACCCTCCTTGTAGCCATAGGAGACACCATGTGTCCCTGCATATCCAGGTATCACCAGTGCAACATGGGTCTTGCTTGGATCGTTGTAGTCCAACTTCACAACTGTTATGGCTGCCTTTGCATGGTTCTCATCATCTATCACGAATAATCCTCCAGAGTTTGCGCTGATCACGTACCTACCATCTGGGGTTATCGGGCTCTGGATGGGTGTGCCATTCACCTTGAGGATCTTGACGAGTGTTGGGTTCGATGGTCCTCCAACCGCACTCCCTATATCGTATATCAGGAGCCTGCCCTGTAGAAGCCTATCCTGCTCAAGCATAACGAATGCTGTGACCCAGTACCTATGCCCGTTTATCTCTGGCCCTATGTATGAGGCTATGGGTATACCTGCACCAAGCTTCTTGCCTGGAGCTGCTGGATCATCGAGTGTAGCAGCGTTGATCGGCCTGTGCATCTCCTTCCTCTCGTTTATCGAGAGTACTGCTATGTGGTTGGCCATGTGGTATGGCCCTGCTATGAGCCCATCTGGAGTCAGCCAGAACCCGTGTGGACCAGCAAGAGGCACACTAGCCCTTATGGAGAATGCTGGCTTTATATCCTCTGCCTTGACATTTGGATCGAACATCTGACTAGCATCGAATACCTGGAACTCTGATCCAGCATTTATGCCAGTTATGACCCACTTGTTATCTGGAGTAACCGCAATGTGTGCTGGGTCCATACCCGTTGTGATGTAGTTCTTGAATATCTCATGCTTCTCAGCATCTATAACCGTTAGGTAGTTGTCATGCCAGTTGGTCTGCACAACGAACTTGCCATCTGCAGACTCCCATAGGTTGTGTGGGTTGTTGAGACCCTGCCCTATCTTTGCCTTCCTCTCCCAGGTCTTCGCATCTATAACGTTTATGCTCCCTGGCCATGGCTTTGCGAACTTGCCAAGTAGATTGCCAAGGTACTTGTCCTTCATGCTATCGAACTGTGCATCTACCCATACCTCACCAACACCTGGTGTTGCTGGCTTTGGTAGTATGCTCTCAGGCCTCTCCCAGGGACCTGGACCCCATATCCAGGATGCGAACTTCTGTGTCGTTATATCATTCGCTGGATCGCTGTCATGGGTTATGGCATTGTATGGTACGCCAGCAGATATCACACCGACCATGTATGGGTGTATTGCACATACATACACGTACACACCAGGATCTGGCCTCCATATCTGTGACCTATCCCCTGGGTTGAGGATTGCTAGGGTCTTTGCTGTGTACTCCTTGTCCATGTTCAACTGCAGATCTGTTATCCTGGTCACGAATGTTATCGTGTGTACACTCGCTGCTTCACTTGCATCCCACTGTATAGGTGTTCCAGGCTCTATCTGGAGAGCTGATGGCACGAACCATGGAACGAACTCGCTAACGATTATTGCCCTTGGCATCTCAACCTGAGGCTGAGGTAACTCTCCAGTTACCGCCCTAGCCTGATAGTACACGGTTACTGTAGCATTGAACCGCTCACCCTGTGTGTTATGCAACTCCACCTGGACGGCGTTGTTGAATACCCATGTGCCTGATGTACCTACACTCCTGTATATCTCCGCATCGAACTCCTTACCAGCAAACTCATTCTGCCCAGTTACTGCTGTACCTGCTGGGAATGTGTTCCTTGGGTGCAGTATAACAACATCCACAGGCTTGTTTGCTGTGAACGTTAGCCTTCCAGAGTATATCACATTGTCCTGTGCTGGAAGAACCTTAACAGCCTGGTGTGACTCATGGCCTACTAACCATGCATGGGGCTCAGATTCAAGCTGCTTGGTCTCTATGGATCGCTTGATCCTTGCAGCATCTACGTTCTGAAGGCTTATTGGCGCTATAATGAATCCAAACACTGCAACTGCAGCTATAATTGCACCTAGTACAGCCTTGTTCATCACCTAGCTCTACCATCACACGATATATAAGATTTTTGTACCATAAGGCTTAAATACTCAATCTAGGAAGATAGATTTTAGTCTCTATACTTTGAAATATAACATATACCCCACCCATCTATATGCATTTATCTATTATCGCCCATACTCACAATCCGATCTACTCATTCGAGTATCCGATCATACTCCTTCATTACATATGCTATCTCATCCACCATATCCGTTGGCATTATATGTAGACCAAGCCTTCTGTACGCATTCATGCCAGCAGAACCGTTTATGTATGCAGCAGATGCAGCAGCATGGAATGGCTCTAGACCCTTGGCGAGCAGACCTGCAAGAAGCCCTGAGAGCAGGTCACCCGTGCCTCCCACGGTCATGGCAGATGTATGTGTCCTGTTGACCGCAACCCTAGAGCCATCGGAGATCACATCGACCCATCCCTTCAGGAGTATTGTTATGCCATGCCTCTCCGCCTCCCTCCTGACACTCTCGACCCTCTCCTGCTCATCTGCACCAGCATCACAACCAAAGAGCCTCCTGAACTCCCCTGCATGTGGTGTGACCACAACCCTCCTGCCCTTGATCACTGGGAGTATCTCTGGTATGAGTGCACCTGCATCGAGCACTATACTGCTCTTCGACTCAGCAAGGTACATAACCAGTTCCTTGAGTGCATCTACCCTTGATACGCTCAAGCCCATGCCTATGGCTGCTGCATCTACCCTCTTGGGTAGCATCCCCTTCAGCCTGTTCACTGCACCCTTTGTGAGCTTGGCATCTGGTAATGGTAGTACTATAAGGCTAGGGCTGTAGGCTCTCAATGCTGGCGAGATGCCCTCTGGCACAGCGACATAAACAAGGTCAACACCGCTCCTGTACGCTGCCAACGATGCAAGCAAGGGTGCACCATGGTATATCTTGCTCCCCCCAACCACAAGCACAACACCGTTATCCCCCTTCTTGGACCTGCTCAGCCTCGCAGGTATGAGCCCTCCTACGTACTGATCATCAACCTCTACAACCACACCTTCAGCATTAGCAGCATCCATGTACTACCTTCCTCCCAAAGGCCAGATACGCTGTATGCCCTATCATCCTGAACATAGGTCTGGTCATACCCTCCCTAGCCTCCATATGCCTTATCATGAGTTCGGTGAACTCAACATCCACAAACCTATCCCTGAACGCTACAGATAGCCTCTCCAACTGGTTCATGGTAGGGCATATGGCGCAGAGTGGTGCGCTACCCTTCATTGCATGGTACACATTATCCAGCACACTCCATGGGTCACCAACATCTATCACTGCAGCATCCATGTTGCTCACCTCCAGCATCCCAGCACTGGCATCCCTGTTGATTATGGTGACGTGATCCTCCAACCCCAGCCTGCTCAGGTTCCTCCTTGCTATCTGTATGAACTCCTCCCTCACCTCGTAGGAGTACACGTGTCCATGGGGCCTGACTATGCTTGCTATGAATGTGGTCAGTGCTCCACTCCCCATGCCTATCTCAAGCACGTTGGCACCAGAGCATATCCCCAACCTCGATGCTATATAGCCCATATCCTTCGGGTAGACTATCTGCGTCCTCCTTTCTCCCTTCATCACGTAATCGTAGGTTATGGGCTTGAGTAGGTATATCCTCTTCCCAAGACTGCTCTCTATGTACGAGCCGTACTCCCTTCCTATGGCATCATCCACATCTATTATGCCCAGGTGCGTGTGCATCCTCTTCCCCTTCTCAACCCTGATCAGCCATGACCTCCTGCCATGGAGCAGCAGCAGGTACGCACCCTCGTTCACCACATCCATATTTCTGAGTAGAGGAGGGAGCAGTGTATTAAATATTATCGGTAGTACCCTGCTCCTGGATGTGTTGCTGACTCACTGGCGGGCTGCGTATGGTATGGATCATATCACATCATCTTCCCTTACCATCTTTGCTACCTTGCCCTTCAGCTTCACGTCAAGCCTAAAGTCCTCTGGCGATAGAGAGTCTCTGGTTCGCCTCCTTATCACTAGACCACATCTGCCCTCTGCAAGGAGCTTGCTCCTTACACAACTGGCATATGCACACGACGGTCCTACACACTCCTGCTCAAGCCAGTCACACCACAGTACGTTGCCCCTGAATCTCAGCACGTTCTTGCCACACTTGAACCAGGTACACTTTGGCCAGCACATGCCATCCTTATCTGGACCCTCAACCTTCATACCTCTACAGTTCTCTACGCTGTACTGGTAAAAATAATTTTCTTTTCCTTGGGCATGTTGTCACATTGACGAAGAGGTAGATTATATGCACGATCGATGTATCCATTCATGCAATCATTCTTAGTTAGTGGGGCATAGCCATGGGTTGCAGCATGTACAGTACAGTAGTATCAGCAGTAGCAGCAACATTCCATCACACCCATGAAGACAGTGCCCGTAAACAAACAAGTATGATATCACTCGTTACAATTACGATGATGGTGGTTGGTCATAACATGCTACAGGGCCATGGCGATGCTACATCCTATCAAGTGTGTGTATGCCGAGGAGTGACATGCAGTTACCCAACGTTATGGTGAATGCTTTGACCAGTGAGAGCCTTGCCCTAATCATGTTATGATCCTGCTCGTGTAGTACGGGAACCTTCTCGTAGAACTCGTTGAATACCATTGCGAGGTTATAGCAGTACCTAGCCATGGTCTTGGGGTTGAGGCTCCTGACCGTATCCTCAACCACGAGATCGAACCTTGCCATGGCCTTCACCAGCGCTACCTCCTCCCTCATGCAGATCAGATCTGCGCATGAGGGATCTATCTCCACAGCACCATCCCCCACAGCACCCGCTGCCCTCTCCAGTATCCTTGATGCCCTAGCATATGCATACTGTATGTACTGCCCGCTCTCCCCCTGCAGGTTGAGTGCATCCTCTACATCGAACGTTATGATCTTATCCAGATCCTGCTTGAGCATGCTGTACCTCATAGCAGCAACGGCTATATGCTCAGCAGTTGCATGGAGCCATCGCTCATCGGCCTCTGGATTCCTAGCCTTGACCTCCTCGTAGGCCTTGTTATGGAGCATATCCAGCATATCATCGGCATTTATGTATATCCCCTCCCTACCCTTCATGTGAGCAAACCTCCTATCCCCTATCTCTATGTTGAAGAGCCTTGCGGTGCTGCTGCTCAATGCCACAACCTCATAGGCTAGATGAGTGTACCTACCTCTCCCATCGAGCATGGAGAGTATCTTGCTTATTATCCTCTGCAGCCTGCTCTGCCTCACATCTATAACTGTTATAGCCTCATCCGCAGCACGCATGTGCAGTTTAGAACCTTCATGCAGAGATGTTGCCCACAGCACACTCCCATCTGGCTGCTCAACGTACTTCACGTACTTGAATGGATCATCGAGCAGGCCAATCTTCCACATAGCATACGGTATATCCTTTGCTATGTATGTGGATGTACCATCACTCCTAACGAGTACCTTCTCCTCGCCCTCTATACCAGCCTTCACCACCAGGCAGCCATGGTACTTCGAGCCTGGATCATCCTCTACCTTGACTATATCCCTAGCCTCCATCAACCCCAACGCCCTATCCCAGAGCCTCGATGCTATGATCTGTGACTCGAAGTTAAGGCAGTCGTACCTTGCATTAAGCCTCCAGCACGTCTTCAACTGCTCATCCAGTACCCTGTGTGTAACCTCTCTAGCAAACCTTGCCGTATCGGAGTCGTAATCCTCCATGGCCTTCAGCACCTCCCTCCTCCTCTCCATCAGGGAAGGATCATGCTCGTACATCTCGTTCACCCTAACGTACACATCATCCCCACAGTAGTGGTCGAACTTCTTGCTGCTCTCCAAGGGGAAGCCTAGGTACCTGAACCCAACCACTATATCAGCAACCTGCAGACCAGAGTCGTCTATGTAGTTGAGTACCAGCACGTCGTGGTTGGTGAACCTCAGTATCCTGTATATAGTGTCCCCAAGCACAAGGTTGCGGACATGCCCTATGTG
>JANWZS010000005.1:49125-98213 GCA_025054855.1 Candidatus Nitrosocaldus sp. | reverse complement strand
AGAGCGATATGTGCTTCCCTGCAAGATATGCCATCTTGATCACCATGCTGTTAAGCTCTTCATCACTGAACACTATATTCGTTGGCAATGACTCATGCTCCCTATGCCATATGTAGAGTGGTATATTTGGACCATCACAGTTAACCTCCTCTATCATGTGATCATGCATCAGTGGTTCTATCTTGCCTAGATATAGGAGATCCCTGATAAGATAGTATCTGAGCTTGTTGAACGATCTGTTCACATGTAGGTCGTATTTTTTAGCTATCGTCTCTAATTCGTATGAGAGTTTATCTTCCATCTCTTTCTTAGTAGATCTCTGCACCATACTCATATCTATGAGAAGTTCATCGATTATAACTTGCTTTATGAATGCAAGGTTCTTAACATCTCTAGATGTCAGAGTAGGCTCTATTAGTATATATCGTTTGCCGCCTTTGGCACTAGCATCATCAACTATAGCAGCATAGATTGCTGTATTGAATAGTTCTAACCTCTCTATCGTTATGATGTTGTATCTGGGTTTGATTAGGCTAGTGTTATCACTACTATTATTGCTACCACGATAATCCTTATTATTACTGGACTGTATCTGCGTTGCACTGCGTGCAAATACTCTATTCAATATATCCAGTCCAGCACCAATACCCTTTCTTAGACGGACATTATTTACTATACACATATGCTTTAGTCCATCCATTCATACCACCGTGTTACGAATCTTCATCTGCATAACTTCTCCTCTTGCTCTTCATCATGAAGGTTAGTATTGCTGCAACTCCCGCTACTGATGTGCCAATGAGTATGTAGTGATTGATACCTACTGCAATGGTATCTTGATACTTATGCTCCTGTATGGTCACACGCAATGGTATCTGTATGCTTGCGCTACTGTACCCAGTCCTGCTAGCCTCTATGTATATGGTTGAGTCCTTAACCGCCTTGATGAATGCTCTAGCACTACCATCGTCTGTAGTGTACAATGTATTGGTGAGAACCTCCACACCATCTGACCCATAGATATTGATCTTGGTTGCACTGACTGGATTTCCCATGACATCACTTACGAATACATCAATGTACCCAGTCTCTCCAGCGTACAGGTCACGGGTCTTTACAGATATGCTGAGTATCCCATCTCCGTCCTCTGCACGAGGTAGTAGCTCATATACGGTGTAATTCAGACTGTATACCTTGTATCCAGGCGCAACTATCATGGCATCTACGTTGAGTTGCTGCCACTCGGAGAGTGGTTTGAGCACCGCCTTGGCGTAGAAGCCCCTTCCATCAGCCCTAACAACCTTATCATCCTTCTGGATATAGGTATAGCCATCTATCTCTCTCCATACTATCTCTGCATTCCTCATAGTATATAACCTGACCTCTATCTCATCACCATTGCTATATGCTATAATGTCTGGCTCATCAAATTCTCTCTCTACTATAGAGAGATCGATGCTCCTTCTCCCCTTATCTAGCACGGTTATCTCAACATTCCTCTCCCTACTAGTATTCGTAAGAATTATCGTGAACTCACCGAATGAACTACCCTTCCTTACCAGAGCATCATGTACAAGCACACTATCGTCAGATGATGCGAGTCTTATCTTCGTATCCTTAGTAGCAGTATATATGGTGTTTCCCTTGAAGAGCTGCACGTACCCTATCCTGTATTCCCCATTGATCGATAGTAAGGTAGTGAAGGGTAGTGTTATTATGACATCATCGTAGATGTCATCTGCAAGACTGACACGGGATGTGAGGGCTACATTAGCATCCACTCCTATCGGCACTATATCTAGGCCTTGTGCGCCTATGGAACCCTTTTCAAGTACCACTTCTGCATACGATGAACCCTTGATCTCAACCAATATGGCGAGTGGATTTATAATATACCTCATATCGGTCATTATAGGCCTGTTCCCATACTCAACAACCGTTATGAATAATCTGTAACTAGAGGTATCCTCATATAGCGCTGTAAGTGTTTGATGGGGCAATCTACTGCCTATGATCTGTACTTTAGCACTGGTACTACCAGCACCCTGCATGTTTACAGAGAGTGTTACCTCTTCATTGCTTCTACTATTACCCTTCACCGTGATTACGCCATAAGCGTTATGAACTACATTGTTAGATACAACCTCCAGTGAGGCATCGTTGACTGTGACGTATGCCCCTCTTGCTACACCATTACTTATGGGATATACCTCCCCATGCTCTAAGAGGTCTATATTGTGAACCTTATAGCCTTCTGCGTCACACTCCTCTACCACACTACTCAAATCTATGGTACCAACATGCCTATCTTCTTCCTTGACAGTGCCTATCTTATCCAACCTAGGGCAGTCATCACCATCATCTTCAATGGCATATGGTTGGTATACAACACTCATCGTGCCTCCATTTGCTATGCTCTCAGGCAGAAATAGTCTGAGAACCTTCTCCTTACTCTTCGTACTATTCTCACTCAATGGCTCAACTATGGTAAGGGTAGCAGAGCCTCCCATCAGGCCACTAGCACTTGCGCTCACACTCACCTTGCCTGTAGAGGCGAATATAGCGTGCTCCCTACTTATGAGACTATATTCACCCTTTCTTATAACATACTTGGAGCGTGCAGAGTTCTCATCGAGCTTGTGCAATGCTGGCGAATCTGATGTAATCTTAACCACTATATCTCTATCTGCAAGTACTGGCACACCATTGGCATCCATAAGTGTTATCAATATATCTACATATGTGAAGCCTTTACTTACTATTGGAGGAAGTAAGTTCACATTCAGTCTGGTCGCACCATCTGATGTGATGTATATGCTTGTTGATGTTACCACATTCTCACCATCGAGATCAGTGTGTGCAGTTACGTACGCTATACCAACAGAGTTGTAACTCCTTACCTTCAGAAGCGTGAATGATGTATCTTTAGGTATATAGGGATTATACTCAACGGTTATCAGTTCAGTGCTGTAAGACAGTCTAACATACAGGTCTGTTGGTGCTGGCACGTATCTTCCAGCATCATCCTTTATAGAGAGGATTAGCGGGAGTTCTGAATCAGTAAGCATGTGTAGATTACTTGTGAGCGATCTGATCTCAAACATTAGCTTCCCTTTAGCATGGGTGCTATTATGTGTATCAATGATCTTCACGATATCTGTACTTATCTGCCTCCCATATACTGCAGTTACACTCGCCTCCCCTGTACCTCTGGTCTCCAACTCAAACGATGTGTAGAAGTGACCCTCCTTGATGGTAACACTATGCGGCAGTGAGACTAGCGAGTTGGATGCAAGTTCTACCGTAACATCCTCCCACGCAGGAACGGGCTTACCCTCCCTATCAGTGATATAGACGAAACCCTTTATCACACTTCCTCGCTCAACTATATCAGGAACGATGGCTAAGTTTATCAAGAGATCTTCGTAACCTGTGGATGTGTACGATTTGGGTATGGGGAGTAGCATAAATGCTATGAAGCACACCAACATGTACATCCGCATGCTCATACTTACACTTCTTACATTCATGTTATAACATTGAGTCAGTCAACTCTAGATACATACATATTGTAATTGTGAGTATTTACATACAAATTATTTTCTATATCGAGTATAAACGATCTTACATGGAAGAGATACCCGAGTTAAGAAGGGCTGCGAAGAGAGGTGTATCACCAATAATAGCAACGCTCATGCTGGTAGCAATTGCAGTGGTAGGAGGGGTAGTAGTATACACATACTTCCAGAACATATCTAGCAAGGTTGCACCACAGAACGTAGTTGCGGAGAGCCTACAGCTGCTGGGTTACGATGCTAGACAGGTGAATCCACTACTCAATCATCTAGGCGGGGGTATAACTGGTGCAAACAACTCATCATCAATAGCATACGTTGGGATGTACATAAAGAACAACTCCCCACAGGCAGTGCAGATAAGCAAGGTGTATGTTAACGGCGCCCTATACAGCTTCAATAGTGGTACACTGGCAGCAGGACAGTTCCACTTCGGCTCCAGTGTAAGTAGCGGTACAAACACAATCAATCCATCAAGCACTGATTCACTGACACTGAGATTAACCAGTGCTGTTAGTGCTGGTACAAATCTGACGGTGGTAGTTGAGACGGCTAGTGGCCAGCAGTTCAAGTATGATATAGTTGCAGGAAACAGGATCTTCTAGCTCGATAATTATTCTTTATTTTTATTTGTTATCTTCGGCTGAACTATACGAATTCTTGATAACACTAGCCTTGAAATATTACGTTAGTATAATAGAGTGGTGCGAGAATCCTTGGGTTTATTGGTTAGCAAGAGGGTACAGGAGTACCAGATAGGCAAGTTGATAGACTGATCTCAGATCTACAGTACAATGTTAGAGACTCAGGCTAGTTCCATTGAGCACTGTATTCAGCAGATGGAGGGCCTATCAATATGAGCGATAGTATTAGCAATTGGGGTTAAGGTAGATGCCAGGGGAGATGATAGAGGCTAGCAAGGCGGATACATGAATGTGGAGGGTTCTAGGTATGCTATATACGAGTATACACGATACGATCATCACGTGATCATATTCATACCCAACTATGGGCTGACGGGTAATTGCTTATAATGTTAAGTATAAACTGACGTATGTAGGATGATCTTATCTAAATCCATAATCATTACACCATCAGGCCATCTCAGCTTACCGCTCAAGCGGTAGCATCATCACAGTTCTGCTTATCAGTACACCAGCAAGAATAGAGTACGTCACCCCATACTGTATGTGTATGCCTATAGCGTAGTAGATTACCTTGGTGAACAATGCGCTCATATCCATTATGACACTGCCAGATCTATCGAGTACCATACCATCATGCGTACTCAGCGCCGGCATAACCAGCATGTATGATACTGGGATGAAGAAGAGTGCCCATACAAGGAGCCCAAATATCACACCATAGATCAGGGAGCGGTTGATGTTTGATATGCTCATAAGCATCCTACTAGATACTGCTAGAGGTACGGTTGCGATTAGGCCTAGCATGGTCCCTGCAGCGATATGCATCGTTATACCCATGCTTGTGGCGTATGTTACATTGGTACCAAAGCCTAGAGCACCACCTATAACAAGGTAGAATAGGCCATGGGGGTAGTTGGCGAGTGCCTCTCCAGCAGATATCACCCCTGCTACCATAAGCGTTGCAGCAAACCCAGATACCAATCCTATGGCCAGTACCTTCACCCTATCCCCAACATGCATTCCATCCATGTATGTATATATACCTATCATGTATTTTATCTTTACTTTTATTTCCTTTAAAAGATTACTATTACGATGATAGCCTTTTGTATTATTATTGTTAGAACACGTTTAAATCTATAGATCCTAACATGGAAGCAGAGGCAGAATGGCATATAAGTTGGAGGGGAGAAGTAATGGTATGGAAGAGAGTGAGAGGAGCGCCATATACAAGATAAGGTGGGAGATCCTTGTCATGGCAGTATCACTCATCCTCATAGCGATAGTAGTGTATGCTATACCAAACGACTTTAGCCTGAAGATGCTGGAGGAGAGAGAGAAGGCAAGGGAGCAGGCACAAGCACAAGCACAGACACAGTCCCAACTGCAGGGAGGGGGTGCAGGTGTAGGCGGTGAAGGTCCTATACCATGATCTGAATGTATAATCAATAAAAGAGGATGATATATAACCTCAGTTCAAGAATACGTACTCCCTGAAGCCCTCTCCCCTCTTCCCTATACCAACCAGTACAAACTCCCCGCTCTTGTTCACTATCCTCTCCTGTACATCCCTCACCCCTCTATGCAACTGCTCATACTCCTCCATCGTTATCCTCCTCCTCTCCCCTATCTCCCTCTCAAGGTCCATCCTACCTACTACCTCCCTGTACCTCTCCTGTATCACTCCAGAGAATGCCATGGCACTGCACCCAGAGCCGTAGGATGCGAACCCTACCCTCAATCCTGCCAGATCCCTACCCTTCCTGTACTCATACTCCACCTCACTCCTGAAGCCCATGTAGAGCGAGCCAGTGTATAGGTTCCCAACAATCTCCGATGCCTTGAGCGAACTCGCAAGTTTGTTCTCGAATACCTCCCTGTACTCCTCGGTCTCCATGAACCTCCTCCTGAACTCCTCATCCCTCTTCATGAACTCCCTGTCAGATAGTATTGCCTCTATGGTGCCCATGCCCTCTGGTGGCTTTGGTTCCTCCATCCCTACCTTGGCCAGTATACGCTTCCACTTTGGGAGGCTCCTCCACTCATGCCTGAGCAGGAACGCAAGGGCATTCTTGCCCATCTTGGAGTATGGTAGGTGCATCGCCAACAGGTCTATATGATCTATTATCGATTCATCCGGCTTCAACCTTATGAGCCCAGTCTCTATAGCCTTCTGCTTGTACATGAGCATGGCCTTCTTCACATATATGAGGTATGCGAGGTTGGAGTAGTGTCCATTGACTATGGGTGTTGTTCTGGCGAATGGCCTATAGAAGTCATGCTCGTTGCTTATAACTGTAGATGTAACCTTCTGGTCGAATGCAAGGAGCCTAGGCTCCTCCTTTATAAGCATAGCAACCGCTCCAGCACCCTGCGTGTATTCACCAGACGAACCTATATCGTACTTTGCTATATCACTCACTATGACTATTGCGTACTTGCCGTTGTGCTCATCGCACCTTATCCAGTTCGTGTTATCGTACAGCGCATAGGAGCCAGAGACACATGCGAACTTGCACTCTATCCCTCCACAGTGCTCGAACGTGCCCCGACCGTATACCTGCTCAAGCATCCCTATCACATAGGAGTTCATGGCCTTGGACTCATCCAGGCCAGACTCAGTAGCAACGTATAACCTGCCTATATCACTTGGCTTGAGGTTGTTCTTCTGCATGAGTCTGAGGCATGCGTTTGCAGCCATGCATGCTGGGTCCTGATCCGAATCGACTATGGCCATCTTCCTTATACCTATACCATACTCCAACTTGCTCGGGTCCATATTCCTTGCCTCAGCAAAATCCTTGAAGTCTATGTAGAGAGGGGGTACATATATCGCTATATCATCTATCCCTACAGGCTTCATTGCTATTACCAGCACTGTCCTTCCTTATATATTCTATGGATAACAATGCTACACCATAGCGATAAGGTTATTCCTCCCTCCTCCCATACAAGAGTATGAGGATCATCAGGGCAGACCCATGGTGGAGGAGCATGAGCATGGAGGAGGTTGAGGAGTTCCTTAAGCGACCACTGCTACTCCGCCTTGCGATGGTAGATGTGGATCTATACCCCATGGTCCATCCCCTCTGGTTCGTGTACAGGGGCGGGGTATTCTACCTTGAGGTCCACAGGGCTAGCAAGAAGGCTAGACTGCTTACTGCCAACAACAGGGTCTACTTCCTCGTCGATGAGGTAGTTGATGGTAGGCCTAGAGGGGTCAGGGGCAAGGGCAACGCCAGCATAATAGACGATGTTGAACTTGCAAGGGGTATAATGGTCGAGCAGGTGACCAAGTACCTGGGCTCAGCAGATAAGCAACTGAGCAGGAGGCTGATAGACTCTAGCAGGGATAACATCGTGGTCAAGGTAGAGCCATTGGCACTCGCTACCTGGATAGCCTGATCCATGCCTAGCGTAGCCCAATCGATGAACGGATATGCGGGCCCGGCGGGCTTCGATCCCGCGACCACCGGATATCCTTCCCTCATTCCCTCCTCCCTCCCTCCCTACTCCATCCCTCTGATCCCAGCAGGTTAAAAGTCTCACCCGACGTGCATCAGCATCCGATGCTCTACCTGGCTGAGCTACGGGCCCTCTAGCAGTCAACCTCTCAAGCCAGATTTTAATCTTATCTACCTGCCTGAAAAATTTTAAAGGGGTATGAGTAAGAGTAATGGTAGGAAGGGAAGGATCGGTGCTGGTGTATGCGTGCCCTGGTAGTATAGAGGCTCGCTACGAGCCGTAAAACCTGGTCCAGTATGCGGGTCTGTCACACCTGCGGCCCGGGTTCAAATCCCGGCCAGGGCGCCATTATACTCTGATTAGGAGGCAGCGTGGATCATGCATGGTAACACAACACCAACACCATGATCAACCCTAACCTCTTACCAACTGTGCTATATCCAGTATAAGCACAGCCGAACCATCAGAGGCTATCGTTGCATCAACGAACCTCCCGTTCAACCCTGCAACACGTTTGACCACTATCTCCTTCATATACTCGAATGAGTCCACTATGAATCCTATACTCTTGCCCTTGTTGTTGACTATGACTATACTGCTGCTGCTGTCATTACCATTACCACTACTACTACTACCACCACTACTATTACCACTACTACCATTACCATTATCATTACCAGGACTGTAACCATTTATGCCTAGCATATAGGCCATCTCTACAAGCGGTATTATCTTATCCACACCTCCATCATCACCATCATCCTTATCCCTTATCCTTATTACCTTCCTACCGTGTATATGCATCACCTCGCTGCTCTTAACCTTCATAGTCGTTACAACGTTCGATGCGGGTATTATGTACCTCTCCCCGTATACGTGTACAAGTAGACCAGATATTATGGACACGTTCATGGGTATGTTCAGTGTGATCCTGGTGCCTACATCCTTCCTGCTCTCTATGCTCACATAACCTCCAAACTTGCTAACCTGCCTGAATACAACATCCATACCAACGCCCCTACCAGATATATCTGTCACCTCCTTCGCTGTAGATAACCCTGGAGTCCCTATCAATCTTAGTGCCTCATCATCGCTCATCTTCTCTGCCTCCTCACTGCTTATCAGACCCTTCTCTATGGCCTTCTTCTTCAAGGCCTCAACATCTATACCCTTACCATCATCCTCCACCGTTATGCTTATCCTGTCCTCAACCTTGCTCGCAGTAACCTTCACAAGACCAACCTCTCCCTTGCCCTTGCTGATCCTCTCCTCCCTGCTCTCTATACCATGATCTATGGCATTCCTTAGCATATGCACCAGAGGATCGGTTATCGCCTGGAGTATGCTCCTATCGACCTCCAACTCAGCCCCCTCGATCTCAAGCTTGACCTCCTTGCCCACCCTGGATGCGGTATCCCTAACAAGCCTCGGGAATCTGCTGAATACAGTGCTCAATGGAACTAGCCTGAGCTTCATAACATTGTACTGGAGATCTGAGATCAGTCTATCAAGGTGTGTCAGTTGGGCCTCCATGGTAGCATTGTTGTTCATGATCATGCCCCTCAGTCTAGATTTTGCTATGACCAGCTCTCCCACGAGATCAACGAGCCTATCTAGATCCTCGAGCCTAACTGTGATTGTGGTGGGTAACTGATCTTGCTCATTTGATATCTCGCTCTTGTTACTGTTACCAACACCAACTGTACCATTACTACCATCATCATTCTCTGCAGCATCGGCAGTTCTGTTAACTACAAGTGATGATAGCTCATCTATATATGTTGAGATATCCAGCATTATATTCTCATCATTGACTAGCCTGCTCAGAACGTCAAAGCATTTGAAGAGTACATCTGCTATACGCTTTTCAAATCCCATGCTTCCATTCCTGAGTGCATCAAGGACATTCTCTATGGTCTTGCACAGAAGCCTTATATTCTCATAACCCATAGTACCTGCCATACCTTTCAACGTATGAACTGATCTGAATATGCTGTCTATACGCTCTCTAGCACCATCCTGTTCATATGCTAGTAGTTCATTATTCATGTTCTGGATATGCTCATTCGCCTCTATCACAAATAATTCCCTGTACTCCTTGTTACTGTCTATGTCACTCATTCATACTCACCTCTTGACCGCTCTTACTATCCAATCAGCAATCTTATCTGCAGGAATGACCTGATCTACAGCATTGACCATGCATGCAGTCTTGGCCATGCCGAATACGACTGAGGTTCTCTCATCCTGTACCATCGTGAATCCTCCATTGAGCTTTATAACCTTCAGACCAAGCGCACCATCAAAGCCCATGCCAGAGAGCAGTACACCAACTACCTTCGGTCCATAAGTGTTCGCTGCAGTCACCATGGTTACATTTGCAGACGGTCTTACATGGGCATACTTTGGCCCCTGTTCTAGCCTTACATGGTTATGATCAACTATCAGATGGTAATCCGCTGGGGCTACCAATGCAGTGCCATTGAGTATTCTATCATTATCAGATGCCTTCTTGACCTTGATACTTGCTTTACTTGCCAGCATCGTGACATATGTATCTGTGAACCCCTTGGGCATATGCTGTACTATCATAATGCAAGCCCTTATATCTGAGGGTATAGATGCAAGTATATCTGTCACTATCTTTGGTGCACCAGTGGATGCACCTATTATAACTATCTTTCCATCATAGGGAACATATCTATTATTATTATGAGTGCTACCATTAGCCTTTCTACTGCTAGGTCTTGTCATCGTATTCATTATATATGCCAATCTTATCTTCTGTGCTATTATGCTGTTCAGTTCAGTGATCTGCTTATCATTCATGCTAACGAAATCAACGGCCCCTATGCTAGATATCTTTGCTATCCATGATTCATCATAGTTGGTTGTTACTATTGTAGGTATAAACCTCTCCCGCAACGTATGTTCGATGAACGATATACCGTCCATATCTGGCATCTCAAGATCAAGTAGTATGACATCAACATCATTTCTGTTACAAATAAAGTTCAACGCATTCTTTGCATTCGTGAACCTACCTATAACATTAAAGTTGTTACTCTTAACAATCTCCTCCAATACAGATAAGAAATAGGGGGAATCATTGACTATCACAACATTGATCATCCTATCACTGCTGCCACGGTTACCAATCTGTCCATCTGTCATGGGTATACACCTTATCCAATCCATCCATCAATCCATCCATCAATCCATCCATTCATCCTATCGTGTATTCAACACTCTCTCTATCACAGTACCCACCATCGCACGATCGAATGGCTTCACTATGTAATCTTTTGCTCCATTCCTTATCGCCTCCTGTACTATGTAGCGCTGCTCTACTGCAGTAACCATTATCACCTTGGCCATGGGATTTATCTTCACTATCTGCTTCAATGCTTGTATGCCATCCATCTTGGGCATGTTGACATCCATAGTCACCAGATCAGGTTTGAACTTCTTGTACTGCTCGATGGCTGCGAGCCCATCTGGCGCCTCTATGATGTTTGTGTAGCCAAGGTTCTTCAGTATATCCTTCAGCACAATCCTCATGAATGCTGCATCATCAACAACCATTATCTTGATCAGGTTCTTCTGTATCATCATCAACCTATACCTCCCTTTATATCAAATAGCTTATCGATATCTATGTAGACAACCAGCTTATCCTGCATCTTTATTATCCCCTTTATGTATGGTACGTTATCGAGTATTGCTGCATTGAACTCTATGCTATCACTTGCAATCTTTGCTACCTGCTCAACATCATCAACCATCAGACCCAGCATAGTACCATTCACATCCGCTATAAGTATCCTCTTGGGGTCAGTGTTACTGTTATAGCCCAGGATATTCTTTATATCAACTACAGATATTATCTTACCTCTAAGGTTCATTATGCCAGATATCACCCTCGCCTCTGGTATCCTGGTTATCTTCTCCATTGCTCTTATCTCGTATATCTTATCCACATCAACAGCATAGTACTCAACATTATCATTGCTTATCTGTAGTTTGAATAAAAGTAAGTTGAGGATGTTATTGACGCTGCTGCTCATCATATCCATCACCTATTGCTACCATTTGCAATATCACTAGTGTCATCATGACCATTGCCTATACTAGTCCCTCCATCTGCATATCTTGTAGGCGCAGGTGCTCTGACCTCTATTATCTTACCCTTCTTACCGCTCTTACCTCCATCGTTCATCTTCTCCTTCCCTACTACTCTCTCTTCCGCTTCTTGCTTTAACTTGCCCTCTCCACGCTTACCACCTGCTTGCCCTTCTTCCTTCACCATCACATCATGCCTACCATCTTCCTTATCAAACTTGAATCCTGCCATGGACCTCTTCAACTCCTCGTTCAATCTTATCAGTTCCTGCACCTTCTCTGTTATAACGTGTAGTGCTGCACTCTGCTCCTCAACAGCAGCAGTTATCTCCTCAGTCGCTGAGGCATTCTCCTCCGATACCGCAGCTATCTCAGATATGCTCTTATTTATCTCATCTATGGAGCTTATCTGTGCCTGTAGTTGTGAGCTGACCCCATTCACCAGCCCTATCATCTCCTGAACCTTTGATGCTATATTCTCTAGACCCTTCACTCCCTGCTCTATGACTACCTTGCCTTCACCAACCTCCTTTGCATTCATGTTTATTATATCGGCAGTACTCTTTGCATCATTCTGTATATCCTCTATTATCCTGGCAATCTCCTCGCTCGCCTTTGCAGAGTTCATTGCCAATGCTCTAACCTCCTCAGCAACTACAGCAAACCCTCTCCCTGCTTCACCAGCCCTTGCTGCCTCTATAGCAGCGTTGAGTGCAAGCATGTTGGTCTGTTCTGCAATCTTCTGTATAACATCTAGTACGGTTGTTATTCTAGCAGTCTTCTCAAGCAATGCATTCATCTTGTTAGACGATTCATTGCTGACATTCATCATACTCTCCAGACTTCTACTTGCCTGCTCAGCAGAGTTCATGCTCTTCCTCACAGTCTCTGCAACCTCGTTCGAGAACTCTACGAGTGTATTCATCTTCTTGTTGGTATCGTTTATGCTTATCGTTATACCCTCGACATTCTTGCTTATCTCATTGATCCTTGATGCCTGATCCTGTGAGCCCCTTGAAACCTGCTGTATTCCTGTGGATATCTGCTGCATAGATGAGTTTATCTGTTCTACGGATGTCCCTAGCTCCTGCACATTCCTGACCACGCTATCTGCACTCATCTTAACATTGCTTATTAGGTCTCTGAACGAGGCTATAGTACCATTCAGCGATGATGCTAAGCTACCTATCTCATCGTTGCTCTTAACCCCATCTATACTCACATTCAGATTGCCAGAACCTAACATGCCAACCTTGCTGCTTATCGCTACCAGCGGTCTTGCTATTGACCTGCTCACGAATAGCGAGAGTGCTCCTACACCTGCCCCCACACCACCAACTATCAACCATGTAGTCTGCTCCATGGCATGTACTGGGGCAAGTGCCTCAGCCACATCTATCTCTGCAAGTAGCACCAACCCAAGATCGCTCATGCAGTATGAGCTTCCGAATATAGGCACATCTCTATAATCTGGATAGATCTGGCCATCTACGTTTTTGCCATTGGTGAAGCATTCCCTCACTGGCATGGTATCTACTACCTGCTTGAACTCAGCCCCCTCGATGAACCTCGACGGGGTTACCATCAGCATATCCCTATTCACCAGATACGTCTCCCCAGTCTCTCCAAGGTTCTCCCTGTTGAGAAGAGCCTTCATGAACACCCCTCCCCTGGTCTCGAATATAACTACGCCTATAACCTTACCATCATGCATGATCGGCGCACCTATGAGCAGTACCATACCCTGCTCATCCCTGCCTATCCTTCCTATACTCTTGCCACTGCTAACCTCACCGAATATCTCATGCCCACTTATGCTACTCCCTTCCCTGCTCCCATCACTACTTGCTATCACCTTACCACTGCTATCTGCAACATATATGATCTTGGGGTTAGCCCCCACTGCACTCAACTCCTTCCAGAGAAACTCCATGTTACCCCTAATCAATTGCTCATCGTCCATGCTTGAACCTATGTTTGATGCTAGCACAGATGCCTGCTTCATCCTGGTCTCTATAACACTCCTGACTATGTTTGCCCTATCTTCGGCTATGTTGGTGTACTTCGTGCTTATCCCGTTCAATAGATTGTCCCTTGTACCCTGTAAAAGAAGCATGGATACAGCAACCAGTGGTATAAGTGCCATTGCTATGAACATCATGGCGAACTTGCGCTGGATGCTCCACTTCATCTTCATGCACCTAGTAGAGACTGAGGTCGAGATAAGGTATTGTCTGTACCATACTTCACTGCACACTATTAATAAATCTCCTCCATGAATTATGGATATGCAGGTGCATGATGCTGCAAGTACCATACAGGGCAAGGCTAATGGCAGGAAAGGCAAGGAGGCTACACTTGAGGAGATAGCGGATCTAGCGTACAGGCTGACTGATAACACCGTCAAGGCAATAGATGAGATAGAGAAGATAAACGAGGAGATACACCTCCTTGCTGTCAATGCGCTCATAGAGGCAGCAAGGGCTGGTGAAGCAGGGAAGACATTCAGTGTCGTTGCAAGCTATATGAGTGAACTCAACAAGAAGGTTGAGAGTATAACGAGGAGGATAAAGGGTGAGATGAATATGCAGGAGTTGAGCAGCGCGATAATGGAGCAGTCAGTTATCGTGAAGGGTAACAGGCTCGCAGATATCGCACTAACCAACATAGATATAGTTGATAGGAGCCTCTACGAGAGGGCAAGCGATGTTACATGGTGGGCACATGACTCTTATGCGATAGAAGCATTGAAGAGCAGGAGTAGAGATAGCATAAGGAACCTTGAGAAGAGGCTAGCAATAATACTTGATGCCTATACAGTCTATCATGATATAGTTGTATGTGATGTAGATGGTAATGTAGTTGCTAGTGGTAGGAATGCTATGCTTAAGGGCAGGAACTGTAAGGATGCTGAGTGGTTCAGAACAGCATTCAGGAACAGATTCGGGTTCGAGAGCGTACATCACTCACCCCTGGCAGATAACAGGTTAGTGCTCATATTCTCAAGCGTAATCAAGGATGATAATGGTAGTAGTGGTAATACTATAGGCGTACTAGCAAATATATTCAAGTGGAAGGAGTTTGCTCAGAGAATAGTTGAGAATATACCATTGCCAGAGAGGGAGAAGAGGCATACAAGGGCATGTATAACTAATAGTGAGGGAGTAGTGCTTGCAGACTCTGCTGGAAGGATATTCGATGTCATGGAGTTCAATGGCAGGAACGAGCTATTCAGCACTGCAAGGGATTTCATGGTTGGTGAGGTCAAGGGGAGGAAGTGTATAGTTGCACATGCGCTATCACAGGGTTATGAGAACTATGCATCTGGCCTACACTCATTACTTATACAGGAGTTGTTCTAATCTAATCAAGATAGCTTAATAGTAATGTAATATAATAATAAAGTTATCCGTACTATTATAATACTATACTATATTATATTATACTCCCCTCTTCCTGAACTTTTTGTTAACGTACCACGTTGCTATTCCTCCCAGTGCAGGTAGCATTAGAAGGTACTCTGTGTCTATTGGAATCTGATCTAACATGCTTGTAACATCATCCGTAGTAGGTATGCTTATACTATCATCATTGTTACCATTGCCAAGGCTATCGTTACTTTCCACTTCACCACTATCACTTTTACCATCGTTACTGCCAATGGTACTGCTACTAGTAGTACCGTTTATCATTATACTTGCACTCTCCTCTATTCCATAGCCAGAGATCTTTGCATTTACGGTTATGGCTCCCTCCCTGTATGCTATGAACCTAGCCATTGCTTTGCCTTGACCATCGGTACTGCTATCGTACATGTTGGTGAGTACAGCAAGGTCACTGCTCCAGCTCACCAGCACGTTACTCAACTGTACCCCTGCGTATGATGCATCAAGCACGACATCGAACGGCTCCATGGGTCTGACGCTCTCAGGAGCGGAGAGTTTCAGTGTCGGCGTATTGCTATCAATGATGCTGATGGTCCTCTCCACTATCCCGAATCCATCTACCATAGCAGTTATCCCTGCACCTGAACCATAACCTTTGTCATCTGTCTCAACAGTGAATAGCGTAAAGTACTTACCTTTAGGGATCACGAGCATCTCTGGCACACTTGCACCTGTTGAGAACAACAGCGCCCTAACATCACCCCCTACATGAACTGGGTAACCATCGGCATCAACCATCTCCAGTGCTGCGAGTGTCTTCGAGTTGGAGAGCATTACATCAGGTGTGCTGATGTTAACCTTGAGGTTGCCTACATCTGCTATACTGATACCCCCACTGCCTGTATACCTCACGGTTGAGCCTACAGCCTCCACATGCACAGTAGCATCACCACCCTTAACCGCCCTCAACTGTACTATGGTACTTGCATGACCCTTTGCTATACTACTTCCCTTGATCACCTCAACCTTATCATTCGTGCTCACCCTAAGGCTCATATCATCTAGCGCATATGATGAGTAACCATCTGCATCGCTAAAGTACACTATGTATGGGATGCTCATACCCTTGCTCACCTTGCTCAACAGTGGTTCACCTACTATTGTTATACCCTTATGCCCCTGCATGCTAAGCCTGAACGATGCATCATCAACGTAATCAGAGACTGTATAGACCATCGTACCAGATGCATCGTAACCTACCTTCGCCTGTATAAGCGCTGCAGACTTGCCCCTTGCTACAGTAACCCTCGTATCCTCTACCGCAAGCCTGTTGTCAGATACGATATCTATGGGGGTATCCATGGGTACTATTACAGGTCTGATGCTTGTACTCTTACCATTCCTACCACCACTACTACTACTGTCACCATTCCCACCATCACTGCTCACCAACTGCACCGCCCCTATAACCTTGCTCCTCCCATCTGCTATTATAGGCATGTTGCTTGGGAAGATTCTCGGCATCACACTAATCTCCTTTACCTCGCCTATGTACTTGCTACCATCTATGTACACTGGCTCAACAAGCTCCACCATTGCTTTGTTGCTGGTCAGGTTACCACTTGTTGCTATGATGCTCACACACTGCCCCTTCCCACCATCACTCCCCTGTGCTATAGCCTCGCAGGTCTTATCCGTATTCACGTAGAGCGAGACCACTGTAGTACTCTCACCCTTTCTTATCACCCCAGTACCCCCCGTCATGAGCATACCATCTGGCTTGACCTCTACCTTCATATCCTGCTCAGCGTATATGGCATTACCATCTGAGTCCTGTAGTTGGATGAATGCATACACCTCGTGCCCCCTCACCGCTGGAACCGTATCCATGACATACAGCCTCAGAACTTCCTTACCTGGGCTCTCAACCTTCACGGTACCTTCAGCATACATGCTACCATGCCTAGCAGTGATGGTTATATGCTGGCTTGGGGATGGTACTACATCCTTCATCCTGAACTGTGTGTAGGCATAGTTGGAACCCTGCTTTATGGTGATGCTACTTAACTGCAGTAGATCTGGGTTCGACGAGCCCAACTCTATTAGGTAATCCTTGTCTGCAGTTACAGGCTCCCCCTTTGCATTGAGCAACTGTACAGCGATATAACCCTCCCTAGGGCCTATGTAGGAGATGGATGAGGGCTTTATGCTCAACGCCAGCCCGCTCGGCCTATCGAGTGGCTCATACACCCTTATATCCATCGAGCCGAGCATCATGCTCGGCCCTCTAGCCACTACGGTCACCTTTGTATCCATGCTCTTCAAGGGCTTGATCTTGACTGCATACGCACTACCTACCCTCTCTACGCTGTCGCTTATGCTCACTGCATCGCTATTAAGTACGCTTATGCTCGTTATCTCTGGTAGCAATGGTACAGGATTACCTCTATCATCGTGTGCCTGTATGATGAGGTATGCATCCTCCCCTCTAACCAGCCTATCTGGTATAGTGGATAACCTAAGCCCAAATACCTTTGCCTTACCATCCTTCTTGGTATCCAAGCCATCCATGCTTGCATTACTGCTGCTCTGAGCATCGACCAGTGATTGGTTGAACGATGCAAGTATCAGTGCCACTGCTAGCATCACCACAACCACGATCCTTGCCTTACCCATCGGCATAGATCTAGATGCTGCCATAGATAATTAAGCATCTGTATGTAATGCATCCATATTATCTCTGTGTATTGAATGCATGTTACATACTAAACGATAATTCCTCGCCTCAAGCAATCTATGGTCATGAGTACTACAGCAGGGCGTGAGATGGACGGTACCACCAACGATCAGCATGATAGCAGGCTAGACACCATATCCAACGTTATAAAATTCACAATATTGAACCGTTGTGTTCATGCAATAGATACCATGCTAAACGATAGAAGTAGTATAGATTCTATAAGCATAAAGCATATAACCCTTGATGATATATACGAGAGGTTCGATCCAGAGCATGTCGTATTTGCTGTGTACATAAAGGGTATAGGAGAGATAACACTAACCCTCTTATTGGTTATAGAGGTTGAGGATGGTAAGAGGCTGGCATCCATACTGATAGGCAATGCTATAGGCAGCGCTGAGACGGATGAACTCGCAACATCAGCTATAGCGGAGTTTGGCAACATACTCCTTGCAGGGGCATTCACCAACGCCCTCACGAGCTTCACTGGCTTCCATATAAACTGTACTGCGCCAGGGTATGCCAAGGATAGTCTAGCAAGCATACTCGAGTATATAGTCGCTGATAGCGATTCTACTGAGTTCATATACGCTGACGGTAAGTTATCATTCATAGGGAATAAGGACCTTACATTGCACATCTCTGTCCTCATACCCAGCGAGGATGCGAAGCGACTGGTCGATGCGATGTTCAGATAGTGATAGAGATGAGCTCTGTAGGCAGTAGTAGGAGTAATAGTGCAATACATGTGAAGATAGGTGAGTTGGCTGTAAGTAGGGACGTACCACTAACCACCATAGTTGGTTCATGCATAGCATGCTGTATATACGATGATAGGCAGAGGATAATTGGGCTGGCGCACATAATGCTCCCAACAGACAAGAGAAGGCGTGATAATGGTAGTAGTAGTGACGATGCCCATGCTGATACAAAGGCCAAGTATGCAGATACTGGAGTAAAGAATCTCGTTGATACACTACTCAGATATGGTGCAGATATCAACAGTCTAAAGGCGAAGATAGTCGGTGGGGCGAGAGTATTTGCACATGAGAGCGATGAGGATATGTTCAATATAGGGATGAGGAACGCTGAGAAGGTTAAGGAGGTGCTCAAGGCATACGGGATAAGGCTGGTTGCTGAGGATATAGGGGGGAGAGGGGGCAGGAGCATAACCTTCGATCCTTCAACACTGACGATCAGGGTGAAGAGCCAGGGGCATGAGAGGGTGCTCTGATGTTATGAGAAGGTGAGCATGATGATAGATGAACGCAATTATACAAGGTTGAGGAGTATCATAAGGAGTAGGACTGGTATAGATATTGTATGTTACAGCAGGAGTTTCATAACGAGAAGACTTGAGTTCAGGATGAACGCATGCAACATCAAGGATTATGATGATTACCTTAGGCTACTTGAACATAGTGATGAGGTCAAAGTATTCACAGCACACCTGAGCATAAATGTCACAGAGTTCTTCAGGGATCCTGATGTGTTTGCTAGATTTGCTGATCTGCTCAAGGACTACGACAATGCAAGGATATGGAGTGTAGGCTGTGCGAGTGGTGAGGAACCATACACGATAGCGATAATAGCAAAGGAGAATGGTATCAGGTGCAGTGTACTTGCCAGCGATATAAACAGGGATGCCATAGAGCGTGCAAAGAATGGACTGTACTCATTCAAATCCATCAGGAACGTCCCTAAGGATACCCTTGCTAGGTATTTCGTGATGACAGATGGTGGTTACTTGGTGAGGAGAGATGTGAAGGATATGGTCACATTTGAGATCAGGGATGTTACAGGCAGTATGCCCACAGGTTCCTTCGATTTCATCTTCTGCAGGAACATGCTCATCTACATGGATGCTCAGAGTAAGGAGACCATAATAGGGAATATATGCAATGCACTGAAGCGACATGGCTACCTCATACTCGGCAAGTCAGAGTATGTAAACTATCCTGCTGTACTATCCTGCATAGATAACAAGACCAAGATATACAGGAAGAGTGTCTAGCCCATCTATCCATTCAATCAAGCATATATTCGAATGATATGATATACACTCATCAGTGTACACGCATCTGATCTGCATCCATCAGCCTAATATGCTGGTTGGATCTATGTTCATAACCAGATCCATGAGTTTCGACATGAATATATCCGTTGTATACATGGTTGCTGCCCCTATCGATATATATAACCCAAGGTTGAACCATACTGTCTTGAAGTATCCCCCTCTCGCTATCTTCCCTGCTAGTGCATTTATTATTGAGATCACAACCACTATCACTGGAAGTAGTGTCTGTAGCAATGCGGGATCAACAACTGTCAATGGCATTATCATCTGTACCTCCTTGCTGCTGAACAGTCTAGAGAATATCTGTGTTAATGTAGCCATTAGACTTAACGTTGCTAGTGAGAGTACGTGAAGTATGAGTAGTGTCATATCAAATACCTTTGCTATCTGTAGTCTTCTATTATAGAGTTCGTTTAATACTGTAACTATGTTTGCTATAGTGAACCCCACAGTACCCATATTCGCACCCTTGTGTAAACCCCTTACTATTATCGTGTTGGTATCTGCGATTATCCTGTTTGCTGTCTCACTAGATAACTGCTCAAACGCATCCTCAGCACTGACCTTATTCTCAACCCTGTTGAGCAATGCTCTAAGATGCTGGTTCAATGGACCAAAGTCACTCTTCAATGCTGTGCGAAGCGTATTTCGTAATGAGCCTATGGTTGAGTAGATCTCTCCAAAGTACCTTACAAACGCTGGGTACCAGTAGTTGAGTATATAGACTCTATTCTCTATCCTTCTTGCATAGTAACCTAGAGCAAGCAGGGGCAACGCTGCTACTGCTAGAGCAAGGAGTTTACTACCAAGGATATCCGTTGTGATCAGTAACACTGCGATGCCTGCACTACTTGCTATGCACGGATAGGCAAATAATCTGTACCCCTTCGCTATACTCGCATTCTCATATACTATCTCATCTCTAGGGAAGCCCTTGTACATGAGGAAGACGAATGCTCCAAGACCTGCTGGAGAAGCGAATATGCTCATCATCATCATATTGCTATCAGCAGAGCCAGAGAATATACCCATTATTATGGAGGCTGCAATCATGAATATTGCTGTTGACATCATCGTTGAGTATAGTCCTGTCATCAACTTTATACTCTCCAGCTGCTTCTCATAGTATGTCTTGTATGCCTGTATTGTAACCTCCAATTCCTGCTTCAGAAAGTGTGAGAGATTCTCGCCTAACCTTATTATCTGTGCAAACTTCATGAGCAACTGGTTGAATGCAAGATCCTTGGCAAGGAACTTTGCTGCCACCAACTCACATGCATGTGCAAGATTATACCTCCATGTTATACCTAGAACATATATATCCCTCATAGCCCTAGAGTAATGTGCATAATCGGATGATCTTGCCACATTTATCAGTTCCGTTGCTGATACCTGTCCAGTTGAGACGGAGTATAGGAAGGCTACGAAGTATAGCATCGATCTGCTTACACTGCTCTGCTTGGTCACTAACTTACTTAGCAACCTCATACCTTACACCCATCCTCTCCATGTATGCTTGTAAGCCCATCTCCTTGACCTTCACTATATGGTTGTACACGTCATGGTAGTTGAATATCTTGTTGCTTATCCAATGCCTTATTATCGCTGCCCTCATCTCCAACTCATCATAGAGCAGTGACTCATCCTTCTTCGATAAGCCCCTTCTAACCAGAAGCTTTGTAGCAAATAGCGCACTGCTACCCTTGCCCCTATACAGCGCTATATCCTCCCCAGGGTCCCAGTTGAATACTGGTATGAACATTATACCATCTGTTGCTGGATTGTATCCCATTATCTCATTTATGCTGAGCACCCTCCTCACCAACTTGCCCTGCTTGCCTTGTACTGCACTCTGGAATAGCGCTATGTTGAGGTTGTCTATATGGGTCTTGGGTACGTTTATAGGCTCATTGGTCAACCTCTGTATTAGGCTTGCTACAGTTGCTGCATGGAAGGTGCTGATCACCGGATGCCCAGTCTGCATTGCCTGAAAGGCTATATTCCCCTCAGCACCCCTTATCTCCCCAACCAGTATGTAGTTCGGTCTCTGCCTTAGCGCTGCCTTGAGCAGATCGAACATAGTAACACTGGACTGGGGATTGCCAGTATCCCTAGTAACCTCACTAGTCCAGTTTGCATGCGGTAGCGTTATCTCGGGTGTATCCTCTATACTCACAACCTTCCATGTTGGACTTATGAATGCACATGATGCCATGAGCGTCGTTGTCTTGCCAGATGCAGTCTCCCCGCATATGAATATGCTCATACCCTCATTTATCATCATCCAGAGGTATGCTGCCTCCCTAGCATCAATTGTATTGGATGAGACTATCTGCGTTATAGACAGGGGTACGCTGGCAAACCTCCTCACCGTCGCATTCGTACCCCTCCTGCTTATATCCTTGCCGAATACTATGTTTATCCTAGAGCCCTCAGGAAGCGTAGCATCTACAACAGGTCTAGCGTGAGATATGGTCTTGCCTACCTGTTCAGCCATGTTTATCATCAGTTCCTCAACATCATCGTTGTTGAGCCATACATTAGACTTCAATGGACCGAAGAGCTTGTGAACCACATACACATTTCCATTCCCCATTATAGTTATATCCTCGAGGTAGGGATCTGTTAGGAATGGCTCTAGCAGGCTCAGGCCTATCCTCTTCCTTACGAAGTGGTACTTTAGGTACTCGAACTCCTCAGTGTTAACAAGTACAGTGTTGTTCTTGAGTATGGCTTTAGAGTAGTCCACATAACCATTGACCTTCACGCATGTCTTCGCCAGGAACTCATCCAGGATGAGGAACTTCTCCTGGTACTCATTTGGAGGATTTATGGAACCTGCATGTATAGCAAATATCTTGTTTATAGCCTGGATCAGAAGGGGATGGGGCTCTGGAGGCTCTATCACACCATACAGAGTATAACCATCAGCACTCTCCTGCATGGCATAAACATGTATGAATACCTGCTCGCTTATAGGGTAGAGTACATTGGGCTTCTTGACGAACTTGAGGCTATCCTCCAACTTCTCATAGAATGCTGGTACACCATAACCTGTGCCTACAAACCTCTCAACGTATTCCTTGAGGTATCTGTGCTTACCTACAAGTTCTTGAAACTTCTTGTTCTTTATCTGCAGAGACAATGTAATCACCTCTTTACCTGTATCATGCATTGGCCATTGCTATTGGCACTATCTTCAAACCAAATATACTACTAACCTCAGCACTGAACTGTGAATTAACCTGCCCCATGGAGCCTAGGATCTTTACAATCTCAACCGACTTCACATCCCTTCCAGCAACATTGACCGACTTGAGCCTTATGTAGCAGTCAGATGCTGCTCTGAGTTTCGAGCCTATATTCTCATCTATGGATGATGGATGTGTTGTGACGAGTATGCTTATGCCATTCGTAACCAGGTTCTTGCATCTAGTTATAAAGTCAAGTATCGCCTCTTCTTCAGCATACATCGTGAGCAGTGATATTGAGTCTATGACCACTGCATCAAACTTGTCTGCATTTGCACTCATGTACCTGCTTATTATTGGAAGAAGGTGCTTCGCATGTTCCCTTGACCACTTTGCACCGTATACGTATAGAGGAAGCATTATGAGCCTCCTCTTAAGGAAGTGTATGGAGAAGTTGTACGTTATGGCCTTCATCTTATCTATATACTCTCTTATGTTGTTCTCGCTTATCATGAGTACCCTCATCCCTGCTGCAAGCATGCCATATGTGAAGAGTGCTGCCACAACACTCTTGCCAGAGCCATGCTCCCCCTCCACAAGTATGAGTGACGGTAAGGGCAATCCTCCTCCTAATTGCCTATCTATCTCTTCATTGGTTGTAGAGATTATCCTTACCATCAGCTCTCACCATATCATCATGTTGTACTTGCTAGTGTTGCAGTGACACCATTATCCGTCGCAACAGTCACAACTATGCTTCTACCAGTAGTAGAGGTTATGGGATTACTCAGCATGGCCTCTACTAGAGCCCCTTCCTTTGGATTGAGTACTTTAGGATCTATTATATCATCCTGTATGCTCAATCTCCAGTAACCTTGTTGCAGTGCATTGCCATATGATAATCTCTCTACACCCAGAATATCATTGTTCATAGCATCCTTATAGTAGTAAGTAACAATTAAGTCAAAGTGTGTATAGTTGAATAACTTACTCTTGCCATCGTTGCTTAACAGGAACGATATATGCCTTCTATCACTACTATTTATAGTCAGATCATCTATATCTATGCTGGTATCGCTAATATCCTTCCTTAGCATGGTACCCTTAACCATCGCATCGTTTGCCTTGTGCATGTTACTTGCAACTGTAAGCATCACTGCCAGAGAGGTCAGTAATGCTATGAACATTATCGCAGATGCTATGACTATGCTGAAACCCATGGTAGATCAATCATGTTGAGAATATGTATTCATCAGTCACACCATTCGGCAAGGCTACCTTCAGCATATATGTCTTGTTGGATTGGATTGCACTGCTCAGTGTTACTGTGAGCTCCTTTGTCTGCTTTGGATTCCATGTATCAGTGTTATCATAAACCCACTTGGGTGCTGACGCTGCATTGTACGGTATCCTCTGTAGTGCATTAACCTCTCCAAAGTACACATCTACCGCATCAAGGTTAGATATGCTATACATACCAGTATTCTTCACCCACGCCTTGACAGTAGTAGCGTTGGCATTGACATAGATTATCTTTATGCTAGTCAGTGCGGTCTCCCTCTGCATCTGTGTCTGTGTAGCAAAGAACGACTGGATTATCGTACTCTTGCTTATGACTGTACTTGCAAATATAGCTGCTATGGTTATTGATGCTATGAGCAGTATGCTCTCAGCGAATACTGCAGATACCATGGCTGATCATCCATGACTATCAACGCTCTTACTTGAATCGAACTGGTGGCTCTTTATGCTCATCCTAAGCCTTGCATAGAGCGTATCTGCATCCTTGTCCTTGAATCCAAGTACATCTGCAAGCATGTAGAGTGAGACTGCACACTCCTCTGGCGTTAGAGTCGATTTGCTGAGCATATCCACTACACTATATACTATCTTCTCTGCCTCATTGCTCAGATTGAGTAACTTGCACTGCACATGCAGTATATTAGCATATTCATTACCGAACGTCTTCATGAACTCTCCTATCGTTAGTATGAGTTCCATCAGTCTTGCTAGGGTTATCCCGTTTGACTGTGCAAGAGATATTATGTTCTTACTTACTGTAGATGTGCCTTGTGCATCATTCTCCCCATTCGATACTATGCTAGTAGCTGCCATATCACCGTTCTCGCTTCTAACAGTAACCACATCTCCTTCCTTTCTGGTGCCAAGAGGTTCATCGTCATGATCTGCGTTGCTCTTGATATCGCTATCAGTAGACTTGTGATCACCATTACCATTATTATTGCCAAAGTTGATATCTGACTTTTGCAAGGGTAGAGTTGGGTCTGACAGTGCATCTATGTTGAGTTGATCAAAGTACTTACGCATGAAGTTCAAAGGATTTGCTATCTCCGCCTGGAATGCCTTGAAATCAACTAGTGTAGTCTCGAACGCCTCTGTCAGATCCTTCATGCTCTTCTTGAGATTCTCTATATCTGTCTTCACTGCATTTACAGTATTTATTGCATCGCTAGCCTTCTGCACAGCTTCTCCCACACTGCTTGTTATCGATGCTATCTTCTCATCTACCATCTGCTGTATCATCGATTCATCCACTGCCTGTTGAGGCATGGTAATTCCTTCAGTGGCTATTGTACTGGAATCAGTCTGTTGTGATAACTGCACCTCCTCAACCTGCATATTGCTTGCATCCATATCAGAGGGTGAGTAACTGCTATCACTATTATTGCTATTCTCCATACTATCACTGCTCATCATGCCGTGCTTCCTTGCCAGCAATGATGGTAATACTACAAGTGCAAGTACTATTAGAAGTGATGGTAGCATGAAGTATAATGGATGAAAGAAATACACTCTAGCATTATAGTAGATAAAGAACCATAATAACGAGAGAAGTATACCTGTTAGGAGTATTCTTGATGAGGAGTTTATCTTCAACAAAAAAAGTAGGGGGGTTGTTATTACCTTTGCCTGCATCCTACCTCACCTTTATCCTAGGTTCACTACACTCGTTGTTATTACTGGCACTGTTCTCTCTACTGTCAAGACTGAACCGCCAGATATTATCAGTTCTGCATGAAGCACATCTAGCTGCTCTGGCTGATTGTCCATACCAAATACTATGGTTAGAACTGCTACCTCACCACCATCCAGTATATCATTGTCCTGTATGCTGTTGCTCCACCATATCACTGCACAGACCTCATCGTCAGCTACATCATCAGGATTGCAATCAGAGTCATCAAATACCGCTGTTACACTAGTGTATGATGCGCTAGTTCTCTCTGTACCAATGTATATATTGTCAAAGTTCACTGACTTGCTGAAGTACTTTACTGCCGTCAGCTCCTTCTGAAGGTTAACCTCGCCTGCTCCACTTGCCAGCTTTATTGGTATGCTATAGTACAGTAACTTTCCTCCACTAGGATCACCACCACCAGTAACCAGCCCTGCAACTTCTACTGCACCAGTTGCGGACTTTAAGCCTTCACTTATCGTGGTCTTGCTCTTCTGTGTAGTGCCAAATCCAGCATTCAGAACCACGAATGCCAGCGCTGCAGCAACTACGACGAATGCTATCATCACTATTGCAGACTCTATACCTAGGATACCTCTCCTGCTGTGCCTGCCTGAACCCCTTCTTGCACGTATTGCGGCCATGCGATTAGTATAATGGTATGGATGATATCCTTTAGTTTGTAAGCAGAGTTACAAACAGACAGTGGTAGGAGTAGTAATAGGTATAGCATCATCCATCTGCTATGCAAGCTAATAAAAATAATCTTTAAATATTTATATTATAATTCATATACATGCTCCACCAGCACGATGTTAAGAATATAATAAATATGCTGAAGGACCCCACATACTGGCACATATCCTACAAAGCCATAAGGTCGATGCTGGGCAAGAGGAGCCCATTCTACGGCTCTGCCGATGTCACCAACTACTGCAACCTGCACTGCTCGCACTGTTACTGGTGGGCAAGCAGAAACTCTAGCATGCAGGAGTTGAGCGTCGAGGGATGGAAGCGTGTTATAGATGAGATATTCAAGAAGCGTTACAATGTGGTGCACGTATACCTGCTTGGAGGGGAACCATATCTCAGGCCTGATGTCATCGAACTATTCAGCAAAGAGATGCATGGCAAGTGCACAGTAGTAACTAATGCAACACTACCCATACTATTCTTCAAGGGCATAGTGCTCTACATCTTCTCAGTAGATGGGCCTAGGGAGGTGCACGATATGATAAGGGGCAAGACGTACGATAGGGTGAGGCAGAACATAACTGAGTTCACAAGCACATACGGGAGGAAGGGCAAGGGCTTCTACACAACGGTCAACGTTACCATAAACTCGCTCAACTACAAGCATGTGGCAAGGATGGTGGATGAGTGGGAGGATGTGGTCGAGGGAATGGTCTTCCAGTTCTACACACCGTTCAGTGAGAACGACCCCCTCTGGCTTCCGTTCGGGAGGGAGAGGGATACGCTCATAGACGAACTGATAAGGCTGAAGAGGGAGCACTATGGGTTCATACTCAACACTGAAGCACAGTTGAATGTGAGCAGGAGGCCATGGGGCAACAGGTGCCCTAACTGGATGTGTGTTGCGGTAGATGCATTCGGTAGGATAAAGAGCCCATGCAGCATGGGTAGCGCTGATCCAGATATGCCGAGCCCAATATGCGAGAGGTGTGGCTGCCTCGGCAACTGCCTTGCATACACATACGGACTCAGGGGAGACCCAGGCAAAGAGTACAATGTGTATGCTAGGGATGCTTATGCTGGCAATAGTATGTATGAACCATCACAACTGCACCAGTAAAATATGGTCACAAGGGGTCTACTCATCTACACACCACCACTAAAATACGGAGCAGGATGACTCACCCATGGTATGGACCTCTACTACCTTGATCAACTCGCATCAAAGATAAAGACCAATAGAGATAGGATAGCAAGGCTCAGGCAGGAGCTCGCTGAGCTGGACTCAAGGATGAGGGATAAGGCCATGGAGATGGAGTTCGCTAGGATCATAGGCTATGAGTACGATGATGAGGATGCCGAGAGCATGAGGGCGAGGTTGAACAGTGAGATAGATGCTCTAGAGGAGGCCGTCAAGAACGATATGGAGGCGTTCATAAACGGGCTTATATCGCAGGACCTCGTAATACCTATAGAGCCTAGGCCAGTGGAGGATGGCAGTGGGAGGGGAAGGGGTAGACTGGTATACAGGTACAGGGATGGCGCCACGTTCACGAACTTCGTTGCCATGCTATCAACCCTACTACCAAAGGCCAACATAAGGGACCTGTCGTTCATGCAGGATGGGATTGCTATAGATGCCAAGGATGAGAGGGAGGCCAAGTACAAGTTCGTCAATAGCATAAGGGAGATGCAGAGGATACTGGGCAGGAAGGTGAGCGTTATAGCATCACTCCAGTGATAAGACGATAGACGAGAGGTTAAAAGGTGATCATGGGAAGAGTATGGTATGGATGAGAGGATAAGGGATGTGATCAACTCGAAGATAGATGAGTGTAGAAGCGATACTGCTAGGGTCAACATGCTCGTAGATGCCCTGAGCCCACTCCATGCCATGGAAGGTAAGCATGCTCTAGCACTGGGCATAGTAATAGGGAGGTTATACAACTCATTCTACTATCAGAGCAGGCGTATACTCATGCGTGATCCTAGCGATGATGAGTTCCAGGAGTTCGTGAGGTTGGTACTTGCACGGATCGATGAGTTGGTTAGTGATGCTGGAGGGAAGGTGGTCACCGATGGATAACCACGTGTATCCTTCCATTGCACGAGTCATCAGCAACTACCTCCCACCTACCTACCTATAATCAGCCTATACGCACATATTGCTGATAAGATTTATTAATACAACAGTAGATCCCATTAGCAAGTGAGATGGGCTTCTCCAACTTCGATGTGAGGAGGTTCGACTGCTCAAGCTACGATGCCCTATGCAGGAGCTTCGTATGGGAGTTGCCAGAGTACTTCAACATGGGCAGTGAGATGCTGGACAAGCACGCAGATACCAGCAAGGTAGCCATGTACTACGAGGGGAGTGATGGTAGCACAAGGATGTACAGGTTCAGGGACCTTCTCAACATGTCCAACAGGCTTGCGAATACCTTAACGGACCTCAAGGTTGGCAGAGGTGACAGGATAGCCATACTCGTGCCTCAGGGCCCAGAGGCCTTGGTTGCCATGCTTACAGCATACAGGATAGGTGCCATAGCCCTCTCCATGAGCACACTGTTCGGTACAGATGCGATAAAGTACAGGCTAGCTGATAGCGGTGCGAAGGTGTTCATCTTCGATGATACCCTCAGGGATAAGGTGAGGCCAGCACTCGATGGTCTGAGCATAGAGGTCTTCTCCGTCCATAACAGTGGTAGTGGCGAGTTCAATGACATCGATAGCATACTGAGGCATGGTTCAACCAACTTCAAGCCAGTACATACGAGGATAGGGGACCCTGCACACATGCTCTACACCTCTGGCACTACTGGGCTACCGAAGGGCGTGCTCCTACCCCACAGCTTCCTCCTGGGATGCATACCCTGCTACCAGCTCTACCTAGAGATGGCACCGAGGGAAGGGGATGTATTCTGGACGCCATCTGAATGGGCATGGGTCGCAGCGATAGGGGATGTGCTCTTCCCCTCACTCTACTTCGGATACCCTGTGGTTGTCACACCCAGGAGCGGCAAGTTCGATCCAGCGTGGGCATACAGCATAATGGAGCGCTACAGGGTGACGTGCGCATACATAGTCCCAACAGCGCTGAGGATGATGCGCAGGTTCAAGGATGAGCCCAGGAAGGAGTACGATCTTGCACTGAGGGCACTGGGTAGCGCTGGGGAACCGGTGGGCGCAGAACTCGTGAGGTGGTGCATGGACAGGCTCAACGTGCCATTGAACGAGATATACGGGCAGACGGAGGCGAACATAGTGGTCACCAACTGCTACTCGCTCATGGGCCCCAAGCCAGGCTCCATAGGCAAGGCAACCCCAGGGTTCATAGTCGAGGTTCTGGATGAGAATGGGAATATAGCGAAGCCCAACGAGATCGGGGAGATAGCGGTGAAGATGCCGAACCCTGTGGCATTCATAGGCTACTGGAATAGGCCAGAGGATACATCGAGGAAGGTCAGGAATGGTTGGCTATACACTGGGGATAACGGATACAAGGATGCAGAGGGGTTCATATGGTTCGTTGCAAGGACCGATGACATCATCAAGGCAGCAGGGTACAGGATAGGCCCTGCGGAGGTTGAGGAGGCCATAAACCAGCACCCAGCAGTGCTTGAGAGTGCTGTGGTGCCATGGCATGATGAGATAAGGGGGCATGTGATCAAGGCCTATGTTGTGCTCAAACCAGGGTATGAGCCATCCGAGGCGCTCAAGGAGGAGATACAGCAGTCTGTGAGGAAGAGGCTTGCAGAGTACGCATACCCAAGGCTAATCGAGTTCATAAACGAACTGCCAAAGACCGACACAGGGAAGATAAAGAGGAAGGAGTTGAGGAGCATGCACAACTGACCGATATCTTTTGCCTGCTAGTTTTTATCATTAACTACAACCTATTCCCGCATTCAGCACAGTAAGCATCCAGTATCGAGTTCTCATACCTGCACCTGCTGCATACCCTGCCCCTCAACCTTATGCCATCGTATCCTATGCTCTCAACAGCCTCCCATGGCAGGACCAGCTCATCGCCATCATCACCATGACTGCCATCATCCCTACCAACCAACAGCAGCACCCTCCCATCCCTGACTATGACATCCCTGATGACCCCTACCCTGTCACCCTTGTAGAAGACCCCCGCCCCCTCTTCGATGACCCTCCTCAGGCTTATCCCCTCCCTACCTTCCATCGTGACCCTCCTAGCCTCCTCCGCTCTACCCTGGGCCTTGACACCCCTGTATACAGCGCTGGTATCTGGTGTAGCATGGCCTCTGTTCGCTCTACCTGTTCTACCGAATACCTTGTACCTTGCTATCACACCCTTGCACTCCCTGCATATGTACTCCCCCTGCTCCACCAGGATATGCCCTACACCAACCTCCTCCATGGCATCGCTACTCCTTATTATTGGAGAGCCCTCCAGTTCCCTGCTGCATGAGGTGCAGTGGTATGAGAGTATCCTAGACTCATCTATCCTCCCCAGCGCACCTATGAAGAGTTCCCCTGCAAGCCTTGCCCTACCAACCTCATCATCGTTGAGATCTGCTAGTATGTAGCCACCAGAGCCCTTCACTCTTACTATCAACACCATACATTCCCCAACGATAAATATAACCTCTACCCTGGAAAATATTACCCATTTCTAAAAAATTATTAGTAGGTTACCATTCTACCCATCCATGGCAAAGGTACAGAAGACCAGTCTGGAGTCATGGGAGAGGGATGTCTTGGGGTCGAGCATACCTGTACTGGTTGACTTTTGGGCGGAGTGGTGTGGACCATGTAGGATGGTAGCTCCGGTACTCGAAGAGCTTGCAGGGGAGTACGACGGTAGGGTAAGGTTCCTCAAGCTCAACGTGGATGAGAATCAGGATGTTGCGAGGGAGTACGAGATATACAGCATACCAACACTCCTGCTCTTCAGGAATGGGCAGGTTGTAGGGCAACACATAGGCGCTGCTCCCAAGGACGTCATAAGGCGGTTCATAGAAGAGTCACTGAGGAGTTAGTTAGTTAGTTAGGTATCAGCAGTCACATACAATCAGATCTCCTATGGAATAGAGAAAGATCTCATGCAAGTCATTCAGCGATGGAGCAATGATCTACACATATTAAAAACACTTAATTTATTCCCCAGACCAACCCTATCCATGGGCCAACTTGGTTATAATACACGTGGGCCACTGGTGGATAAGTTGAAGAACCTACTCAACGATGTCCAGGGCAGCTACGAGGCATTCCTGGATGCACATACCCTCTACCAAGAGGGCAAGATGGATGAGAGGACATACTTCATAAGGATGGGGGACTTTCTCAGGCAGTTCTCATCCCTTGGATTCCTTATGGTCAAGGTGATACTCGAGTTGGATGCCAGTATAGGTAGAGGGGGGAAGCAGCAAGAGCAGGAGGCTAGGCAGATGGCTGCACCATTAGTCAGACCATCACCATCGATGGAGCAGTTCGTGCAGGGGGTAGTGCAGGCTCCCCAACCATCCAAGGATGTGCAGAAGGATACCAAGACATGCATATACTGTAATGCTGTAATACCCGCAAGGGCAAGGTTCTGTCCAAAGTGTGGTAAGCAGCAGGAGGATGCTAGGAAGAAGGAAGGAGGAGGCGGCGGGGAAGGCGTCACGGGAGCAGCATCGGCTGGTGGAGAGGAGAAGGGGAGCAAGAAGGAGAGGAGGAGAAAGGGTAGCTAGCAGCTCTAGGAGCAGCGATGTAGCATGATGATGTAGTATCAGCTATTAGATGGTGATCAGTGGGTCTGGTTAGCGATACGGCAGTGGTTATTTACTCCTCCGGCACAGAGTCATATGGTAGTTGTTGATGGCGTATATTCCTGTTGATCAATGTTGCTTGCTGTCCACAGCTATACAGGGTATAAAATAAATAATATCTGGCCGTAGATCTCCACATGAAGGTATTCAATGCAAAGAGCGCTGCAGAGGATTACATGTCAGTGCATACACTCACCTACTCTACACCAGAGATGACTCTCCTCAAGTTTGCAAAGTGGCTTGGGGAGATGGTTGATGTTGAGTGCAAGATGGATGCCAAGGAGTGCCCCAACGACGATGGTCTACACCCAAGGCACAAGATGCCTAGACTCATGCTTTACATCGAAGAGAGGGCAGAGGAGTACAGGATGGATGTGAGCGAAGAGTTCCTACCCACTGGTGCAGTGACTACACTATTCTCACGGGTCAAGGATCAGGTCAAGGGCAAGAGTGAGGAAGGAGCAAGGAGAGATGTGAGAGAGGCAAGTGGTGCAGACTCTAAATTCTGTATATCGTGTGGGGCGAGGATCGATGTTGATGCAAGGTTCTGCACTGAATGCGGGATAGAGCAGGTATGAGTGGTTTATTGCAGTGTGTATACCATGGTGGTATCTGTGACGGTAAGTATCGATCCCCTCGCAGCATGATCAAAGGCTAATAAGAGAGCATGGTAGATAGCAGCTGCGATGATGGTAGCGACATTGGGCCGGTAGTTCAGCGGTAGAATGTCCGCCTCGCACGCGGATGGTCCTGCACGTGCAGATGGGTGAGTAGCACGTCGGGACCAGCGAGAGGTCGCGGGTTCGAATCCCGCCCGGTCCACTATTAACCAGAGGTTATTTTACAATACAATAAACCTGTACGCATGCCACCGATCAGCACTTCTCTGACTTCATCTGTTGGCTCTGGCTATCGCTGTACCAGCATACAGCGTCTCAAACAGACCAACCATCTGTTTTGCAAGCATCTCATCACACACGCATACCCCAGCATAGAACTTCTCTGGGCTACTGGCATTGATCAGTTCTATGCATACCTCCTTCCCATCTATTACCATGAAGCTGAACGGCACATCAGTGACCTTCCTATCCACCTTATCGGGATAGAACGGCACAGTAGTTACCGTCATCCTCTCCTTGTACTCCTTCATAGCCCTCTCCCTTGTGTACTCCTCAACCAGCATCCTGTCTATCACCATCCTCACGTTGACACCACGCTTCTGCGCCTCTATTATCGCATTCGTGAGAGCCTCATTGAAGAACCTCGTCACGCACAGTATCTCGCTTGATGCGTTACCCATCCTCTCTACCAGCCTGTTCACTAGAGTATCATAGTCCATGAACATCCTTGCCTTATCCTCATCCACCTTTATCTGCAGTAGCCTGTATATCTCATCCATATCGAACTTGCCACTGCTCTTGAGCACATCAAGCATCTGCAACTTCTTCGCATTCCTCACCTGCTCGAAGAGCACCTGCAGAGACTTCTCGTAGATTATCCTGCCAAGAGTGGTCTGTACATACTTGCCCTTGCTCTTCTCTATCAGCCCAGCATCGACCAGCTGCTTGAGTCTAGTGTAGTACTGCTTCTTTGTCAGGCCTATCTTCTCTGGCGCATCGGTCTCGGCCTCTATCCCCTCCACGCTCTGCAGAAATACCTTTAACCCATCATATTTCGAGAGTATTGTCAATACCTTGGAAGCTTCCCTTAGCACTTCATCTTCCATGCTAAAATTAATGATTATATACTTTTTAAAGTTAGTGTGTAACAACCACATCTAACATTCATAACTTATAAATATTCCATTCATTACATGGTTCTACTTGTAGAACTCATTATTTTACGCTCGATTAAATAAATCATGGAATTATATGTGAGATTAGAACCATTCGATGAATATACTATATGTAGAGATCTATGTATGGATAAGTAGATATTTGATTACTAACATGTAACTATAGTAATGTATGTACTGAGTATAGGAGGATCGGATAGCAGCTCTGGCGCTGGAGTACAGGCAGATATAAGGACGTGCTCTGCTCTAGGTGTATACTGTATGAGCATAGTAACTGCAGTAACAGCACAGAGCGCATCCAGCATAATCAAGATAAAGCCAATGGATGCTGATACGGTAAGGGCACAGATATCAGCACTACTACCGAACCTTCATGCTCACGCTACAATGAAGATAGGCATGCTATACAGCAGGGGTATAATAGATGTTGTTGCTGATGCATTGGAACGTATCAGTGATAAGGTGAATGTGGTGCTAGATCCAGTCCTTAGAGCGGGTAGTGGTAGATACCTCCTCCAGCGAGATGCAAGATCGTACTATGTGGAGAGGATGCTACCATTGGCAAGTATAGTAACACCAAATATCATGGAGGCTGAGTGGCTATCATCCATTAAGATAAGGAATCATGATGATGCATGTAGGGCAGCAGAGATGATCGCATCTAAAGCAAGGAGTGTTGTGATCAAGGGGGGGCATATGCATGAAGGCGATAGCATGTATGTTACAGACCTGCTCTACCACGATGGTAGATTCCATAGATTTACGAAGAGGAGGATCAGGGGCTCAAGGCTCCATGGTGCTGGCACGATACTCTCAGCAGCAATAGCAGCGGAGTTGGCCAAGGGTAACGATGTAGTATCATCAGTGAAGATAGCAAGTCACTTCACACACATCTCCATACTGAATGCGTCAAGCATGGGAGATGCTACAAGGGTACCACTGGTTGGGAGCGAGTCCATGGCTGGAGATGGCATCATATCGGAACTCAGAAGGGCAGTGGATATACTTCAGTTCGCAGAGGGTATAGCACTACTCATACCTGAATCACAGAGTAACCTGGTATTCGCAAAGCCTCAGGCATCATCCCGTGATGATGTTGCTGGGGTCGTTGGGAGGATCGTTAGGTATGAGCATGGGTATGGTGCTGGTAGTGATGAGGGTGACTATAGGATCATGTATGCTAGGGCAGCAGGGCCCATACGCTATGGCGCATCGAGGCATGTTGCCGATGCAGTACTGACAGCGATGAGGTACGACTCCAGCATAAGGTCTGCCATGAACATAAGGTATGATGGTAGGCTACTTGATGTATGTAGGGGGTTGGGTATGAGCATATCTACATATGAGAGGGGTGATGAGCCAGAGCACGTGAAGAGGAGGGAGGGGATGAGTGTGAGATGGGGTATAGAGCAGGCCATACTGGCGGTATCGAAGGTACCAGATGTGGTATACCATAGGGGGGACTGGGGCAAGGAGCCTATGATCATAATATTTGGTCATGATCCAATGGATGTGATTAAGAAGGTGAGGAGCATACTTGAGGGGTACAGGGATGAGGGATGGTTCATGAAGGGCACACGTGAAATGGAGGATGGGATAGGAAGGGAGGGAGGGAGAGGGGGAGAGGAGAAGGGATGAAGGGTAGAGAGTGCATGCAGGGAGCAGATCATGAAGGGAGGAGGGGGTAGGTGATAGGTAGGTAAGATACGATGGGTAAGGTAGAGATCAGATATGAGCGGTAGTGTAGATGTTGCAGTTATACTCGCTGGGGGGCTTGGGAGAAGGCTGCATCCATTGACGCTGGTCATGCCCAAGCCCATGCTCCCAGTGGGTGATAAGCCACTACTTGAGCATACGGTAGAGTGGCTACGATCAAATGGCATAGAGCATATCATAATATGCACGAGTTACCTGGGTAGGATAATAGAGAACTACTTTGGGGATGGGGGGATGCTGGGTGTCAGGATAGAGTATGCTAGAGCAGGTAGGCCACTAGGCACAGGTGGCCAACTCAAGAGTGCTGAACCCCTACTCACCAACCACGATAGGTTCGTATGCCTCTACGGTGACTCCCTCTACGAGTTCAACCTGAGCACTATGGTTGGTGCACATGAGGCTAGGCATGGGGAGGATGATAGTGTAGTTGCCACTATGGCAGTGGCACAGTACACTGCAAGGCTTGATTACGGGTTCATAGACGTTGATGGCAGTGGCAGGGTAGTGGGATGGAGGGAGAAGCCAGAGTTCAGGGGGCTCATAAATATAGGATGCTATGTTATGGAGAGAGGTATACTGGAGTTCATACCTAGGGATACGGTAAGCAGCATGAATAGTGTGTTCATGGATGCTATAGCAAGGGGTAAGAGGATCTACGTATATGAGATAGATGGGAGGTTCAGGGATATAGGGAATGAGAGGGCGTACATGGATGCGTACAGGGAGTACAGTGAGAGGCTAGGCGATGTATGAGTGCTGATGATACCGCCCTAATCGTACTTCATCCCATCTATAATCATAGCATCACAACACACAACAGTGGTGGCAGCATCCTACCTTGCGATGGGTATCCTGTACCTTACTACCTGTGATACACCATCCCTTGCATACACCCCATATATCATGTCTGCAGCAGCGACCAGTGCATCCTTGAGAGTGACCATTATTATCTGCCCTCTATCTGCCCTCTCCCTTACTATCCTCCCCAACCTCTCGGTATTCACGCTATCTAGATGCGCATCTATCTCATCGAAGAGGTAGAATGGTGCTGGCTTGAGTGATTGCAGTGCGAGTAGGAAGGTTATGGCTGCTATGGTCTTCTCACCCCCGCTCAGCGAGTTGGACTCCCTTGCAGGTTTGGATGGGAACTGTACCATGAACGTTATGCCAGAGGAGAGTATATCCTCCCTCCCCCCATCATCATCAATCTCAAGCCAGGCTGAACCAGCACCATCTGTCATCGTAGTGAATATACTCCTCACCTCCCTGTCAACCCTGCTGAATGCATCGGAGAAGAGCTGCCTCTTCTCCCCCTCTATCTGCTCTATGAACCTTACTATGGCGTTCCTCTCCTCCTCAAGCTGGTTCTTCTTCTCAGACATGCCCCTGTAGCCATCGATCAGTTGCATGTAACTCCTGTTTGCAAGCTGGTTTACATTGCTCTTGAGCATGTTGTACTCCTCCTCCAACTCTCCCAGGATAGTATCGATGGAGTCATAATGCCCATTCTCATGCTCACCATCAACACCATGCCCATGACTACTCTCGCTGACCGCAATCTCCCTCATGAGGCTCTCCTCCCTAGATCTAAGATCGCTCTGCTCCTTACTGTAAAGTGCAAGCTCCCTCTCAAGTGTGGAGAGTTGTCTGCTGAGCCTCTTCTCCTCACTACTCAGAGACCTCAACTCCTCATCATATCTCTGTAGCCTTGTCAGCGATGAGGATGATGCATCTATGACCTCCTGCTCTCTATCCCTCATAGCCCTAAGCTCCTCAGTGAGTCCATTCAACTCATCCCTGCATCTCTTCACGACTCCAGCACTCTCCCTGGCCTCCGCCTTTGCCCCTTCTATCTCCCTCACTATCTCATCTATGCGCCTTGACATACCGTCCCTCTCCGAGTTCTTTGAGGATATACCTGCCATCACACTCCTGATCTCTCTATCTAGATGCTCGAGCCTGGATGCCATGGAAGCCTTCATCTTGTTGGTCTCTTCCAACGCCCTCTCCAGATCCTCCCTATCCCTGCTCAGAGCGCTCATACGCTCCCTCAGCGTTGAGATCTTCTCCTCAACCACTGCACGCTCCGAGGTCAGCGCATTCATCTGCCCCTGCATGCCTTGGATCTCATCCCTCAACCTCCCAATCCTCTCAGTGCTCTCCCTGACCATCTGCTCGTACCTTGCCAGTGTGCCATTAGCCTGCTCGATCTCCGCATCTATCCTTGCTATGTTGGTTATGATCTCCCTCCTCCCCTCCTCCATATCCCTTATGCTAGCCTCTATACCCTTCACCTCCTCCCTCCTCCTCACTATCATCTCCTTGAGCAGTGAGAGCGCATCCCTCAACTCATCTACTGATCTGCTCCTTGCTACCAGTCTGATTATGTCAGATACCTTCGTGTTGATCTCTATAGTTGCTGCCCTTACTCTGGGCTCGAAGAGTTCTCCATCGATGGTCACCGCCCTGTACCCCCTCTCTGCTAGGCTGAGCGCATCATCCCTAGAGTATGCAAGCAGGGTATCACCGAACACGAAGTTGACGAGACCCCTATACCCTGATGTTATGAAATGCGAGAGAGGATGCACCATGTACTCACTTGTACCATCACCAGCACTGGCATCATCGCTACCACCACTACCACCACTACCGCTACCACCTCCAGCCCTCCTCCTACTCTTCCCCTTACCCACCCTCCTCCTAAGCCTCAAACTCTCTATCTCTTCACACCCCTCAACCATATCCAGTGGTATCACAGTGACCCTGGCCAACCCCAGACCCTTAGCCTGCTCCAGCACGTCCATCATCGATGCGGTATCCCTCACTATCAGTGCCTTGAGCCAGTTGGAGCCTACTGCCATCACCGCCCTGGAGTACCTTGCATCCCATGATACGATGCCTTGAAGCACACCCACTATCCCAAGCCTATCTGCACCCTCAATCAACCTCGCTATAGCACCATCCTCCCCCTGCATTGCAGCATCCACCTCCGCCCTATACCTCGTTGCTATGTACTCAGCCCTCTCGAGTATGGCTGTAGCGCTCTCCACCTGCCTGAGCAGTCTATCCCTCCTTGCATGGGCCTTGGCTATGCTATCGTTAAGGGCCTCAAGCCCTTGGGCGTACTCTGCCCTCTTGCTTGATAACCTTGAGAGCAGCATCCTGAGCCTGCTTATCTCTTCAAGCATCTCTGCACTCCTCCTCTCCATCATAGCCATGCTCTCACTGGATACCTTGATCCTCTCGCCTATAGATGCGATCTTCAACTCTATGCTTGAGGCACCATCCAGCATCCTCCTCATCTCAGCCTCCACACCCTTCTCCTCCTCCCTTGCACTCGTGTACCTGTTGAGCAGTGCACCTATCTTACCGTTGACCCTGCTGAGCTCCTCCTCCACACCCCTCCTCTCCCCCATGAGCCTATCGAGGGTACATGCCAGTGCCTTCACATCCTGCTCAACGGCCTTGACCCTCCCTAGGAGGCCATCCCTCTCCCTCATGAGCATGGGTATGCTCCTCCCTATACTGACTATCCTACCCTGGTTTGCATTGATCATGGCCTTCAGCTGCTCAACCCTGACTATCATACCAGAGAGCTGCCTGCTTATCTCTGCCTTTGCCCTGGATGACTCCTCCACCTGCCTCATGAACCTACCCCTCTCATCCTCTAGCGCTGTTATCCTTGCCCTCAACTCCTCCATGCTCCTGCTTATACCCTCCACCTCCCCCCTCTTCTCCTCTATCATCTGCTCCAGTGCTGTTATCCTCTCCCTTGTACGCTTGAGCATGCCCCTCAACCTTATGCCCCTGAGCCTCTCTATCTCCCTGGCAAGGAACTCAAGCCTCAGCTGGTCGTTACGCTCCTGCTCCAACTCATCTATCCTGCCCCTGACCTCATCCATCCTCGCCAGTGCAACCTCCAGCCTCCTGTCAGCCTCAGCGAGCTGCTTCATGGCCTCCTCCTTCTTCTCATCGAAGTACGCTAACCCTATTATCTCCTCTATTATCCTGCGCCTCTCCTCAGGGTTGAGCTCTGCTATACGCATGACCATGCCCTGCTGCACTATATTCAGCTTGCTTGGGGTTGCGAGCACAACGTCCAGGAGGTTGGTTATGGTTGATTTGTTCACATGCTTACCGTTCAGGTAGTACTGGTTCTCCCCGTTATCGTACATCTCCCTTGCTATGGTCACGGTGTTGGAGTCCACTGGTATGCCCCTATCGCTATTATCGAACGTTATGCTCACCTTCACAGCCCTCCTCTTCCTACTGCTATTACTACTATCACCACCAGCATCCCCCTTACTCTCAGCACTCAGCCCATCCTCACCTTCACCCTCCTCCCCAGACCTACCATCCATCGCACCCCTACCGTTATCATGTATGAGCGACTGCAACCTATCTACCCTGAGCGATCTCACACTATTCTCCCCAAGTGCGAAGGCTATGGCATCGAGTATGTTACTCTTACCAGAGCCATTGGGACCTGTTATGCATACGAGCCCCCTATCTAGGTTAAGTACAGTGCTCCTCCTAGCAAACGACTTGAAGCCATATATCTCAACCCTCTTTATATACACCATGAACATCACCTCTCATGCTTGAATAAATAGGTGGGGGTGAGCTATTTTTATGCTCCTTGCAAAGGAGGGAGATAGATAGTAATAAATTAATTATCATTGTATTACATGTAGGAAGTGACAAGGGTAGCACTACTCCAGTTGGAGTTGAAGGATAGCCCAGATGAGGCTATGGAGCATGCTGTGAGGAGGCTCCAGCAGGTCGGGGCAGCGAACTCTGAGATAGTATGCCTGCCAGAGCAGTGGTATCCAAAGCATCTGGAGGGCATAGATGAACTCAAGCCCATACAGGAGATGGCGAGGGAGCACAGGATGGTCATTATAGCAGGGGCCTTCTTTGAGAGCATCGGGGAGGAGGGTGAAGGCTATAGTGAAGGTAATGATGGTAGTAGCAGCGGGACAGGTAGCAGTAGCATATACCTATCTGCCCCCGTTATAGGCCCAGACGGTAGCATACTTGGGAGGCAGTTCAAGCTGCACCCGTTTGGGAGGGAGCTGGGCATGGTCAGGGCAGGGAGGAGGATCAGGATATTCGAGCATAACGGTATAAGGTTTAGCATAGGTATATGCCATGATGTCGTCTTCCCTGAGATAGCAAGGTTTGCCGTGAGGAATGGTGCAGATCTACTCTTCTTCCCATCCAAGATACTCGGCGAGGGTATAGAGCCATGGCACATATACGTGAAGGCAAGGGCGTTGGAGAACCGTGTACCAGTGATAGCACCAAACCTCTGCAGCAGGGAGTATGGGGGTATGAGCATTGTAGTCGATCTAGCGTACAACGAGTCGGTCGATATAGTACTGCCCAACGTGGTCGTCGCACCTCCTGGAGAGCATGTGCTGATAAGCGATATAGATGTGGAGTTGAGTAGGAGTGTCAGAGCAGCAAGGATGAGGGAGTTGAGGAGCGATTATACACTATGATATAATTGGCAGAGTAGAGCGGTAGAGTAAAGAACCATCTATCTATCTATCATCGCTCCCTCTTGCCTTGGACGAACTCCATGAACGATTCCTTGGCCTCATTGTAGGGCATCTGTACTGGTGGGTGCTTGAAGCAGTAAGCAGATACGCTCACCAATGGCCCAGATACCCCCCTATCCAGTGCTATCCTCGTTGCTCTAACAGCATCTATCATCACACCAGCACTGTTGAACGCATCTATAACATTCAGCTTCACGTTTATCTCCAATGGCACGTTGCAGAAGTACCTGCCCTTTATGTGTATGTAGCAGACCTTCTCATTGGCAAGGAATGGTATGTAATCGCTGGGCCCTATGCGCATAGGTACATCGTATGGCAGCATGGCTCTTACAGCACTTGCCTTGCTCTCCCTCTTCTGCTCAAGCCTCTCCTCATCGAGCATATTGTAAAAGTCAGCATCCCCTCCAATGTTCAACTGGTATGTCTGCTCAACCTTAACCCCCCTATCGACCAGCAACTTGATCAGCGTCTTGTGCAGTACAGTTGCACCCAGTTGGCTCATCACATCATCCCCTGCGACTGGTAGACCCCTGCTGGAGAACCTCTCCTGCCACTTGCCATCAGAGGCGATGAATACTGGCATGGCGTTGATGAACGCTGTACCAGCACTGAGCGCCTGCTCAGCGTAGTACATAGTACCCTTTACGCTACCTACTGGGAGGTAGTTTATGAGCACATCTGCCTTGACCTCCCTGAGCCTCTTGGCTACATCCACTGGCGCCTCGCTGGATACCTTCACTATACTGCTGAGATGCCTCCCTATACCATCGTGAACCTCGCCCTTCTCTATCCTGACCCCAGTACTCTCGACATCGCATACCTTGAGCGTGTTGTTAGGCTCCTCGAATATACCTTCAGCAAGGTCCTTGCCTACCTTGTTAGCAGCAACATCGAATGCAGCAACGAACTCTATATCCCTGGGCTCTATACCAGCTAGGCTGTATGCTATAAGCCCTGTGGCATCACCCTCATGTGCCTGTGCATAGTACCTTGTTCCCTGAACGAGTGCTGAGGCACAGTTACCGACACCTGCTATGGCCACCCTTACCTTCCTACGCACGCTACGGGTAGCACTGGATGAGAAATAAACTTTCCTGTAAAGCATTTTATTGTATGTGCTGATACCCTAGTAGGCATGCTTACACTCGCAGGTATGGGCGTGTATGGCTACAGGGGGTTGAGTATCGATGCTGTAGATGCCATAAAGGGCGCAGATAAGGTGTATGTTGAGGCATACACAAGCCCTGTTAGGGATGAGGATATGGATGCGCTGAGGGCTCTGAGGGCTGATGTGGTGATCGTGCATAGATGGTTCGTTGAGGATGGTAGGATGCTGCTGGATGAGGCTAAGGTGGGTGATGTGGTGCTCATCACGTACGGTGATCCACTCGTTGCTACAACGCATACAGAACTCATCACTAGGGCAAGGAGCCTTGGGATAGGGTGCAGGGTTATACACTCCTCATCCATAGTCACTGCAGTACTTGGTGAGTGTGGGCTCCATGTATACAGGTTGGGGAGGGTAGCAACATTGGTCTCTGATCCCATGGCAAGCACAAGCACGTACTACGTACTCTACAGCAACCTCATGCAGATGAACCACACGATGCTCCTACTCGAGTACGATCAGGAGCGTGGATACTCCCTTGCACCAGATGATGCTCTAAGGATACTCCTCGAGTGTGAGGCTAGGGAGCGCATGGGTGTGATCAGCAGCGATACGTTTGCCATAGTGGCATCCAGGGTTGGTATGGAGGATATGAGCATAGTCGGGGGTAAGATAGGTTCGCTGCTCAGGCATGAGTTTGGGAGGCATCCGCATACCATCATAGTCACTGGCTCACTGCACTTCACTGAGGTAGAGGCCCTCAGGGTATCTGCCAACCTGCTCGATGAGCCTATAGATAACAGCAGGCATGTTAGGGCAAGGGCTGAGGTGATGCTCTCCAGCTACATACCTAGGGCATACTCAGCACTATCCAGGGCTAGAGGGTATCTTGCCAGTGGAGTTGAACGGGATGCAATGTATTCGAGCATGAAGGATATGATGGATAATGCTGGATACTACCTGAGCGATGCTGAGAGGTTTGCGAGGGAGCACAGGTACGAGCATGCGATACTTGCGCTTGGTTACGCTGAGGGGCTGATAGATGCATTCAGGTACCTGACTGGGATAGATCCGTGGACCAGCAGGCGCACATGAATGAGCATGAATACTGCATACGGGCATGATGGATGATGGAGGTAAGGTAAGGCATCGATCACGCTCTAAACTTATATTATGGTATGATATAGCAAGGCTAAATGACGATCCTGACGGATAGGGCTAAGGTGAACTCCTACAAGGATCTCCTTACATTCCTGAGATCGAGGTTGGGTTCCCTGTACGATGAGATCCACCCCGTACTCACGATGTACCTCGAGAGGAGCAATGTCAGGAAGAGGGTCAACCTGGATGAGCTCGATGGGGATATAGATAGGCTAATGGAGTTGATAGTGAACCCTGTAGTGCACAGGATAGTGAGGGAGAATGCTCCAGACTTCTCGTGGATACCTGTGGTTGGTAGCGATCTGAGCAGGAAGGTGAGGGAGGAGTTGCACAGGAAGACCGAGGAGGGTATAAGGCAGGCTAGGCACTACCTCAAGAAGGATAAGAGGCTCAGAGAGAACCTCCAACTCTTCCTGCAGGATGTAGTCGACAGGTATCAGTAGCAGTGGTCGTAGCATCATAAATACACCCAAACAAATCTTTTATATCTTACATAGAAAGCAGTAGATGATGGGTTGGTTCAGGTTTGGATGCGATAGATAAGGGTATACTTGCATCCCTCTACATGGCAGATGTGGTAAGAAGGGAGCAGACTGCCGTGACGGGGGATACACTAGGCACGCTCAGCAGTGTATACACGCATGAGAGGGTAGAGGAGCATAGGAGGAGGCTGGAGTCCCTTGGCATGATCAGGGATGGCAGGCTCACCGACTTGGGGAGGAGCGCACTGAGGGTGATATTCACTGGAGGGGTCTTCGATATAATACACCCAGGGCATATACACACGCTGAGGACTGCCAAGAGCCTTGGCGATATCCTCGTGGTTGTGATAGCAAGGGACTCTACGGTAGAGAGGCTCAAGGGCAAGAGGCCGTTACATGATGAGGGGAAGAGGAGGGAACTGGTGGCATCACTTCGCTTCGTCGATCTCGCACTGATAGGGTATGAGGGCGATATATTCAGGACGGTAGAGCTCATCAAACCTGATGTGATAGCCTTGGGCTACGATCAGGTGCATGAGGAGCAGTTCATAAGCAAGGAGTGCCAGAGGAGGGGCCTGAAGGTGCACATAGTGAGGCTAACATCACCAATACCAGAACTCAAGAGTTCCATGATAAAGGCAGAGCTGAGATCATCCATATACACCATATAGCATGTAGCACACGCAAGAAGGAAGGTAGATAGGCAGGTAGCAGGAAGGAAGGAAGGAAGGAAGGAAACGGTTTTTAACACCTTCTGGCATCTACACTACCATTGGATAGCATAGTGGATGCACTGCTCAAGGGTGAACGTTGGGCAATAGCAAAGGCAATATCAGTGCTTGAGGATGATGGCATACAGGCTAGGGAGATAGTAGAGATGATATTCAGGCACTCTGGTAAGGCAAGGGTCGTCGGTGTGACTGGGCCTGCTGGTGCAGGCAAGAGCACCCTCGTGGGCAAGATGATAGGCGTGTATAGGGCGAGGGGGTTCCGTGTTGGAGTACTTGCCGTTGATCCTAGCAGCAGCATCTCAGGTGGAGCCATCCTCGGCGATAGGGTTAGGATGCAGGAGCATGCACTGGATGAGGGTACGTACATAAGGAGTATGGCATCTAGAGGGGCATCTGGGGGCATATCATCAGCGCTGAGGGATGCTATAAGGGTGCTGGATGTCGCTGGCTTCAACAGGATAATAGTTGAGAGCGTTGGTGCTGGTCAACTTGATGTGAAGATCTCTAGCATAGCGGATGTTACTATAGTAGTGCTCAACCCTCAGACTGGGGACAGCATACAGGCTATAAAGGCTGGGCTGACCGAGGTTGGGGATATATACGTGGTCAACAAGGCAGATATCTCTGGGGCGAATCTGCTCTACAACGATGTGAGGTCGTTAGTTGTGGATGGTAGGGATGCCGTAGTGCTCAAGACAGTAGCATCAACTGGCAAGGGGGTCGATGAGTTGGTTGATGCTATAGAGCGTTCATTGGAGAAGAAGCTGAGCAATGGTTATAAGGAGAGGGAGAGGAAGAGGGTTGAGAGTGAGTTGATGGATATAGTGCTTGGCATGCTACTCAAGGTGGCGCAGGAGAGGATAAGGAGGGAGCATGATATGGTGGATAGGGTTATGAAGAGGGAGATCGACCCGTACAGGGCTGCTGAGAGCATAGTCTCAAGGGTGGTGAGGGATGGGTAGCAGTGATGCTGGCAGCAAGGATAAGGGCAAGGCTAATGGCGAGAAGGAGAAGGTGCTCTTCACCGACTCTGGCATAAAGGTGAAGAGGATATACACTGAGAGGGATGCCAAAAGGAGGAAGAAGGAGAGGGATGGTGGTGGTGTTGAGGATGCTGGCAAGTACCCATTCACCCGTGGCATATACCCAGAGATGTACAGGGAGAGGATATGGACCATGCGCCAGTACACAGGGTTCGGGAGCGCTGAGGAGACCAATAGGAGGTTCAAGTTCCTGCTGGAGCATGGTCAGACTGGGTTGAGCCTAGCATTCGACCTACCAACACAGACTGGCTATGACTCTGACGATCCCAGGGCCGAGGGCGAGGTTGGTAGGGTAGGAGTGGCCATAAGCTGCATAGATGATATGATGAGGTGCTTCGATGGCATCCCGCTTGACAAGGTTAGCACATCGATGACCATAAACTCTACAGCGACGACCCTTCTAGCATTCTACATAGGTGTAGCAGAGTCTCAAGGCGTACCAATAGGCATACTGAGGGGTACGCTCCAGAACGATATACTCAAGGAGTACATAGCGAGGAACACATACATATACCCACCAGAGCAGTCGATGAGGCTCTTCGTCGACTCGATGGAGTTCTGCAGCAAGAACATGCCATCATGGTACCCTGTGAGCATCTCAGGCTACCATATAAGGGAGGCTGGCTCCAATGCTGTACAGGAACTCGCATTCACATTCTCCAACGCAATAGCATACGTTGATGCATGCATAGAGAGGGGGCTCAAGGTCGATGATTTCGCTCCAAGGCTCTCGTTCTTCTTCTGCTGCACCATGGATATACTTGAGGAGGTGGCGAAGTTCAGGGCAGCCAGGAGGATATGGGCTACGATAATGAAGGAGAGGTACAATGCAAGCAACGAGAAGAGCATGCACCTTAGGTTCCATGTGCAGACCAGTGGTGAGTCACTGACGGCACAGCAGCCAGACAACAACGTGATCAGGGTTACACTGCAGGCACTCGCCGCTGTGCTTGGAGGGTGCCAGTCACTGCATACAAACTCAAGGGATGAGGCACTCTCACTGCCAACGGAGGAGTCTGTAAGGATAGCGTTGAGGACGCAGCAGATAATAGCGTATGAGAGTGGAGTGACCAGGGTTGTGGACCCGCTTGGAGGATCATACTACATAGAGCATCTTACGGATGAGATAGAGGATAGGGTCTGGAAGTATCTGAGGAGGATAGAGCGTATGGGGGGCTCGCTCAAGGCGATAGAGAAGGGCTACTTCCAGCAGGAGATAAGGGAGAATGCGTACAGGATAAAGAAGGAGGTTGATGAGGGCTCCAGGGTGATAGTAGGTGTCAACAAGTTCGTGGAGAAGGAGGCTGAGGTGCCAGAGATCATGAGGATAGACCCAGCGCTCGAGAGGAAGCAGGTGGAGCGACTCAAGGCATTCAAGGCAGACAGGGATAAGGCCAAGGTTGAGCATATGATCTCTAGACTAGAGGATGCTGCAGAGAGCGGTCACAACCTCATGCCGTACATAGTTGAGAGCGTGAAGGCACGTGTTACGCTAGGGGAGATAAGCAACGCATTCAGGAGGGTATTCGGGGTATACCAGCCTAAGCTCGTGATCTAAAGAATTTTTATATAACTCCTCACCCAACTGCTAGGCATGAGGATAGACCATGTTGCTATAGCGGTGAACAATGTGGATGAGGCACTCAAGACATTCGAGAAGGTGCTCAAGGTGGATAAGAAGCAGATAATGGTTGTGGAGCATGAGAAGGTCAGGCTCGCCATGCTCCAACTCGAGGATACAAGGATCGAACTGCTGGAGCCCTTGACCGATGACAGCCCAATAAAGAAGTTCCTCCAGGAGAGGGGCGAGGGCATACACCACATCTCCATATGCACGGATACACTCGAGCAGGATGTGGAGAATGCAAGCAGGAATGGAGTGAGGATAATAGGAGGCATAAGGCCTGGGAGCTATGGCAGGAAGATAACGTTCGTGCACCCCAAGTCACTGCATGGTGTGCTGATGGAGCTGTGTGAGCCGCATCCGTGAAAGTGGCCCACCATCAACATGGAGTGCTATGGGAGCTCTACCAGCATTATATTTCTTGCAGTGTTCACTACACGTGTGCCTCCTAGGGTACCCTCCCTTCCACCCTGCTCATGTATATGCCCACAGAAGTGCATCATGGGCCTCTCCTCCATTACGTAACCTGCTATTGCGCTCGAGCCTACATGCATCCCCTGCCTAGGCTCATCCACCACTCCATACGGTGGGCAGTGCGTGAGGAGAACAAGCCTCCCATCCCTGTTTATACCCCTGAGCCTGCCCAACAGCTCACTGAACTGGTCCTCGCCAAGTTCGTATGGGGTTGAGAATGGGCTTACGTTGCCCCCTCCACATCCAGCGAACACATACCCCTTGAACTCTATGTACTTCCCATGCAGATCCGTCCAGTTAAGCTCCTTGCATGCTGTACGCAGATCGTTGGGCATCTCAAAGTTCCCTGGCACTATGAGAGTCCTCACACCCAGGTTCCCTATCATCCTCGCTGCATCTATTGTGCTACCATGCACAGGGGTTATATCACCACAGCACACAGCTATATCTATACCTGATCTAGATGCATTAAGGGTATCCTTGAGCCTTGCTATGAGCGCTCTATCACCATGGATATCTGAGAAGGCCAGTATCCTTATGCCCATGGCTGCGTTAATATGCAAGCAGTTGATAAACCTTTTCAAAGTATAAATATGCTATAGCATAACCAGCATCATGGTAAAGATAAGGATACATGCAGTTGAGAATGGGCCGTATGTGGTAGAGTTGGATGGGAAGACGCACTCTGCGCTATGCAGGTGCGGTGCATCAAACAACAAACCGTACTGCGATGG
>JANWZS010000005.1:45120-49027 GCA_025054855.1 Candidatus Nitrosocaldus sp. | reverse complement strand
TCCTCCTTCCTGTATGGCTTGATGGTAACCACACCTGATGCATCCTTGCTCATAACCACCCTGATCCTCCTCGGTGGGCTCCTCATACCACTACTCCATACCATCTCGTTGAGCTCCTCATCCATAACCACCTCCTCACTCTTCATATGCCTCACAGCAAACTCCCTTATCATGTTGATCGCCCTCTTGCTCCTCCTGTTATCTGGTGCAAGGGTAACCCTGCCAAGATTTATCGTGTAGACCCTCTCCTCAACACCTTCACTGCTCACCATACATCACCCCTTCTTCATCAGGACTAACCGACATCAACACTGCTCCTCCTCCAGTGCCTCTGCTGGGGATTCCTCCTGACCCGCCTGTTGGTCTTCAGTATGACCCAGAGAGGTACAGGGGAGTTCTGCTTCGTCTTCTTCATCAGCCTGTTCTTCCTAGGCTTGGTCTTCCTTGAACCCATGCATCTAGCATCCATTAGGGGTTTTTTAAATTATTCCATTGCTTAATATGTTGTATCAGGGGTACGGTCATACATCATCTACCCATGATGAGATGATTGCAACGGTTATGTAATAAGCTCTACCAGCTAACGTTGCGACCATAGGAGTCTACTCTGCCAGTATCCGACCGAGTCTATGCTGGTATCTCGTATATATCTGTAACTAGCATACCATCAGTGCAAGTACCGCAGTTCAGATATGAGATCTAAATGCTTGTGTGTAACATATGGTTAAGTGCATCAAGCATGGAGGGATCGGCTGGTGTAACGATTGGGCTAATCTACAGGTGTAATTTATGCTTATTACGTGTAGTACAGCGGATAGGATAAACAGATGTCTGGAGATTGAACGTGCAGACTGGTGTGGCAGGTCTAGGCTTTTAGTTGGTATAAGACTCGATGGAAGCAGTAGAAGATAGATATATAGATCAAGATGGCTCTTTACACTGAGCTAGGACAAACTATATAAGCAGCAGGTAGAATGGGTCTCTATCACATGGGTCTTGCGATGGTTTATCCCATCCAAGACAGGCATACAGATAGATAGAGCAGATCGAATTATTTACCTGAGTAGGCATTAACAAGGTATATTACTCTATATATATGGCAAAGTATCATTACTCATGTGTTTCTGGAAAGAAATATCAGTTAAATCTGCAGAGCAGTGAATCACACCGAAATATTTATTTATATCTCCTTGGAAGAGTAATAGAGAAAATGAATATAAAGATAGGGATAAAAGAGGTCATTGCTGCTCTAGTAGGGCTATCGCTACTGTCTAGTATGATACTGTTGCCTACTGCAAGTGCCGTAGAGATACTACTTGTCGTAGCCCCTAGCACTGTAGTGCAAGGCGGTATACTGGAATGTGATACAACGATAAAGATAGGGGCGGGGGAAGATATACCTGAAACATCACAGATCAAACTTGCAATAGATGGTAATGATATTCCTGTTGCTATAGGCTGGAGCGGGTTACAGTCTAGTCAGAACGCCATAAAGAAGTTCCAACTCACTGCGTTCACAGCAAATAGCATCACATATACCATAACCCCCTACTCCTATGCAGTGTCGCTAGCGCTGAATCCTTACAGTTACAGCAACGCATATGGTTATGCTATCAACGGAGTGTATGGATACGCATTCATGCCATATTCGTTTATACCGGGCTATGGTTACGGCTACGCCTCAGGCTTCACAGGTCCATCGGAGTTCAAGTATGACTGTGAGATAGACACCTCAATGTTATCACCGCAACTATCGCAAGGCCCGCACACACTAACCGCCAAATTACATATACCTGGAGCATCCCCTACAGATACATTTGTAGTATCTCAATCCTTCACTGTAGGACAATCTAACAGCGCAACGGTAAGCAATCCTGTTGCTGGTGGTTCAAATATAATCCTGAGCGTAAGCAATGGTAACTTCACATCTGTAGGGCCTCAACCAGTACCATCGTCAATAACCACCTCACTACTCTCATCATTACTTAACGCTAATGTTACAGCGGTGAACTTCCCCCATGGCATGATAAAGTTCACGGCCACTACTACACCAAATGATACGATCACCGTGACTATAACCTATCCTTCACTACCCCCACTTGGCTCAAATCAGTCATATTTATACGTCAAGGTAAATCCCAATGACGATGACGATGTAAGGATAGTCAGTCAGGGCACTGGTCCTGACACATTCTCAATCTCAGGCAATACAGTAACACTGCGTATAAAGGATAATGGACAATTTGACTTTGATCCAAATCTAGGCGTGATATCAGATCCAGGGGGTATAGCGATAGTAACGACTACGCCACCAGCGCCACCAGCAGGCGGTGGAGGCGGTGGAGGTGGTGGAGGCACCATAGTCATTTCACAGCAGAGGAGTACTATAGCAACACTGCTCGCAGTACAACCATTGCCATCGAGCATAGAGATAGGCAGGAGTCTAACCATAACAGGTTCATTAACAGATGATAAGGGTAGTAGACTCGCACTAAACGGTACAGTAAGCATAGTTGCACAGGCAGGTAACAACACAAGTATATACACAGCGGAGCTCAGACAGGGAGAGTTCAGTACGGTAATAAAGGCATCAGATCTGCTCAAGTCACTCAAGAGTAGGGATGTCACAATAACTGTTAGATTCGATGGCTTTGAGGTACAGGAGACTAGGCAGAGGATCATAGAGTACAAGGGCTCTGAGGTTAAGCACTCAATACGGATAACAGGGGAGGATATAGTGAAGAATATCAAGGCATTCAAGAGGCCAGGGGTATCTCTACTACTGCTCGATAACTTCACTGAGAAGGGTATAGCAAAGATACTGCTCAAGGTCGATGGCCAGGACGCAAAGATACTCTTTGCCAAGGGCAAGGATATGGACAGGAAGAGGCTGAGCATGCAGGAGGTCGAGTTGACGGTCAAGGATGGTAAGTTGGTAGGCTTTGGAGACACTGCAAGGTTGCTGGTGTATGCTAGAGGCACAGTAGCATACACTGCTTACGATGTCCAAGGCAATGTCATAGCAGAAGGGAGGTTCTAACCCACATATATTATTTTTATTTTTTGAATAGCATGTCTAGATGTACCATACCGCCTAGTATTTCAATATATGTGATTGGATATTACGTGCGTACACTGCTAGGGATGCTGGGGATATGGGTTCAGCGATACCACAGATAGAAGGCTAGAGCAGACGTAGATCTGCGGGAGGAGGGGAAAGAAGAGCAATGGGATGGACTGGGGATTGGGTTGGGAGACTGGTTAGATGATGGATGGTATGTATACGGTAACCTAACTAGGCTCTATATCAATAATGGCTCCTGGTATACTTCCTGATTTCAATAGCAATATGTGAAGGGAACATGTACCAGCCGTATATTAGATAATCCCCTATAGTTTCATCCTTAAAAAGGAACTATCCCATAGTACTGGATGTTATGAAGTACACGTCTTGTTGATGGGCGATTATGGTATATTCGCCGATCACTTAGCCTATGCGTATATCATTTACCAAGGATATCATGGTGCAGGTACACGTATACCAGTAGTTGCTCGGGAATCATATCTACCTATACCCTCAATGATCAGTCGTTCATATCATAAAGTCATATAGAGGTGGTTATACGCTACATTTTATTATCGCCTATAGGCTACCCCACGCTCCATAGTCAGTTTAGATTGTATATGCATGTTATAAGAGCAATCCTAGCATATACCTCGTCATACCATGCCTAGCCTTGCCTTTATCATAGCTACATCACGCTCAATCTTGCCCAACCTCTCATCTAGTATGCTCTTGATATCGCTCCTGAGCGTCCTTATCTCTGCAACTATGCTGTTCTTGGCATCATCGATCTTTTCTGATATCTCATCCAGCTTCCCCAGAGTCTCATCCTGCTTAGCAAGC
>JANWZS010000005.1:0-45020 GCA_025054855.1 Candidatus Nitrosocaldus sp. | reverse complement strand
ATCTGATCCTGCTTAGCAAGCATCTGATCCTGCTTAGCAAGCATCTGATCCTGCTTAGCAAGCATCTGATCCTGCTTAGCAAGCATCTGATCCTGCTTGTTTATAACTATGTTGAAGTACATGGCGCCAGTACTGAACCCCTCGACCATCTCATCCTCTAGGGAGCCAGCAACTATCTTGAATGTCTTGAACTCGCCCTTGTACTCCTCATACGTAACATCGATACTCTCAACCAGTATCGGTTCCTTCTTTATGTTGATCCCATCGAGGAACATGCTTATCTGCTCATCGTCCCCCTCTGCAACTATCTCCACCCTCCCATCATCGAGGTTCTTAACGTAGCCCTTGACCTTGTACCTTGCTGCTACATGCTTGACGTTGTACCTGTAGCCCACACCCTGCACTACACCATCAACCACTACCCTTACCCTCTTCATACCTTCTTGATACCATCATCCTTAAATAAATATAGTGGTGTCATTCTCGATTAATGGTTTTTATAGAGGTCAAGGGTTCCTATCCCAGTCTGGTTGATGGGTAGGAAGGGTAGTAGAAGTAGAGCAGATGATACTGATGCAAGGATAACCTACAGGGATGTTGGCGTTGATACAGCAAGGATCAGCAGGATACACTCCATGATAGGTAGCATGATAGCAGGCACGCATGACGAGCATGTAATCTCAGGCTATGGACACTACGCTGGGCTCATAAGCATAGATGATGAGAGAGTGCTGGCAATGCACACAGATGGGGTTGGTAGCAAGGTCATAGTAGCCTCTCTCTCGGAGCGTTACGATACAATAGGCATAGACTGTATAGCGATGAATGCCAACGATATAATCTGCGTTGGTGCTACACCAGTTGCATTCGTTGACTATCTGGCATTGAGGAGACCAGAACCAAGGATGGTGGAGGAGATAATGAATGGTCTTGCCCATGGTGCAAGAGAGGCATCTGTATCTATAGTTGGAGGGGAGGTCGCTGTGCTCCCTGATCTACTTGCCGATGAGTTACAAGGCATGAAGGAGAAGGAGAAGGAGAAGGAGAAGGATAGGAGCAGGGGCAGGCGTGGCAGTAGTAGTAGTAGGAGAGGTAGGAGTAGCAGGAGTAGCAGAGGCAGGTACGGTGATGGAGATGGCGATGGTCATAACACGTTCGATCTTGCAGGCACCATCGTGGGTATAGCAAGAAAGGATGAGCTTATACTTGGTGAGAGTATAGCAGTTGGCGATACCATAGTTGGCATAGCAAGCAATGGTCTGCACTCTAACGGGTACACACTCGCAAGGCGTGTGCTCCTCAGCAGGTACAGGTTGGATGAGAGGATAGATGAACTGGGCTCAACCCTCGTGGATGAGCTCCTGAGACCAACAAGGATATACGTAAGGCCAGTGCTCGATGTGATAAGGAGCATAGATGTGCATGGTATAGCGCATGTAACCGGTGGGGCATTCACCAAGCTCATCAGGTTGAACGATAACGTTAGGTTCATACTCGACTCTATGCCAGAGCCCCCAGAAGTATTCAGGCTCATACAGAAGCATGCTGGTATAGATGAGAAGGAGATGTACTCAACCTTCAACATGGGTATAGGTATGTGTATTATAACAGCAAAGGGGGATGAGGATGCTGTAATCTCGATATGCAGGAGCCATGGTATGGATGCCATGGTTGTGGGCAGGGTAGATGAGGGTAAGGGCGTGTATATCAAAGATACTAGATTGGTATAGTCGTTGACCTTGACCATCTGGACAGTCGAACCTATAACATAACATCACATCATCATTCCATCATCTCCATCCACTCACCTGCTCCACAGTTGCAGCCTACCTATCGTAAGCACGAGGCTTATCTATCAGCCATTCACAAACTAGAGTAGCGGGAGTAGCGAGTACGATGGATAACCCTTATCATCTAGCATGATAGCATAAACCTTCTCATCTGGCTTCACTATGGAGAGTATATGCACATCGTTCTCCTTCACTAGCCTCATGTGCACATCAGCGAGCATGCTTGCAGCATCAGCAAGTTCGGTCTTGCTCTTTACTGCTATGATCGCTACATCCCTGTTGTTCCTGATCACCTTTGCAGTATACACGAGTCTATGCTTAACATCCTTCAGATCGTTCCATATCATATTTGCGTATATGACCATGCTCTTCCCCTCCTCCTTCAACTTTATGTAACCGTCTAGCAGCATGGCAAAGCTCTCATCAACATCCTCCATAAGGCTCATCACCACCCCTTCATTCATGTTGCTCTTGTCGTATGTACTCAACTCCATGTACGCTGTAGCATACTCCTGCTCCTGCATATGCGATGGACTTGCGAATACCATCAGCCTGCTCAGATCGTATGATGTACAGTATGGTACTACCTTCCTCAAGACCTTGACCAGAGGCTCATCCTGCCCGCATATGATCATAGCCTGCCTGTTGCTCCTTATGTTGTTGAGTACCATGCTTAATGCTATGATCCTTGCATAGTGCATGCTTACGTTGTTGTCAACCTCTAGCAGGACTATGCTACCCTCCTTTATGCCATGCCCTAGGGCCTCATCCATATCCCTGCTCCCTGTGGATACATAGCCATTCTTGCTTGCCAGTGGAGGGAAGAGCGAGGATACATAACCTGCATCCTTCCCTGTCTCTACTACAGTGAAGTGCCCCCCATGTAGTGTGTACACGAACTTGTTCCTCCTTACCGCCACCCCTCTCATCTTATCTATGCACATGGTTCTCATCCACACACCACCCCTCTCCTCCCTCCCAAGGGTTATCACCGCATCGACCAGATACGCTAGGGTATTCATCTCTGGCTCCTCGCTTATGAACACCAGCATACCATCATGCGCATCTGCAACCGCAAGCATACTCTTCTCCATCTTGAGCCTCTCATCCAGTGGTATCTCCTTCGCCAACGCATCCCAGCTGTCGAGCACTATGAATGCCCTCTTGCTGCCTACCAACTTGTCAACCACAAGGTTGAGGAGGTTATCTGCAGTGCTCAGCCTTAGATCTATGCTATCTGTCTTGCTAGCATCCCCGTTCCTGCCCCTAGCATGATACGATGCGAACTGGAGCGCTGTAGCATCATTGAGCATATCCTCTACCCATGGGAGCTGCTTCCTCAACTTGTTGTAGGATACCCTGGTTGAGATGTAGAAGCAGTTGTACCTGTCTCTAACACTCCTCATCAACTCAAGTGCTAGAGTGGTCTTCCCTGCTCCAGGGAGCCCCCTTATGAGCATGGCTACAGGCTCTATATCCATGAACGGTCTGAACACCTGCTCAAACGCATCCCTTACCTTCAGCTCCATCATGCCACTATCTTCCATGCTACAGTTAAAATCGGTTGGTGTGTAATGGAAGATAATTACATGTTCTGTAGGCCAATGGTAACAGGTACATGCAAGGCTAGCAGGAATGAAGGGGAGGGGTTATGAGAAGGTGAGGTGATGTGGTGGAGGAATCTCATGGTAGTCAAACTCCTACCTACTTCTCGTACAACCATCCACGCTTGTAGAAGTAGTATAGCATGAAGAGCGCACTCGCTATCGATAGCATCACCATCACAATGAACGTTGTGTACTTGCCCAGGAACATCCATGGTCCATCCTCTACTCCTCCAGGGATTATGACATTCATACCGTAGAACGTGCCTATGAGCGTTGCAGGTATGGATAGCGTGAATACTATGGTGAGTATGGCCAGTATCTTGTTGGTCTTCTCTGTGCTCAGTATAAAGTCAGTATCCTTGTATATGTTTATGGTCTCGTTAGCAGTATCAAGTACCTCTATGGCCTTCTCCAGATGATCCTTGACATCGTTCCAGTACGGTGCGAGGTCCATGCTCGAGAACTGCTGGGACTCCCTTGCTATATCTGCGAGTATCCTCCTCAAGGGCAGAACTATCCTCCTAAGTGCAAGGATCTCCCTCCTTATCTCAGTTATTATCCTTATCGTAGATACGTTCTCAGCAAACACCAGATCCTCTATATCCTCTATGTTACCTTCTATCTTGATGAGTATGTGCAGGAGTTCATCTATTATCGCATCTATTATCTTGTGCAGTAGGAAGGCCGATGAGCTGCCCATCACACTTGTCCTATGCATATCATCCACCTTGCATGCATTGAAGAGATCTGCTATAGGCTTTATCTCGCCCTTGTGCACGGTTATGAGGAAGTTGTGCCCAACGAATATGGAGAGTTGGATGTTCTTTGGTACACCGTTGCTGTACAGTGGGTAGTGCATCACTATGAATATGCTGCTGCCATACTTGTCCATCTTTGGTACCTGTATCTTCGATAGGCAGTCCTCCACATTCAAAGGGTGCAGGTTGTATACATCTGCTAGTGCGTTGAGCGTGCTCCTGTTGGGCTCACTGACATCTATCCACCTAAGCCCATTGTTATCCACAGAATTGATATGCTCCAGGGCCTTCATGCTTACTCGCCCAGTTAGCATTCAACGATACTTTATATATAATTTTGATCCTAATCTGGTTTACTAACAATTTATGTGCCTGTCTTTGAGATATGCTCATGCACTATGTACCATCTACCATCTATCTTCCTGCATACTATGGTGCATCTAACCTTCCCCTTTATGACCTGGCCCGTGAAGCTGTAGTCATCGACCACCATGCCCCTGTACTCAAGGATGAACGTTGCCAGTGCTACCGATGAGTTTGAGTCTAGCATGGTTATCCTCATACCCTCTATGGAGTAATCGTAATCCGATACGTTGGCGAAGAACATCTCCTCGTGCAGGCAAGCCTCCTCGTACTCCATCATATGGTATGGAGGGGTGTCGCTGAACTTCGTGAGTGTGCTATGGTGCACATCCCTTACGGTAGAGATGTCCTTGCTCTTGCCTATGTAGAGGGATCTATGGATGAGGTGCTCTATGGCACTGGCATCATCATCATTATAATCGTCACTGCTGCCGCTACTGCTGTAACTACCCATGCCTCCTCCCTCTACTCCTCCAAGTAAAATATTTATAATTATCATACACTCTCATCCATACATGCTGTATAAGGTAACCAGCACGATGGTAGCGATTATGGCTGGTATAGGCTTCTTGGATTCAAGGAGCCCACCACTAGCCTAAATATAAGGGTGGAGGGTGGAAGAAGGTAGATATCCATGGTTGAGATCTCTGGCGCAAAGGCACTCGTACAGGCCCTCGAGAGGGAGGGCGTGGAGGCTATATTCGGGATGCCTGGGGGCGCAAACCTCCCCATATACGATGAGCTGTACTCAAGCAGCATAAGGCATATACTTGTAAGGCATGAGCAGTCGGCAGCACACATGGCAGATGGCTATGCGAGGATAAAGCGCAAGGCAGGTGTATGCTTTGCCACATCTGGCCCAGGTGCAACCAACCTAGTCACGGGTATAGCAACAGCCTACATGGACTCCAGCCCAATAATCGCTGTGACTGGGCAGGTGCCCAGGGCAATGATAGGCAAGGATGCCTTCCAGGAGTGCGATATAGTGGGCATATGTGCATCCATAACCAAGTACTGCTTCCAGCCCATGCACCCAAGGGAGGTGCCAGAGGTAGTGAAGAAGGCCTTCTACATAGCAGAGAGTGGTAGGCCAGGGCCAGTGCTCATAGACGTGCCGAAGGATGTGCAGCAGGAGAGCGCAGAGATGGTATTCCCTGAGATAGTGAAGGTTAGGGGCTACTCACCCCACATAGAGCCTGACGTTGCTCAAGTCTCTAGAGCAATAGATCTACTACTCAACGCTGAGAGGCCCATAATAATGGCTGGGGGAGGCGTGCATATCTCTGGCGCATTCGCTGAACTCCAGGCACTGGCAGAGATGCTCATGATACCAGTAGTTACTACGTTCAAGGGCAAGGGTGTATTCCCAGAGAACCACCCTCTCTCCCTGGGCCCAATAGGCATGCATGGGCATGCAGAGGCCAACAAGCTGGTCACTGAAGCAGACCTTCTATTTGCCATAGGCTCAAGGTTCTCAGATCGCTCAGTAGGCAGGTTCGATGAGTTCGGTAGGGATATGAAGATAGTGCACATAGATATAGATCCTGCAGAGATAGGTAAGAACAAGCAGGCGGATGTTGGTATAGTGGGTGATGTGAAGGTCTCCCTCAGGATAATGCTCAAGATGCTTGCCAGCAGGATGATAAGGAAGGGGGAGGGTGAGTGGGAGAGCAACCAGTGGCTGAGGCATGTGAGGGAGGTGAGGGAGTACTACAGGAGCATCATCAAGGACCATCCCAGGGAGGTCACTGCAATGAAGGCACTCAAGAAGTTGAGGGAACTCCTTCCAGCTGATGCCATAGTGACCACAGAGGTGGGCCAGTGCCAGATGTGGACATCGTTACACTTCGATGTGATAAGCCCTGGGACGTTCTTCAGCTCCACAGGTCTAGGTACGATGGGCTTTGGGTTCCCAGCATCCATAGGCGCAAAGGTTGCTAGACCTGATGTGCCTGTGGTCGATATAGCAGGGGATGGGAGCTTCAACATGACCGAGAACTCCCTGGCAGTATCAGTGCTTGAGAATATACCCGTCATAGTATTCCTGCTCAACAACTACTCCCTGGGCATGGTAGCACAGTGGCAGAGGCTCTTCTATAACAGGAGGATGATAGGTGTTGATCTCAAAGGCATGCCCGACTTTGTGAAGGTTGCGGAGGCCTATGGCGCACAGGGTATAAGGGCAGAGAGTATGGATGAGTTGGATAAGGCGATAAGGAGGGCGCTGAGCAGTGATGTAGCAACGGTCATAGACATACCGATAGACCCTGAGGAGAACGTATTCCCGTTCATGCCCCCAGGAAAGGGGCTGAAGGATACCATAGTGGCAGCGTAGGAGAAGAAGGGAGAGGGAAGGAGGGAGGGAGGGAGGGTGTTAATGGCATGACCTGGCGCATAATATCTGCACTGGTAGAGAATAAGCCTGGTGTACTCTTCAGGGTATCTAATATGTTCAGGGCTAGGGGCTTCAACATAGAGTCGCTATCAGTTGGGCCTACAGAGGAGCAGGACCTCTCAAGGATAACCATAACCATAAACAGCGATGAGCATACCACGGAGCAGCTTGTGAAGCAGTTGAGGAAGATAATAGATGTTGTTGATGTTATCAGACTGCCATTGGATAACAGTGTGTACAGGGAACTTGCACTGATAAAGTTGAAGGCTGAAGATCCAACCACAAGGCTGGAGATCACCAACCTAGTAAATGTTTTTAGGGGGAAGGTTGTGGATATAAGCAAGAGGTCGATGATGGTGGAGATAACTGGCACACCAGACAAGATAGATGCGTTCAAGGCTCTAGTAGAGCACTACGGCATAATACAGTTGGCCAGGACTGGAGTATGTGCACTCCCTAGGGGTGTTGTACATGAGTGATACCAGCAGTGTGGATTACGTAAGGATATACGATACAACACTAAGGGATGGGGAGCAGACACCAGGCGTTACCCTCACGCCTGAGGATAAACTGCTCATAGCGATACAACTGGATAAGTTGGGTGTGGATGTGATAGAGGCTGGGTTCCCCATAGTCTCATCTGGCGAGAGGGAGGCTGTGAAGATGATAGTGAAGCAGGGGCTGAGGAGCGAGGTCTCGGTTCTAGCAAGGACAGACAGGAGGGATATAGATGCTGCGATAGACTGTGGTGTGAGGTATGTGCACACGTTCATAGCAACCTCGGATATACACCTGCAGTACAAGTTGAGGATCTCCAGGGAGGAGGCGTTGAGGAAGGCTGTAGAGGCGGTAGAGTACTGCAAGGCCCATGGCCTATACGTTGAGTTCTCTGCTGAAGATGCTACGAGGAGTGAGAGGGAGTACCTCAAGCAGGTGTACAAGGCAGTTGCCGATGCTGGTGCAGACAGGATAGATGTGCCAGATACCGTAGGCTATGCTACCCCAAGGTACATATACTCGCTGATAAGCGAGCTGAAGAGCACGGTGAGCATCCCAATAAGCATACACTGCCACGACGACTTTGGTCTCGCTGTGGCAAACTCCATAGCAGCTGTAGAGGCTGGGGCAGAGTGTGCACACGTAACCATAAACGGGCTGGGGGAGAGGGCGGGGAACGCTTCCCTGGAGGAGTTCGTCATGGCACTGCACTGCCTCTACAACAAGAGGACCAGGATAAACACCAGGCTATTGTACGAGACATCCAAGCTCGTTGCAAGCCTGACAGGGATAATAGTGCAGCCCAACAAGGCCATAGTGGGTGAGAACGCATTCGGTCACGAGTCTGGGATACATACCCATGGAGTGCTCTCCAACCCACTATGCTACGAACCCATCAGCCCTGAACTCGTGGGGAGGAAGAGATGGCTTGAGGCGGGGAAGCATGCTGGTATGCATGGTATAGCAGCGATGCTTGCGGAGTACGGCATAAGGCCGGAGCAGGAGCAGTTGAGGCAGATAGTGGCAAGGGTCAAGGAGTTGGGGGATAAGGGGAAGCAGGTGACTGATGCTGATCTAGTGGCTATAGCATCCCAGGTCATGAACCAGCAGAGTATGGTGGAGCATGTGAAGCTGATGGACTTTGTGGTGACCACAGGGATAAACGTTGTGCCCACGGCCTCTGTAAGGCTCATCATAGATGGTAAGGAGTACATAGTTGCAGAGACTGGTGTTGGGCCTGTGGATGCTGCACTCAAGGCTATACAGAAGATAACAGATAGGATAGCGAGTATAAGGCTGAGCGAGTTCAGGCTAGAGGCCATAAGCGGGGGTTCGGATGCCCTTGCAGAGGTGAGCGTCAAGGTTGAGGATGGCAATGGGAAGATATCATCTGCAAGGGCCACAGGAGAGGATATAGTGGTTGCAAGCGTGCAGGCGATGATAAACGGGCTGAACAAGATAATGATGAAGAGGAGCATAGATAAGGATAGCAACAGGGAGGTCCAGGGCTACACGGTCTAACTCACACCACTACTACAACAACAGGTAGCCATGTACAGGATAGCATTCATAGATGGCGATGGTATAGGGCCTGAGATATCCAGGGCTACTAGGCTTGTGCTCGATGCACTGAACTCCATGCTTGGGATAGGGATGAGGCTGGTGGATGTTGAGGCTGGGGATGCTGCTCTGGCAAGGTATGGGAGGGCACTGCCAGAGGAGAGCCTCGATGCCATAATGGGTTCGGATGCATGCATAAAGGCACCCATAGGTGAGAGCGCAGCAGATGTCATAGTCTATCTCAGGAGGCTGCTAGACCTCTACGCAAATATAAGACCAGTGAAGGCCTACCCAGGGATGAGGGCACTCAGCGATGGTATAGACATGGTGATAGTAAGGGAGAATACGGAGGATGTATACTCTGGCTTGGAGTATGATATCGGGAGTGATGCGAGCATAGCCATAAAGGTCACCACCAGGAGGGCGTGCATGAGGATAGCAGAGCATGCATTCAGGATCGCTCGGAAGAGGAGGAGGAATGGAAGGAGGAGCGTGGTGGCAGTGCACAAGGCCAACCTGCTCAGGAGGACAGATGGTCTGTTCGCTAGATGCTGCAGGGATGTAGCATCCAGGTATCCAGATGTAAGGTTCTCGGAGATGTACGTTGATGCATGTGCCATGCACCTCATAAGGAGGCCAGAGGAGTTCGATGTCATAGTGACCATGAACATGTATGGAGACATACTATCGGATGAGGCTGCACAGATAGCTGGGAGCCTTGGAGCAGCACCATCAGCCAACATAGGCGAGAGTTATGCGATATTCGAGCCAGCGCATGGATCTGCGCCAGATATAGCAGGTAAGGGTATAGCCAATCCATTATCGCTCATACTCTCATCAGGGATGATGTACGAGTGGCTTGCAGGGAGGTATGGGGATGAGAGGTGTGCCAGGGCATCAGCCCTGATAGAGGCCTGTGTACGCAGCATCCTCAGCAAGGGTATAATGACGCCAGATATGGGAGGGAGGAGCGGTACGATGGACGTTGCACATGCCATAGTAGAGGAGTTGGGGCATACGGGTGGGGTTGGGTGAGGTGGGTGAGTAGCGATCAGTCAGCAGGCAGAATAGGTATACCATCTAGTCACTCACCAGTCCTCCGCCACGACCTGAACAGGAATACCAGGGGTATTATCATGGCCACACTCGCTATGATTATGGGCATGAGTACTGCATAATGTAGCGAGTGCTCGTAGCCGAAGAGGAACGGGTATGGAAAGACCACGAAGAGCCATGCAAGTGCGACTATGGCGAAGAGGTACAGGTTCCTCCTGACGAATACCTTCAAGGGGATGGATCTGAGACCCCTGCACCTGATACACCTCCTAGCCTCATCATCAACGCATCCAGAACATACGCTCTTCCTGCAGTATACGCATGTATGCTCTGCAAACCTTGCACCGCATATAGCACAAGGCATGTATCTATAATGTATAAGTTGATAATAACATTTTCCACGTTATACTGTATCATATGCACGTATGGTATCACTACTGGCTATGGGTTGAGGCGTTCAGTATCCCTGGGATAGAGCACCACCTCTCTGACATTCTTCACATTGCATATAACGGTCATGAGTCTATCCAGCCCTAGGCCCCATCCAGCATGAGGTGGCATACCCCACTCGAATACCTTCAGATGGTCTCTAAAGTCATCTGGGTTGAGGCCCTGCTCCACTAGCCTACTCCTCAGCCTTGAGGCATCGTGTAGCCTCTTCCCTCCAGATGCCAGCTCAAGCGCACCATACTGCAGGTCGAATGAGTATGACAGGTTTGGATCGTCATCCCTCTCATGTATGTAGAATGGCTTCAGCTTGGTTGGCCAATCTACTATGAAGTAGAAGCCCTTGATACTCTCCCCAAGGAGCTTGAGCGCATGGTCGCTCAGATCATCCCCGAACTCTATGCTGATACCATGATCCTTCCTAAGCATCTCTACAGCCTCCATGTACGTTATCCTTGGGAATGGTGGAGATGGAACATCTATGCTTGAGCCTAGAAGACTCAACTCCCTGCTGCACCTCTCCTTGAGTTCCCTGAGTAGGCTGACCATCAACTCCTCAGCAACACGCATCACACCATCTGCATCCATGTACGCAGCCTCTATATCCACACTTACGAACTCGCTGAGATGCCTAGTGGTGTGCGACTTCTCTGCCCTGTAGTATGAGGCTATCTCGAATACCCTGTCGAGGGCTAGTGTGAGTTGTTCCTTGTACAGCTGTGGGCTCTGTGCAAGGTATGCCTGTCTGTTGTTGAAGTATGTGAGCCTGAACAGGTTAGCCCCTCCCTCGCTTGCGCTCCCTATTATCTTCGGTGTATTGACTTCCATGAACCCCTTCTCCACCAGCACCCTCCTTATCATCTGGAGTGCATGATGCCTCAACTTGAATATCGCTGCAACGCTCGGATTCCTCAGATCCAGTGCCCTAGCATCCAGCCTTGCATCCAGCGATGCGCTCACCCTGCCTGTAGGATCTATGGGTAGTGGATGCTTTGCTATGGAGTAGACTGTGAGCGCCTCAGCCCTTATCTCCAGAGGGTAGTGCACCGATCTGCTCCTCTGCACCCTTCCCCTAACCCTTACAGAGCTCTGCCTCGTGACCTTGGTACCCTCGTTGACGGTCAGCATGGAAGGCTCTGCAACAACCTGTATACCTCCACTCACATCCCTGACTATTATGAAGACTATAGCACCAAGCTCCCTTATATCCTCCACCCACCCTGCTACCTCCACATCCCTGCCGAGCATAGACTCCTCGAGTTGGTTAGCATACACACGCTCCATGCAGAGATCTAGATGGGGATGCTATTAAGGCATTACTGTATCATCGTATCAAGTAGAGGCTCCACCGGTAGCGATTATGGATGCATACGGCACGGGTGACGATTGAAACCTCTTTATACTTTGATGAGCAGGTTATAGGTATGGAGTATGCAATAGAGGTGAGGGACCTTGTGAAGCGTTACTCTGGCAGGAATGTAGTTGATGGTGTATCGTTCAGCGTGAGGCGAGGCACGGTATTCGCACTCCTAGGCCCAAACGGTGCAGGTAAGACAACAGCGATAGAGATACTGGAGTGCCTGAGGACCCCAACATCTGGTAGTGCTATAGTGCTGGGCTATAGCGTGGGTAAGAGCAGGAGGGATGAGCAGGAGATAAAGAGGAGGATAGGCATAATGCCACAGGAGTTCAAGGCCCTAGATAAACTCACGGTCAGGGAGAACATGGTGCTATTCTCACGATTGTATGATAGGCACAGGGATATCGATGGGCTGATCAGGGAGTTCGGCCTCGAGGAGCATAGCAACATCAGGTTCGAGAGGCTCTCTGGGGGCCTGAGGCAGAGGCTCGGTCTTGCCCTTGCCGTCATAAACGACCCAGAGGTGATCTTCCTGGATGAGCCAACGACAGGCCTGGATCCAGCATCGAGGAGGGGTGTGTGGGATATGATAAGGGCATTCAAGGCCTCTGGCAAGACTGTAGTACTGACATCACACTACATGGAGGAGGTTGAGTACCTTGCTGATGAGGTAGCGGTAATGCACAGGGGCAGGATAGTGGCAACTGGTAGTCCTGGCGAGATAGCGGGAAGGTATGGGCTGGGCAGGAGGCTGGTCATACATGGATGCACGAGGTCCAAGGGCCTTGCATCCCTGGTGAGGGAGTACGGTGTGGTCGGGGATACACTAGTGCTGAGTATGGATGATATGGGTATAGGTAGCATTCCAATAAGCGAGATAGTGGATATGGCGATAAGGGATGGGTTGGAGGTGCAGTTCAGGAACCCCTCACTCGAGGATGCGTTCCTTAGGCTCGTAGGTAGGATGGATGAGGAGGGTAGGCTGATCAACGATGGGTAGCATATCCGCAGTCACCGCACTCGCAAGGGCACTGCTACTCGACTGGTTGAGGAGTAAGACTGGCATATTCTTCAGCATACTCTTCCCCATAATGCTCATGAGCATACTCACGCTGGTGTTCAGCGATGGCGATAGGTTCGAGTTGTACGTGCAGAACCTCGATGTTGATGGTAATGGCACCCCTACTAGAACATCCTCAATCCTCATAGATGTGCTAGAGGCCAATGATGCACTCCATGTCAAGCACATCGCCCCAGATGTGGATGTGTATGAGTATGTGAAGCAGTCCAGCAAGAGGACACTCGTGATACCCAAGGGCTTCGACTCCGCTATGATGGAGAGTAGCATGGAGGCTAGGATGATGGTCATGCTATCCACTCTGGACCTCTTCCTCGAGCAGTCCTCTATACCTCTACCAGATTCAGCAAGATCGAGCATAATCTCTGGCAGGGAGGGGTTGCAGCGAGGGCTAGATGCGTTGATGACCAACGATGGTGATGGCACAGATGCAAGGCTACTGCTCGTGGTGGATTCGAGTAGGGATAGGGAGTATGAGCATGTCCATGGTATGCTAGTGGCCATACTTGCTAGGGTACAGCAGAAGGCCATAGATGCACCAGATATGCTGGATATGGATGTGATCGATACCAGTAGCCCACTCGATGTGAACCATGCAGGGAATGCTAACTACTACCTCCCTGCTGTACTTGCTGCATTCATAATGACCAACGGAGTAGTAGGTACGAGCGAGATAGCAGCAGACTTTAAGAGGAGAGGGATGCTCAAGAGGCTCATGAGTACACCACTGAGTAGGTTACAGTGGATAGTAGCGAATATGATGACGCAGACCATACTCGCCCTTGTACTCGCTTCTATGATGATAGGCATAGCAGTGGCAGTGTTCAACACCTCTACACCCAATCTGATGAGCATGGCAGTACTTGCAATAGGAGCGTTATGCTTCACAGGTCTGGGCATGCTGATAGCAGGTGTGCTGAAGGAGCCCCATGCCATAGCTGGTGCAAGCAATGCACTAGTATTCCCCATGATGTTCCTCTCCGGTACATTCTGGCCTGTAGAGAGTATGCCAGAGTACATGCAGAGCATAGCGTACATCTTCCCCCTGACGTACTTCATAGATGCACTGAATTCCAGCATGTACTCATCCAGCATGGCTGGGATGCTGCAGGCAACATCTGTGCTGGTGTTGCTCACTGGAGCGTTAGTGCTCGTAGGCTCACATGTTACAAGATGGAGGCAGGAGTAGATCAGACTGCTAGAATCCCTCTACATACTTTGCACCTTACTCAACGACTGTCAAGGGCTGTTAAGGGATGGGCATATAGCACGCACGTTCAGCGTGCACTCTACCAGCATTGGGCGGTTATCTACGCATACACCATCCCATCCCGTACAGCATGCATGTAAAGATACCAACACGGTAAGAGATTCCAGCCATCTGTCAGCCCATGGACGAGACATCAAACATCACTATCACAACTCGTAAGCCTATGCAATATATAAAACTGGAGTGATCGACAGGTTTGTGCACACGAGAAGCCTATGATTAAAATCAAGATACCCTGCCTAAAGTATCTTGAACATATCTGCAACTGTGACTATACCAACTATATTCCCCTTCTCACTGACAAGCACACACTTTGAGAACCTTATGAGTGGTACTATGGCCTTTGCTGGAGTAGAGGCATCGACTATGGGCGGTGCTGGTTCCATGATATCTCTTACCCTGCACTCGTTAAGACCCTTGCCCCTGCCCCTCCTGAAGGCATGATCTGTTCTGTTCAACATGCTCGTTACCAGCCTGCCATCACCAGCGAGAGTGTTGTTATCTCTAGCCATGATGTACCTCACTATCCCCTCCTCACTCACCATACCCACTGGCTTCGAGTCGGCGAATACTGGGAGTTGGCTGAACGAGTTCCTGCGCATCAACTCTATAGCATGATGGAGCGAGTCATCCACGGACACACCTATTATCTCTCTAGTGCATATGTCCACAACCTTTGGCGATGATCTATCCTCTAGCGAGTTGAGCACCTCGAATATCCTCTTTGCGGTATCGTAACTTGGCTTGCACCTCCCAGACTCTATCTGGTTTATCATGGATGTGCTCACACCAGCTAGGGTAGCAAGCCTCCTCTGCGTCAGCCCAAGCCTTATCCTAGCCTGCTTTATGTACTCTAGCCTCGGGAGCATACAGTATGATTGAATAACTTGCAGTTGTAATTATAGTTTACATAATACTCATACTATAATAGGTATGATGGTATGTAACAGCAACATGCATGGGTAGATGCACTGGGTGCAAGATACATATTATCAATCCCGTGCTTGATGATGTATGAAGGATAGGAGGCGTTACATAGTAGACTCTCTAGCATCCATAGTCTTCTGGGTACCAATATACATAGTCTTCAACCTCTTCGTGTTGAGGCTTGAGATGTGGCAGGTACTCGCCCTGGCATCATTCTCTGCAGTCATCAACTTTGCATTTGGTGGTCTGTTTGGTAGGTTCCTCGATGTGTGGAGGAGGTTGCTGAGGGCATATGCATGATGAGCATGGATGAGCATCTACAGTGCACACCTGTGTTATCTAGCAACCACACCTACTAAAATTAATATTATGCGTGGAGGCTGATAAGCCAGTAATGGGCAGATCGGACTCTGTAAGGCTCTACAGGCTGAAGCGTATGCTGAATGAGTTGTCACAGAAGAAGGGCAGGGGTACAGAGCTCATCTCACTCTACATACCCCAAGGCAAGCCCATACACGAGGTTATAGCAACGTTGAGAGAGGAGTACGGTACCGCCTCGAACATAAAGTCCGATTCCACGAGGAACCATGTGCTAGATGCCCTGACCAAGACCATGCAGAGGCTCAAGCTCTACAACAGGACGCCAGAGAATGGGCTGGTGATATTCTGCGGTGCACTGCCAACCAATGGCCTTGGGAGTGAGGTGGTGAGGATATTCGAGATAGAGCCTCCAAAGCCATTGAACATCTTCCTTTACAGGTGTGACGATCACTTCCACACAGATATACTCAAGGATATGCTCAAGGAGGAGAAGGTGATAGGAATAATAGCGATAGATAGCAGTGAGGCAGGTATAGGTATACTGGAGGGGAACAAGGTAGAGGTCGTGGATCACATGACATCCGGTGTTGGGGGGAAGCATAGGGCAGGGGGTCAGTCTGCGAGGAGGTATGAGAGGCTCAGGGAGATGGAGCTGAACGATTACTTCAACAGGGTCGCTGAGCATGCAAAGTCACTCCTCATAGATACCTATGGTGTTGTTGGTGTAATAGTGGCTGGCCCAGGACCGACCAAGGATGAGTTCCTCAAGAACGGTTACCTAGACTACAGGCTCCAGAAGAATGTCCTTGCAGTGCTCGACATATCCTATGCTGGTAGGGAAGGGGTGAGGGAGGCTCTAGAGAAGGCTCAGGATATACTCAAGGAGTACAGGCTCATGGAGGAGAAGAGGCTCGTAAGGAGGCTCTTCGAGGAGATAAACTCCAGCAAGGGGTTGGCACTCTACGGTATGCAGGAGGTCTTGACAGCCCTCAAGGGTGGTATAGCTGATGTGGTTCTCGTCAATGACAACATAGCGAGGGTTAGGGTAGAGGCCGTATGCAGGAGGTGTGGTGCAAGGGAGGAGAGGATAGTGAGCATGGACAAGGCTATACAGGTCAAGCAGGAGATGATAAGCAAGGCATGCACCAGGTGCTCCAGCATGGACTACGATGTGTATGAGCAGGATATCATAGAGTACCTCGATGAACTGGCCATGAACACTGGTACCAGGGTAGAGGTTATATCGTCAGGCACGGAGGATGGGAAGATGCTTGAGAGCCTAGGCCAGATAGCTGCGATACTCAGGTACAGGATCAACTAACTGATCCTCACGCTATACGAAGTTATCCTACTAACTCTTCTATATATCACATCGGTCCAATGTTGATCAGTCTGTTATGAGTTCGACATCGACAGCATCAGCACCATCACTCCTGGTATCCAGTTGCTGCCTTATCTTCATGGCTATAGCCCTCAACTCATCCATGGATGCTGTTCTCCTGCTTGGCCACCTGCTCCTCTCCTCATCGATGAACCTTGGTACTATGTGCACATGCACGTGGGGCACGACCTGATGCGCAACCTTCCCGTTGTTCTGCGCTATAGAGAAGCCCTGGGCATTCAGTGCCCTTACTGCGGCCTTTGCTACCCTGTGCGCCAGTGCAAATAGCATACCCACATCCTTGCCATCCATCTCCAGGATGGTTGCATAGTGCCTCTTCGGTATGACCAGCGTATGTCCAGTGCTTATCGGATACTTGTCCATGAAGGCCATCATGCTACCATCCTCATACACTACTGCAGCCTCCTTCCTGCCCTCTGCTATAAGGCAGAATACACACTCACCACCACCATCTCCAGCACTACCAGTATCGGCATCAGCATCATCCATGGCCCTGTTAATTACCAATGCTATTTTTATATCCTTATCTCTCCTCACACCGCTGGATTGGTCACTGCACCCTCTGCAGATGATCTTACCAGCATTGCGTACTTTGCAAAGACACCATGCCTGTATGCCTGATCCTTAGCCCTCCATCTCCTCCTCCTAGCCTCCAACTCCTCCCTGCTCAACTCAACATCCAGCCTACCATGCTCCACATCTACGCTTATCCCATCCCCATCCTCTACGAGTGCTATTGGTCCTCCAACCGCAGCCTCTGGCGCAACGTGCCCTATCATCAGCCCCCTGGTTGCACCTGAGAACCTCCCATCGGTTATCAGTGCAACATGCTCCCCCAACCCTTGGCCTACTATGGCAGCGGTGACGGCAAGCATCTCCCTCATCCCTGGCCCACCCCTGGGCCCCTCATACCTTATGACCACGGCATCACCCTCGACTATCCTGCCCTTGCTTATGGCCTGGAAGGCCTCCTCCTCGCCATCGAAGACCCTTGCCCTGCCCCTGAACATGGTAGCCTTGATCCCAGCGACCTTCACTACCGCACCATCTGGAGCAAGGGTACCCCTGAGTATCCTTATCGTACCTTCCCTATGTATGGCATCCTCAACCCTTCTGACTATCCTGCCATCTGGCTCCGTGGTGATGTTCTCGAGGTTCTCCTTGACGCTCCTCCCGGTGACGGTCAATGCATCGCCATGGAGTAGACCATGCTTCAGCAGCTCCTTCATTATCACTGGTACACCACCGACCTTATCCAGTTCGTACATGACGTACGAGCCCCCTGGTCGCATATCTGCTATGTGCGGAGTCCTGGCCCTTATCCTCTCAAAGTCATCGTACGTGAGCCTCACACCGGCCTCCCTCGCTATCGCTAGTAGGTGGAGCACAGCGTTGGTCGAGCCTCCAACAGCATTGAGCACTGCTATAGCATTCTCGAATGCCTCGAAGGTGAGTATATCCCTGGCCTTTATGCCCAACTCCAGCAGCTGCATGACTGCCCTGCCTGTACTGTACACTGCATCAGCCCTCCTCCTATCCTCTGCGCTGGGGCTTGCGCTCCCTGGTAACGCCAGGCCTAGAGCCTCGCTTATCGATGCCATGGTGTTCGCTGTGTACATCCCAGCGCAGGAGCCTGCGGATGGGCATGCATGGTTCTCTATCTCCATCAGCTCCTGGAGGGTGATCGTACCCTTGGTGTATGCTCCTACAGCCTCAAACACATCCTGTATGGTCAGGTATCTACCGTCGTGGTATCCTGGGACCATGGTACCTCCATAGACGAATGCGGATGGTATGTTGAGCCTGGCCATGGCCATCATGCTACCTGGGAGGCTCTTGTCACACCCTGCTATGCATACTAGCGCATCGTACTGGTGTGCATGGACCATCAACTCTATCGAGTCTGCTATAACCTCCCTGCTTATCAGCGATGCCTTCATGCCCTCGTGCCCCATGGCTATGCCATCGCTCACCGCTATCGTAGCGAATATCCTTGCTGTGCCATTGGCATCTCTTACACCAGCCTTCGCATACTCAGCCAACCTGCCTAGGTGTATGTTGCATGGCGTCGCCTCATTCCCGCTGTGTGATACTCCTACGAACGGCCTCGCTATCTCCTCATCTGTAAGGCCCATGGCCTTGTACATAGCCCTGTGAGGTGCCCTCTCTGGACCCTCTACGGTCTTCCTGCTCCTCAGCATGTGGGCAGTATCCATACCGACCAATAAAAATGTAAGTCTCTTCTGGTAGAGAATCTAGTAACTCATGGAGGTGATGAGCGTAGATTGTATATCCCATTAAGCATCCTCGATGTGCATAAGTCACCGTTTACGATCTTCAGTATGACCTTGCTTGCAGTAGTCTTCCTCTTGGCATACAGTGGATGTCTAGAGCATCGACCTGCCCCCTCAGCCTTACACGCTCTCGCATCCTACTGGTAGCTCTCAGCAAGTGCCGAGTCTGCTTCCATCCTTCTCTGTAACTAACCAACTAACTAACTAACCAACTAACCAATCCATTGCCTCCTCATCTGGTACCCTTGAAGGGGTGATTATGAAGAATGAACCAGCAGGTATGATTATGGCTAGTCTCATGCGCAACTCCTTTGGAATGGTCAGCCTCCCTCTAGTCGATCTCGACCATCCATTTATAATTCCCACTATTCTACATACTACACGGAATAAGCTTCACATACACGTACGCCTAGAGTAAGATCTGGCAGTAGCAGTAGGACTGCACTGTATACAGAGGACTGGCATATTTACGACAGTAACGTATTGTACAATCGAGTAACACTACCGCAGAATTCTGGATTGGATGGAACCTGTGCATATGCGCCATAATCACCTCCTCCTTCTTACTACAAGCATATCACCATCATCGCCATAACCATCTTATACTTATATACTCCCCTTCTTGGCCCCATCGAGTATACTCAGCAGGTACCTCCTTGCATTGCATTCATGGTTTTTTGCTAGTAACGCACGTACATCCTCAGGCTCATCGACATCGAACATGAGCCTACTGCTCAGGAGTATCTTCACCCTAGCATTGCTTGCTAGGGCTTCTTTGACGTGGAGTATGTAACTATCCTCATCGTAGTGTGTGCTGATGATGTCAGGGGGCCTCCTAAGCAGTACATTGGTGCCATCGAGCCTGCTGGATGGGGTTATAACTACACACCTTGCATTGTGCAGTGTAGAGGTGTAGAGCATGGCCAGATCTATGGCATCTATCAGGGGGAGGTCATGAGGTAGCACCACACTGGCATCGTACCCCCTCGCTATATAATCTGCAAGTGCAACTGCAGTATTAACACCATGCTCCACATCATCCTCAACGAGTATGGTGTTGAACTCCCTAGCGATACCCTTGATGAGCGGATCACTGCTGACTATCACCGTAGAGGCTATGTAGGGTGAGGAGCACAGGCATTCGAGCATATCCCTCAGCATAGCAACCGACAGGCTTATGCGCTCCTCAATGCTCAGCAGCCCAGCGAGCCTGCTCTTACCCTTGGCAAGGCTCTTAACTGGTATCACTGCACATAGCCTCATCCCTATACTACAGGATCAGTATGAACCAGTAATAATAACTCTATCTGATGGAGAGCAGGTACGATGCGAGTCTAAGCTCATCATGCTCATCATCCATGAGTATGTCTGTTGTGTACACATCCAAACCCATACCCCTTATGGTATCTGCATAATGCTCATCGGTCCCATGTATAACCAGCCTGGATGCGAACTCCCTGTACATGCACGCTATAGATACAGGGTTCACATCGTAGCCCAATGCCCTCATGTACTTCGCTGCCGGTCCGCTCACTGGGCTACTGCCTACTATTGGGCTGACCGCTATGCACCTACTCCTCGCCCTCCTTACGGCATCACCCAACTCCTTTACTGCAAGTATAGGGAGGATGCTGCTCACAGGGTTCGCTGGTGCAATTATTATCGTATCAGCCTCCTCTACTGCATGGAGTGCATCATCACACGCCCTGGCATTCTCCACCCCCCTGTACACTACACCATTCACATCTAGGGTACCCTTGTACCTAACCCAGAACTCCTGCAGGTGCATCTCCCCTCGATCTGTCACCATCCTCGTCTCCACATGGTCATCACTTGCAGGCAGCACATTTGCGTTTATGCCCAGCTTGGAGCATACGTAGCCTGTAACCTCGCACAGCCTCCTCCCTTCCCTGAGCATCCTGCTCCTCACTATATGCATGGCCATGTCCCTATCCCCAAGCATGAACCACTGCTCCCCCTCCAGCAGTGCCAGTTGGGCGAGGCAGTTGAACGTATCATAGGCTATACCCCACCCCCTGACCCTATCCAGTACCCCTGCTAGTCCATACACTATGGTATCTATATCTGGGCATATGTAGAGGCCATGCATCCACACGTTATCGCCCACATTGCATACTATGCTCAGATGTATACGCTCATCATGCTTGTAGTCACTTCTACCACTACAGCCGCAGTTGCTTCTACCAACGCTACCCTCCTGCTCAAGCCTGTAGAGTGCTCTAGCGAGCTTGACCGAGCCGGTCCCACCAGAGAGCACCACAACATGCATCTCATGCATATTGAATAGTGCACGTACCCTCTAAAATATGATTATCTAGTATTACAATTATTATATGTGTGGTGTATGCTCTCACACACCTGACCCTCTAACTTTTAGTTGATAAATCGAGTACAAAAGTTTATAAAAAGAAGCTGAGTAATAAGCTCCAATGCATAAACGCCAAATGTTAGCATTATCGCTGATAGCACTGTTAGCGGTATCGGTTATGCCTTCAGCACTCGCATCCCAGATCAGGACTGCGCAGGTGTTCACGCCACAGAATGAGGTTGGTGTTGAGTTCCTATCAGTGAGGGTAACTACTATAGAGCACCCCCAGGGGGGCAAGTTGAAGGATCTGCTCTCTGGTGTCAACGAGAGGGTGATATTCAGGGCAAACGATGGTAGTCCAGGTATAGAGGTTCTCAAGGAGAAGATCAACGAAGCACTCCTAGAGGTACGCTCACCAGCAAGGGTGGCAGAGGTCAAGGAGGTCGTGTACAACGTTGCCCTACAGGATGATGGTATCAAGGTTACCATGCAGCAGAGCCTAACGCTCAAACTACTACTCAGCGGGATAGTGATACAGGAGGCACTGTACGATCAGCCAGCAATAATAGACCTCAACTGGAGAGGGTTCAGGGTGAATGGGCAGGTACCTATAACACTCAACGCAGATGGCACTACAGTGAATATGGACATAAACACCATCAGAGGCTACCTTGAGGTCAAGCATCCAGAGGTTGTGAGCCTGCTCAGCAGGGACAGCAAGTTCTCAGAGATGCTAGATGATCCATTGATGAACTATGAGAGGATAGGCGAGCTGCCAATAACACAGTGGCACAAGTTGATAAACGCACTTCAGAGCATGGCAGAGGCAGAGAAGTGGGGCGTCAATGAACCAGCACCTGCAGTCACAGTGGTGAGTGCAGGTGAGGGTAGCATCAGGGAGGGGCAGCACCCACCAAGGATACTATCCGCTCAGGCTACAATAGATGGGAGTACATACTACATGACCATACAGGACCCTCCAATAAGCGCTACCCTTGATATATACTACTGGGCAGAGCCTATAAGGGATGACCACGGTGATGCTGCCAGGGTGTATCTGAGCGATCCAGGGGGCAGGTTACAGCAGGCATCCACAGGTAACTTCCCGCTGATGGTACTTCTGACATTCGCTGGCATGATGGGTGCAATAGCAGGCTTCGTCATATGGAGAGCCAACAAGAAGTAGAAGCTATCATCCTTTATTTTTAATTGTCGTTGCTACCATTGCACTACCCATGGTTGTTGGTTAGATGGTTGGTGGTGCATGCTGGTAGTAACCCTCCTTCTGTTCTTGGCAGGATTCGGCTGAGCGGCCTACCTGGGTCTCTGGCAGGTATCATCGACCCTGTTTGGCCTTGCTCCATGCGGGTCGGTTGTTTCACTCCTACCCTAGGAGTATCAGCCTTCTAGGCATCATCTTGCCCTAGGTCGGATGCCATTTCTGTACCGTTGCCAGCCATCCCTGGCTGCCCATCGCTGGGCCGCATCCCTGCCTGGAGGGAGGAGTTTCCTCCTTTCACAGGTGACCTGCCCACCAGCTTGCACCACCACCAATAATATTACTCATCCAGTATATAAGGTAAGGATGAGGATTGTGAGATGGGAGCAGATCGCTAAGATGGTTGATGGTGCTGATATTGTGCTTGAGGTCATAGATGCTAGGGAGCCAGAGTATACCAGGAGCAGGAGGCTTGAGGGGCATGTACTCAAGAGGGGCAAGGTACTGATGGTAGTGCTCAACAAGTGTGACCTTGTGCCACAGGGTATAGCATATGGATGGGTTGAGAGGTTCTCTGCTGAAGGGTTGACGTGCATATGCACATCTAGCAAGAGTATGGAGGGTATAGATAGGCTGAGGGGGCTGATGCTTAGGTATGCGAGGAGCAGGAGCAGGGCGAGGCGTATGCACGCAAGATCGGCACTGTGGATGGCCGTTACTGGAGGTAAGAGTGTGGCACTAGTTGTGGGCTATCCAAAGACGGGCAAGTCATCCCTGATCAATGCGCTGAGGAGGAGGCATGGTGCAGGTACTAGCCCGGTGCCAGGGAGCCCAGGATACACAAGGGGTGTGCAGGCATTCAGGATAGCAGATAACCTGTACATGTACGATACCCCTGGCATGCTACCCGTTGAGATCGAGCATGTAGACCCTGTAGCATACGCTGTGAGATGCGCTGCACCTGAGGAGTTGAGTGACCCAGTAGAACCAGCATGTAGGCTACTCGAGCGTGCACTCATCTACAACCCAGATGCGGTTAAGGATGCGTACGGTGTAAGCACCACCAACCCTTACGAGATACTGGAGGAGATAGCGAGGAGGAGGGGCTGGTTCTACAGGAGCGATGGCGAGCCCCTACTGGAGGAGGCAGCGAGGACGGTGATAAGGGATTACCATAATGCAAGGCTGCGCTTCTATATACCACCTCCAGATCATCATCATTAACTACACGCCTTGTTAGTCTGGATGATGTACTGCTAGATACTCACGCTCTATCCTTGCAACATCATCCACACTCTCAGCCCTCCTATACTCATCAAGGAGATCACCATTGAGCGTCAAGAACGTGCCACCCCACTTGAACTTTGCCAGCATCTCATGCGCAATACCCTCGTAGCCAAGTATGTAGCATGCTGCTGCCAGGGCCTCTACACTGCTGAGCATCGCCACCCTAGCATAGTTGACTGGGTTTGCTGCGAGTAGGAGCGGGAGCCTTCTCCTCTTCTCTGCCTTGAGTCTAGAGAATACCCTCTGGGCATTGACCCATGAGCAGTCTACCAGCGTCAGTGTGAGCGTTGCACGATCACAGGCATCGTGCCTGATTAGTGGTATTTCAGAGTATGGATCTAGCAGTATGGTCCTGTATGGCACCCTCCTGACCCTCCTGAGCATGTTGAACCTCAGCAGCTTGCTTGCACTGCACTTGCTCGGATCATCATCCCTGAGCATGTAGGCCAGCAGGGATACCCTACACATACCACCATCACTTGCAGCAACACCTCTCATACCTCTACTAGCCACACCAACCTCCTCCCGTATCTGGCCTCTCCACATTCATCCTTGCAGCGGTTACGCTCTGCCCATCTTACAATAAGCATCGCCCTCATATCGGTAGATTAATAATTTAATCATTTGCACCTTGAGATGGGTGCACGCCTTCTTAAATATTAATGTAAGTTATCCATACTAATATTTAATAGTAAGTATCCCTTAGATTATTAAGGAGGTGATGGGATGGGCGTAAAGACGGATGCACTGAAGGATATAGGTGCCCTATTGAGGCTTGAGAATAGCCCAGTTGCTATACGCCTTGACAGTGAGGGTGCTGGGCCTTCAGGGATGGGGGAGATGATGATGATGATGATGGAGGAGAGGTTCACCGGCTATGCACCAGCGAGCTGCACATTCTGGAGGCTAGGTATAGACTCCTCATTCTACACCGTTGAGGATGATCATAGGTGCAGTATAGGCAAGGTGACACACGGCCTAAGGGAGGTAGGCGAGGTACTCAGCAATGAGGATGTGATGCTCTTGACCAGCATAGGATGGATAGGCAGGGATGAGATAGCTAGGCTGCCTAGGCTCCCAAGGAGCAAGGTTATACACTACACACCAGTGGATGGGTTGAGTGAGGAGGATGCTAGCAGGTTAGATCTGCTAGTGTTCTTCTGCAATGCAGCACAGGCGATGCTTGTAGTGGATGCGGCAGAGCATGCAGGGATAGAGTACAGGGTGAGGAGCAAGCCCACATGCGCAATACTGGCAGAGGCGTATAGCAGGGAGGGTGTTGCCATAGGGCTAGGATGCACACCGAGCAGGCTCAGGACACCTTACGATGAGAGCAGCCTCTTCGTTGCCATACACTCTAACGTCGTGGAGAGGTTGGTAGAGCACCTGAGACCTATAGTCAAGGCAGAGGAGTTCCTGCACGCAAACAAGACCATGCTTGTATGATGAGCATGTATGATGCTAGGGGCAGATGCCAGATCCATGCAGAGGCTCATAGACCTGATGCTATGGAACATCGGTAGGGATATAGAGTGTGATGGTAACCTGCTCCTACTCTTCGGGTTCAGGAGGTACAGGCCTCCAGATCCAGATGCTGGAAGTAGCAGGTACCATATACTCGTTGAGGGTTGTGAGGTTGTGCTGTGGGGTTTCGGTATGATGGTGAGGAGGGATAATGGTTCAGTATTCATAAGTAGGCACAGATACGTACCCAAGATACTCGACCCTGCCTTGGATGGTGGTTGTAGAGGAGGAAGAGGAAGGGGAGGAGTAGGGGGAGAGGATGTGATCGCTGACGTATGGAGTCTATCAGATCTCTCCATGCTGAGGGAGCCAGAGCATTATGAGTATGATGATGTGAGGAGATCACTGAGCATACTCTTCAGACTACTGTACAGGTACGAGGTGTGGGTCAATACCATCAAGGGTAGAGAGTACAGGATGGGCTGCCTTAGGGCATTCGGTGCAGATTACAGGATAGAGGATATCACTGCCCTACTCAGATCACTGGCAGCGCAATGCAACATACCTGTAGGAGGGGGAAGAGCAGACAGCAGAGTCCATGGATGATGAACTGGTCATTTATGGGTATGGGTATGGGTATGGGGAGTGTAGGTAAGGGTTAGTTTATTTAGTGAGTGGAGTGGGTATGGTATGGATCGCCACGCATGGTTATTGCGCTCCAGGATAGCTGCGTTGGGCTATTGGGAGTGGCGGGCTCACAGCTCGCCTTGCGGCTTGCTGTCTACACCCCCACCCCATCAACGCCATCTTCTATGGCCGCCCTCCCCTAAACGGTGGTGGCCTCTTCTCGGGAGGGGCTTCCCCCTTAGATGCTTTCAGGGGTTATCCCCGATGGCTTAGCTGCCCTGCCTGCCCCCTCGGACAGCAGGTACACCAGAGGCCACGCCGCCCTGTTCCTCTCGTACTAAGGGCGACTTCCCCTCAGGCCACCGCGCATCCATCAGGTAGAGACCGACCTGTCTCACGACGGTCTAAACCCAGCTCACGTTCCCCTTTGATAGGCGAGCAGCCTCACCCTTGGCCCCTGCTGCAGGGCCAGGATGGGAAGAGCCGACATCGAGGTACCAAACCGCGGGGTCGATGGGAGCTCTCGCCCGCGACAAGCCTGTTATCCCTGGGGTAACTTTTCTGTCACCACCCGCCCCCAATAGTGGGGACTGGATGGATCGTTAGGCCCGGGTTTCCCCTCTGGATCCCCTGCGTTTAGGGATCCAGTCAGGCTGGCTTTTGGCCTTACCCTCACCAGCGGGGTTCTGACCCGCCTGAGCCAACCTTTGGGCCCCCTCGATACCTTTTCAAGGGGGTGCCGCCCCAGCCGAACTGCCCACCTGCCGTTGTCCCCCTCGCGGGGTTAGCGATACAGTCACAGGTGGCTGGTGTTACACTTGCGCCTCCAGTGCCCCCGGAGAGGCACCTTCGAAGGCTCCCAGCTACCCTCTGCACCCGCAACCGTACCGCAGCAACAGGCTGCAGTAAAGCTCCACAGGGTCTTCTCTCCCTGATGGATGTCCGTGGACTGTTCGTCCACGTTACGTGGGTTCACCGGGTTGGAGGCGGGGACAGCGGGGCCCTCGTTGATCCATTCATGCACGTCGGAACTTACCCGACAAGGCATTTGGCTACCTTAAGCAACACATCACGTGTTGGACCATATCTTCACCTTTGGATTGTCTCATTACAATCCTACAAGGTGCTTGGCTTATGGTCTCTGAGGAGTCTACCCTCCCTATCCTCTATCTCTCTCAGTATCTCCTGCAGTGTATGCCTCCTCTCACTTGAATGCTCATAGAGCATTCTTACCAGCCTCTTCAGGCTCTCCGCATCCCTATGCTCTCCTGCATCGAGTGCCTCTACCACCTCAGTGAAGAGGGCGAACTCGTCCCTCTTTATTATCGGCTTGTACCTCTTGAAGAACGGTATGACCTTCTCCCTCAGATGCCTCCTGTTATCGACCACGAACTCTAGGATATCTGGTTGGCCACTCTTCTCCACTATTCTGCCACAGTTGAGCGTCCTCCTGAGGAGTTCTAGTACGACTCTATTCCTCTTATGCTGTGTTACCTTGAATAGGGGATCTATAACCACACCGAACCTCGTATCTGGCTGCATCTTTATGCTTATGGAGAATGAACCCTCGCCATCCACTATGCCTAGTAGGTAGTAGCGGAGGTACTTCCCCTTCGCTGGCAGTATCCCTGCATCTACAACATCGTTGAACTCTGTGAGCACCATCGTTCCACCATCTCTTACTAGTCTTCACTTATAAGGATAGGGGATAGTTCCCTGCTGATCGTACCTCTGCTGTTGCTATCCCTTACTCAGGGAACAGCTTCACCGGTACTTCCCAGCATATAGCCAAGTTTAACGACTCCCTTTCTCTTCGAGAGTCAGAGTTACTCCCGGCGTTTAGCGGCCCTTGGCCCGGTTGTACCCAGGTTTTAGGTACCGCCACTGGCCAGGATTCAGCAGCCGTACACACCCTTTCGGGCTTGCGGCCACCTATGTTTTTATTAAACAGTCAGGACCCCCTTGTCACTGCGACCTGCGATCCCTGCTCCTCGCAAAGACCGCAGGCACCCCTTATCCCGAGGTTACGGGGCTAATTTGCCGAGTTCCCTCGCCTCCGGTATACCCGATACGCCTTGGTCTTCTCAACCAGGGCACCTGTGTCGGTTCTCGGTACGGGCTTGATGGCATCTCCCCATACCTGCCTTCATGGTCCCCAGGAGTCGAGCAGACCCTGCTAACGCAGGGCTATTCCTCCCTCGCCTGGGTTCTCCTCATTACGAGACTCCCCCAGACTCGGAGAGTTAAACAGGGCGAGAGCCCTGCCCGCCCTATCCTGAGGCTACAGGTATGGGTGGTAGCGATGCCATCAAGGCACTGGAGTATTAACCAGTTTCCCATTCGAGCAGCTCCGTTGGGGCTGCCCTTAGGACCGGCTAACTCCCGGCTGACGACGCATTGCCGGGAAACCCTTGCCCTTACGGCGACCGGGATTCCCACCCGGCTATGCTGTTACTACCGCCAGGATCTACACTAGGGCCCAGTCCAGTGGACCTCACGGCCCACCTTCTGCCCAGGCCCTACGCCCACCTACCGCACTCCCTTGCGGGAGGCCTAGGGTATCGGTGGCTGGCTTGAGCCCCGTCCATTTTCGGGGCCCTCGGGCTCGGCAGGTGAGCTGTTACGCACTCTTTGAAGGATGGCTGCTTCTAAGCCTACCTTCCTGCTGTCTCTGCCCGAGGACGCCCTTTGGTTTGACACTTAGCCAGCACTTGGGGACCTTAACCCTAGTCTGGGTTGCTCCCCTCTCGGTTGTGGGGCTTACCCCACACAAACCCGCCTCCGGGCTTCTACGGTGCTGATACCTTCGGAGTTCGAAAGGATGGTGAGCCCTTTCGGGCCCTTGCCACCCCATCGGTGCTCTACAGCATCAGCAGCCTCCACCCGGGGAGGACTGAGATCCGCTTCGGTGGGAACTAGCTATCACCGAGCTAGATTGGTTTTTGGCCCCTAGTCCCAGGTCAGAGGAGCGATTTGCACGTCAGCACCCCTGCGGGCCTCCACCGGGCTTTCGCCCGGCTTCGCCCTGCCCAGGACTAGATCGCTCGGTTTCTAGCCTTACCCCCATGACTCGAGGCCCTTTCAGACCCTCCCCCTTGCTTGCGCTGCGGGGATTCGGTTTCCCTTCGCCTACGCCTATAGGCTTAAGCTCGCCATGAGGGTAAACTCCCTGGCCCGTGTTTCTAGACGGAACGCACCACCCTGTACCCTTGCGGATACTTTCAGGCGGTGCACGTCTGTAACCATCTGGTTTCAGGCTCTTTTCACCCCCCTCCCGGGGTGCTTTTCAGCTTTCCCTCACGGTACTAGTGCGCTATCGGTCTGGGGAGGTATTTAGCCTTGGAGGCTACTTTCCCCCATCTTCGCTGACCACTGCCAAGGCCAGCTACTCTCGCTGGTAGCGTATACCCAAGCATGTTAGCCTACGGGGGTATCACCCTCTATGCCGGCCCATTCCAGGGCACTTCGGCCTGATGCTCAGGCATACTCCCACTGAAGGGGGCCACCAGCAACCCCACATCCCTACTGCATTACTGCAGCAGGTTCGGTTTGGGCTCATCCCTTTTCGCTCTCTGCTACTCAGGGAATCTCGTTTGATTTCTCCTCCTCGCCCTACTCAGATGCTTCCTTTCGGGCGGTTCACCCTCCCCTGCTTACGCAAGGGAGCGCCCTTACGGGCAGGATTCCCATTCGGGGATCGCCGGATCAACGGTCGCATGCACCTACCCGGCGCTTATCGCAGCTTGCCACGCCCTTCATCGTCCCCCCAGCCTAGCCATCCACCAGATGGCGTCCTTGCAGCTATCCTGAAACATACGCAACCATGCATGGCGATCATCATGGATATGGTATATCCACTACGCCCTTCACCCTGTACTCACATACAGGGTTGCATCCATCATCCCTTGCATTACAGAGATGGGTTATGTATCCTTTATGCATGGGTTATGCGGTAAGGTTTGCTAAGGAGGTGATCCGGCCGCAGGTTCCCCTACGGCCACCTTGTTACGACTTCTCCCCCCTCAGCGAGCTTACGTTCGATGATACCAGGAGGCACCATCTCACGCAAGCCCACCTCGGGTGAAGCGACGGGCGGTGTGTGCAAGGAGCAGGGACGTATTCACCGCGCGATGGTGACACGCGATTACTAGGGATTCCAGATTCATGAGGGCGGGTTGCAGCCCTCAATCATAACTGGGGTAGGGTTTGGGGATTGCCTCCCCCTTTCGGGGTCGGAACCCATTGTCCCTACCATTGCAGCCCGCGTGTGGCCCAAGGGTTTCGGGGCATACTGACCTGCCGTAGCCCCCTCCTTCCTCCGCCTTGTCGGCGGCAGTCCATCCAGTTAGCCCCACCGCTCCAAAGAGTGATGGTAGCAACTGGACGCGAGGGTCTCGCTCGTTACCTGACTTAACAGGACACCTCACGGCACGAGCTGGCGACGGCCATGCACCTCCTCTCAGCTTGTCTGGTAAAGTCTTTGGCTCGACCTTCATCCTGCTGTCACCCCTGGTAAGGTTCCCGGCGTTGACTCCAATTAAACCGCAGGCTTCACCCCTTGTGGTGCTCCCCCGCCAATTCCTTTAAGTTTCAGCCTTGCGGCCGTACTCCCCAGGCGGTAGGCTTAACGGCTTCCCTGCGGCACTGGGCTGCCACTGAGGCAGCCCAACACCGAGCCTACATCGTTTACGGCTGGGACTACCCGGGTATCTAATCCGGTTCGCTCCCCCAGCTTTCATCCCTCACCGTCGGGTGCGTTCTAGCGAGGCGCCTTCGCCACTGGTGGTCCTCCCGGGATCAGTGGATTTTACCCCTACCCCGGGAATACCCCTCGCCTCTCCCGCCCCCTAGCCTAGCAGTATCCCCCGCAGCCCAACGGTTGAGCCGTTGGATTTAACGGGGGACTTGCTAGGCCGGCTACGGATGCTTTAGGCCCAATAATCGTCCCGACCACTCGGGGTGCTGGTATTACCGCGGCGGCTGACACCAAACTTGCCCACCCCTTATTCTCCAGCCTATTTACAGCTGGCAAAAGGCCCCCTCAGCGAGGGCCACTCGGACTGACCCCGTCGGGCTTTCGCCCATTGCGGAGGTTTCGCGCCTGCTGCGCCCCATAGGACCTGGGCCCTTGTCTCAGTGCCCATCTCCGGGCTCCTCCTCTCAGAGCCCGCACCGGTTATAGGCTTGGTGGGCCATTACCCCACCAACTACCTGATCGGCCGCAGTCCCATCCTAGGGCCATGTAGGTTTCGGCCATGGCCCATTCCAGGTACCATGGCCTATCGGGGTTTAGCCTCAGTTTCCCGAGGTTATCCCCGTCCCTAGGGTAGGTTGACTACGTGTTACTGAGCCGTGCGCCACCCCTTGCGGGGTCGACTCGCATGGCTTAGTCCCAATCCGATAGCAGTCGGGTCCGGCAGGATCAACCGGAGTCGGCCTGAAGAGTACAGGCCATGCAGCCTCATCTGCATAACCCAATACTGCATGGATACATAACCCATGTCAGATCCAACATCGTTGCGTTGGATCCCCATACTGTTAGCGTAATTGGAGATCTGTAGATCATCGGATGGAGTACCCTACTCCATACCTCCTACAGATGCCGCTCTACGCCATTAACTATATCCTAGCCAAAAGATATAAACGTTTACTTCTATGCTCATCCTGTGCATCATGCTGATTAGGGCAGTTCGGGCAGGCTTAGGAGTATGAGTAGCGTTGGTACTACTGTGCATATTATCAGTATGGCTATTACAAGCCAGACGGCGTATGGTTTGTGGTGCCCTTCTCCATGCTCCTCCTCTCTACCATGCTCTGCATGGGCCATTCCATATCATTCCCCTTGCCTCATATATATTAATCAAACTGCATGATACACACGCATCCAGCACAACACCCTCGTGTGCTGGCACATCACTATCACCACTACCAGTACATCATCATCATCATGATCTATTATTGCAGGTAAGTGACAAGAGTTATTAGATGCATCAGCATAGCAGAGGTGTGCAGGAGCAGGTAGGCGAGCTGATAAGCAGGTACATCAGGCATTACGAGTCCAAGACCAGAAGGTCCAGGCAGATCTTCGAGCATGCATCACAACTCATACCATCTGGCACAAGTCATAACATAAGGTACTTCGAGCCATACCCATTCTCCACCAGGATGGCCTCTGGCAAGTACATATACGATGTCGATGGTAATGCGTACACAGACTACTGGATGGGGCACTGGAGCCTGATACTTGGGCATGCACCCAAGGTCGTTGTGGATGTGCTCAGGGAGAGGGTCGTAGAGGGTACGATGTTCGGTACAGTGAGCGAGCATGCACTCAGGCTTGCAGAGACCATAAACAGGCTCATGCCTAGGGCTGAGATGCTCAGGTTCTCAAGCACGGGCTCGGAGGCTACCATGTACGCTATAAGGCTTGCAAGGGCATACACGGGGAGGAGGGTGGTGGCCAAGATGGAGGGGGGTTGGCACGGCTTCAACACGGACCTCATGCACTCAGTGACCTACCCCTTCGATGAGCCTGAGGGCAGGGGCATACTGGAGGAGGAGTCGAGGTACGTGATCGCTCTACCATTCAACGATATCGATGCATCAACTAGGTTACTGGATACTGTGAGGGATGACCTGGCATGCATAATAGTCGAGCCCCTACTTGGGGGTGCAGGGTGCATACCTGCAGATAGAGGCTATCTCCATGCACTCCAGGAGTATGCTAGGAGGAGTGGTGCGCTCTTCATACTGGATGAGGTAGTCACTGGGTTCAGGGTATCGCTACATGGTGCACAGCATGTATACTCACTTGAGCCAGACCTATTCACACTCGGCAAGGTAGCAGGGGGAGGGCTACCCATAGGGGTTGTGTGTGGGCTGAACGAGGTCATGAGCCTGGCAGATGTGAGGGGCAAGGGCAAGGGCGATAGGGTGGGTATAGGTGGGGGCACATACTCCGAGAACCCGCTGAGCATGTCAGCAGGGCTTGCGGTGCTTGAGTATCTGGCAAGGCATGAGCATATCTACGAGAGGCTTGAGATGCTAGGCGATGAGGCTAGGAGGGGCATAGACAGGGTCATGAGCGATCATGGTATAATGGTCAAGAGTACTGGCATGGGCTCGCTCTTCCTCACCCACTTCCTCAAGGGCAACATATCAGATGTTAGGAGTGCGAGGGATGCTGCAGAGTGCGATACTGCCATGCAGAGGCTCTACCACTTTGCACTCCTGAGCATACACGATATCTTCTTCCTACCAAACAAACTCGGTGCCATAAGCGTTGAGCATGATAGCATAGATATAAGGAGGCTGATAGATGCGAGTGAGAGGGTAGCAGGTGATATAGCCTATGCTAGGGCCCATGGTCATGGTACCCCTTCCTCCTCCTGATCAACAGTGTGCACTGGTATGATGGGTGAGGATACCAAGGGCAGGGGGCTGAGGGAGAGGGAGGTCTGGGGCTCCTACACAGGCTTCATACTGACCACCATAGGCTCTGCCGTTGGTATAGGGAGCATATGGCGCTTCCCCTACATGGTCAGTTCCAATGGAGGAGCATCGTTCCTCCTCATATACATAGTCGTGCTCTTCACCTTCGGCCTAGCGTTCATGGTACTTGAGTTCGTGCTGGGTATGCGTTACAGGACATCCATAGTCTCAGCCCTGGCAAGGATAAGATCGAGGTTCAGGTTCATGGGACTCTTCATGGTAAGCGTATCCATAGCCATACTGAGTTACTACATGGTCGTGCTGGGATGGATACTGGCATACTTTGTTATGAGCATAATGAACCACTACCAGGATTTTGAGGAGTTCGTGGGCTCATGGTACCCCCTTGCATCCTACATCGCAGTGGTTGCCATCAACTACGCCATAGTGAGGAGCGGGCTCAGGGCTGGGGTTGAGAGGTTCAACAGGTACGGTGTGATACTGCTCTTCATCATGCTCGTACCCCTGGCACTGATAGGCCTCAGCATGGACAGGGATGGTGAAGGGTTGAGGTACTATACGGAGCCAGATAACGAGAGGTTACTTGACCCGCATGTATGGTCATCGGCCATAGGGCAGGCGTTCTTCTCCCTCTCTATTGGGCTTGGTGTGCTAGCAACATACGGGAGTTACGTTAGGGAGCAGAGGCGGTCCATAGTTGCAACATCCCTCATCATAATATGCTCCGTGCTGGCAGTCGCATTCCTCTCTGGGCTTATGGTATTCACCATGGTCTTTGCCAATGGCCTTGAGGATGTCCAGGGCACAGCACTCGTATTCATCGCAATGCCCAGGATAGTCTCGGGTATGGAGTATGGATACGTGATAGGCGTTATGTTCTTCCTCCTACTACTCATTGCAGGGGTCACATCATCCATATCCATGCTCCAGATACCTGTATCTGCACTAGAGGATACGTTCAGGTTCAGCAAGGGGAGCGCCACACTGCTCATAACCATGGTATCACTAGCATTGGGAATACCATCTGCACTGAGTTACAGTCCGTTGCACCTGAGCATCTCTGGCATGCCAGTGCTCGATGCATTCGATTGGGTATTCGGCACCATAGCCCTGGCAGTATCTGCCACGCTCCTTGCAGTAGCCGTAGCATGGTTCATGAGCAGGGATGAGGTGATGGAGCAGGTGAACATGAACTCAAGGATGCGTATACCATCTAGGCTGCTGGACGTTGTGAGGATACTCCTGCCAGCGATGATAGTTGCTACACTACTCAAGATACTTGTATTTGTATGATCGTATGATCACACATGTCAATGCACACCCCGCTTAGGCACAACGCTCAGTATATAAAAATAGAGATAGAGATAGAGATGGTGTGTATCAGAGTACATCCTCTACACTACCAATTGCAGTGAACTTCACATTGTTCAGTTGGGTCCTACCCTCCCAGAGGAGCACTCTCCCCTTGAGCCCATCATCCTTATCCAGTGTACCCCATACCATTACCTTGCCATTCCTGTTCAGCCCCTGATCCACCACTGCATTGACAAACACCCTGCCATCATCACTAATCCTTGCATTCCCTACCTCTATCATGTACGTACTGTCACCTACTGCTATTGAACCGCCCTGTACTATGTAATGGCTCCTCATCCAAGCATTCATCTGCTGCTGCATCTGCTGCATCTGTGCTTGACCCATACCCATACCCATGCCCATCCCTTGATCCATGCCCATCATCTGCATCTGCATCATCATCTGCATCATCATGGGCATGCCAAACATCATCATAGGGTCCATCATCATACTTCCTCTAGCCATCATCATTGTACCCCTGCTGATTATGAGCTCCATGCTCACAGTATTACCCTGCAGATCCCTCCCTGTTACGGTAAGGACCTTCAAATCCTCGCTCATATCTGGTATCTGGAACGGCTGTGTGGTAGGAGTTGAGAGGGATTGCTGGGCATACGACTTGATGGTAACAGTTGCTAGTAGGAGTACCATCGCTGTAACTATTGCTACCGTTATGACTCTCATTGACTATTAGAGTGTGAGTTATGATATAAAGTTTATGAGGGTGGATGTTACAGCAACTACTCATTCGATATTCACTCACCACATACATATCTCTCGATTCATCCCATCATGTTACAACGATTCATACTGCATAATACTCCCTGCCACCCTCTCCCTGCATCCTGATTCTCACCCACCCACCCACCCACTCACCCACTCACCTCACCTCACCTCACCACGAGCACTGGGCATCTGGCATACGTGATCACACCTTGAGCAACACTTCCAAGCAGTGCCCTCATGAACCTCGACCTACCCCTAGTACCTACAACTATCATATCAAAACCCTCCTCCTCCGCATACTCCACTATAGACTCTACTATCGATGTGTGGCTGTGTATTATCCTCCTTCCTATGCTCATACCCCTGCTCTCCTCCCAGTTGGATATTGTATTGAACCAGCCTTCAACCTCACCCTCTATCCTCCTGTAGTACTCATCCAGCGAACCCAGATGGTGAGGGAACTGTGGTATGCCTATGACATGGAGTAGCACTATGGATGCATCAAGCCTCCTCGCCATGTCTATGGCGAACCTTGCAGCCTTGAACGACTGCTCAGACCCATCGATGGCTACGAGTATCTTCATCACTCACTCGGGATGAGCCGAATAATAATAATAGTCTTTGCCTCTAAATGAATGGAGAGGGGTCAACTCCCTTCATCCATTGCTCATATGTTCACCCTATCCATTACACCAAAACCCTTCATATACTCGCTCATATCATGCAGCTTACCAATCTCAACCTTGCCCTCCGTTATCACCTCTGGTGCAAGTAGCCTGTTCTTCGTTATGAACCTTACAATATCCCTGCTGGTTATCATCCCGACTATCTCCCCCTCATGCGTGACTGGAAGATGGTTTATACCACGCTCAACCATTATACCAAGCGCAGTCTCAAGCGATGCAGTGCCATCTACTGTTAGCAGTGGAGTGCTCATCACTGCATGCAGTCTGGTATCCAACGCATTCTCATTCCATGCAACCGCCCTTATCGCATCCTTCTCGGTGAATATCCCTACAGGCTCATCGTTGCTGTTCAGTACTATAACACTGCTTACCCATGATGTTGTCATCAGCATTATAGCATCCCTTATACTTGCACTCATGCTCACCTTCTTCACATCCCTGCTCATCACATCCTTAACAGATATAGATGCTATGGACATCTCCACCCCTCTCCATGTAGGGTGGCATGGTAACTGTGATAACCGTACATGCTAGTAATCATATGCTCATAGAGCGAGTAGGAGGCGGCACATCCCTTACCACTACCGCCAATGGCTAGCGATGATAGCAGCGCTGCTACACCTCCTGCAGCACCCATCTCGACCATCATACATACACCACCCATACCATACCACCCTACGCTGTATTATACGCCTAACATATATTTAAATTTTGGCTCCATTCTCGCCTCTGATAATCAATAATGCGAGGATATTCCAGATTATTTTTTATAATTATAATCACATTGGGATCTATAGGTAATATTTGTATGGATACTACAGATTCCAGTGGTGGACAGGTTCCTGTTTAAGCTCCTTGGATACGTCTTCTCACGCAATACAATGATATTGGTTTACAAGCAGTTATACATCAAGTCTGTAACCATCTTCTAGAATCTTCGTTATGTAACACACATTACATCTCTTATATTACATGCATTGTTAAATATTCCTGCACAGAATAGGATTGTAATGCAGAAGATTGCATACCTCGTAATGGCGATAGCAGTGGTAGGAGCCATAGCATCACAGAGCACACAGAGGGCATATGCAGCAACACTGGTGCCTTTACCAGCAGGAATCACTGCAGATGGCATAGCAGCACTGAACACACCATACTCGCTTGGCGAGCAGGGCGACATATACGTATGCATAGTATCGACCACAAGGCAGATAACCAGCCTCCACCTCATAGACCCTGACAATGTATTCTACAACTACGTTGGTACACCAGCGCTGCCCATAACACTCCCATCTGGAGCCAACAAGTGCCTGCACCTACAGGCGAGTGACTTTGGTCTAACCTCAGGGTTCAACAAGGTAGGGGATTGGACAGTAGCAGTAGATACACTGCCCGGCAGGACATTCATGTATGAGTTCACAGTAACGTTCATGGTAGTACCTGAGAGCATACTAGGTGCAATAACAGCAGTAACTGCACCACTCGTAGCACTGACAGGTTACAGGATGCTGAGGCAGAAGAGGTTCTGAACAGATAGCAGAAATAAATAATCATCTTCTTTTCTTTATTTTTATTATTGCCATTATCATTCTAAATTATTGCCCATTCTCATCTCTTCGCAAACTCTTCCAGATCCTTGAACCTTGCCATGGCAGCGAGTATCTCATCCCTCCTCTCCCTCTCTCTATACATCACCCTTGCAAGATCTGTCACTGTAAGCATCCCTACAACCCTATCATTCTCCACAACAGGCAGCCTCCTTATCCCATTCTCATGCATTATCCTCACTGCAGCAGCAACGGTAGCCTCTGGCCCAACGCTTATCAACGGTTTGGACATTATATCCCCTACCTTAGTTGCACTTGGGCTCCTGCCCTCAGCCACAACCCTCCTCACTATATCCCGCTCAGTTATTATGCCTACTGGCTTACCATCATCTACAACTACTAGGCTCCCTCTGGCCCTCTCCCTCATCACATTCGCTGCATAGAACACGTTCAGCCCCTTCTCAACCACATCCACTGGACCCTCGCTCATAACCTCTGTGACCCTCTTCATCAATAGGCTCATGGTATAATTTAGTTGGAGGAAGGCTATAACACTTTGGTTAATTCTCACAGATGATAAGATCCTGTTTATAAATTATTAGCCAGCGATCGTTATAATATTTATTAACCTTACTCGTGCTATGAACTGTATTGGCGAGTTCAGATATGCCCATGCCAGTGAGGAGTGAGGCCCTTGCGAGTATAAGGGCTAGGGTAATGCGTACAGTGAGGTTGGGGCCACAGATAGAGGCACCATTCAAGTCATCCGAGCGCTTCCTGAGGAGGCATATAAATGAGAGGCTAAGGATGGCCGTGCTCATAGCAGATATAGCAGAGTCTACTAGGCTGAGCCTGGAGCTCCCAAGCAAGATACTTGCAACGATAATCCAGGTCTTCTCGCAGGAGATGGCCCTGCTGGTCATAGGGCATGGGGGTTATGTACTCAAGTACGTAGGGGATGCAGTACTCTCGTTCTTCCCTGCAGAGTACGATCCAACCATAGCGTGTACTACTGCAGCAAGGTGCGCTATAAGCATGATGGGCACAGTCAACGATGCCATAAACCCAGCACTAACGGAGATGGGGTATCCAAGCCTGTACACGAAGATAGGTATAGACTTTGGGCAGAACCTCATCATGATATACGGGAAGAGCAACGAGGAGTCATATGTGGATATAATAGGTCCTGCAGTGAGCATGGCATCCAAGATAACGTCCATAGCAGGGGCAAGGCAGCTGATAGTTGGACAGGATGCGTATGCGTTGCTTGAGCAGGAGATAAAGGCAAAGTTTGTAGAGTACAGTGTCAACACGTACAGATGGGGCTTCATAGACCCCGTAACCAGAGACCCGTACAAGCTGTACCTCTACTCACCTTACTGAGCCTGTATATTTAGTTGGTCACATCCATCTCTTGCCTTATCATACTACCATCATATCAACCATCATATCATACGTATACACAACATACATGATTCAAGCATTATATCATACTACCACGTTCAGACTACAGGTATAGCATGATATAGCATAGCATCCTTAGACCAGCATAGCTGTACATGCTCTGCAGGGTATTAGGGCCTACCGTGTGCTGCAGTACCACATCATAATTTACATATAGTATGTAACCATTCAACCTGTACCGTGTATGGGACCCATAACATGCATGTTAATATTTAGGGGGATTATCGTTATTGTTATCATTATTACTACTCATGTTATTACATACCTATGCTCTACAATCTATAATCTATATTTACTGATGGATGATTTTTATACTTCATGCACATTACTATATACATGGAGGCGAACCTGAATAGTGTACGTGAACAGTTCAGTGATCTGGTACTCTCACTCAAGATGCTCTTCCCTCACACAGATCTCAGGTTTGTGCTCGATCTCATGGCGCATGGGCTACTCAACCCAGACCATAAACCAAAGTTGAGCATAGAGATATTCTACAGGCATGGTACAGATCTGAAGGGCAAGGCAGATGCTCTATACAAGTTGACGGATTATATACCAACAGTGTATGCATCGGAAGGTAGGCTTGTGGTAGAGCCCAGGCTCGATCTTGAGGATCTGTACAGCATAAGCAGGGATGATGATATAGAGAGCCTTGCTGGTAGCGTCACGTGCTGCCTAGACGCCCTCTTGAGCAGGAGGAAGACCCTCTAACACTTGATTTTTTATAATTTATAAATCTGTATTGTAAATTTATATATTATAATTTATTAACCGATCTCATGGGTAGATCTGGTAGATCTGGTAGACTGGATGAGATAGATAGAAGGATAATGGGCATAATATACAGGGATCCAGATATAACACAGGTTAAACTTGCCGAGAAGGTTGGGCTCACCCAAGCAGCAATATCAACTAGGCTGAGCAGGCTCAGGGAGATGGGTGTTATAAGCAGGGGTTGCATGATAATCAACCCATCAGACCTTGGGCTGGAGTTGGTGAGCATAGATGTGCATACAGAGCATAGAGATGCTATAATGGAGAAGTTCAGGTACTGTCCATGCATGGTAAACATCTTCTGCCTTGCGGATGAGGATGATAGGGTTGGGATGATTATGGCTGGGGAGGGCAGGCAGGTGGAGTACTGCGTAACCAAGCATATAAGGAGGGATACCAACATCACGAGTACTCTAGTGAGGAGGATAACCAACCTGCAGAAGGGTATATGTATGATAGCAGATGGTGGGAGTAGAGCAGATCACGGGGAGGAGGGGAGGAAGGATAGGTACGACCTCCCATGCAACGATGTACCGTGCGGTAGATGTGAGTACTATATAGATAATGGAGGTGCATGCTACGGGTGCCCATTCACAGCATTCTACAAGGGCAGGTTCTGGAAGGATAGGGATGATGATGGGTAAGTAAGGGTAATATACTGTGTAAGCACTACTAATACATAGCCTACAGAAATTGTATAGTCAGTGTAACTCCCACCTACCAGTACGCACTACCCCTCATATCCTTGTTCAGTATAACATCAACCTTGAGTGTATTCATCGTGAATACTATGTTTATGGCCTTTATATTGCTCCTGTACAGGTAGTACCTCTTCCCATTCTCTATCACAGACCCATCGACCTTGATGAGCCCATCCCTCTCAAGCACGTGCAGTTTCCTGTACACGGTGCTTGCAGGTATGCCATGCTCCCTGCTTATCTGGAGCGCTGACTTGGGCTCATCTATGGTTGAGGTTAGTATCATCCTATTGTATCTATCTGCAAGTGCACCAAGTACCTTCTCCACTGCCTGCTGCCTCTCATCTGCCACATACGCCTCCCTCTGCATCTTCCCATTATTTGGATCGACCATAATAAAAATCTGTCCTTGCCTCGCTCTGATCAACTATAATAAGCGTCGATAAGCTTCGATCGTTAATGATAATATTTGAACATGAATTATAAGAGTTTAAGTCCAACTCACCCTATATATTGCATTTATTGTAATGATGCCATGAGCGGTATGGACTCAGCAGCATGTGCCATCATGAGGAGGGGTGATAGGGTATGCAGGAGGCGGTGAACCTATTCGCAAGCATAGTCTACGCAGCGCTATCGGCGTTCATAGCGATACTCTCAGTGTACATAGGGCTCATGGCCTTCACTAGGCTTACAAGGAACATAGATGAGGTCGCTGAACTCAAGAGGGGTAACATCGCAGTAGGTGTGACGCTTGCAGCGGTAGCAGTAGTGATAGGCCTAGTAACACTGAAGGCAATACCGATAATAACGGTAGAGTTCCTCTCTGGTAGGATAGTGAGTGCCATAATACTGGCGGTTATACAGTTAGGAACTAACATACTGGTAGCGGTATTCACGCAGTTCGTTGTGATAGGAATATTCAATGAGCTGACCAGCAGGAGGGGACTGAACCAGTTCGAGGAGGTCAGGCGGGGCAACATGGCCATAGGTGTGGGGCTGGCTGGGATAATACTGATGGTAGGTATAATACTGCAGCCAGCAAGTGAGATGGTCACGGACTCTGTAACATCTATGCTTAGAGCGGTTATAGGCTAGATAGTGCAGCACTATATTGCCACTACTACTACCACCATCATCCCATCCTAATTTATTCTTGCATATTCGAGTAAGGCTCGCTTATACTCTCCTAATGTCGATCATTTAAATATCCGTGCATGGTCTTGGATGCATGAGCGATCCTATCATAAACACGGATGATCTTATAAGGGTCAGCGTATCGCTCTTCATAGTCATGGACCCCATAGGGCTGGTACCATTGATGGCATCGCTGACATCCAACATGAGCAGTGAGCAGAGCAGGAGGGTGATCAGGAGCACTATATACACCGCATCTGGCCTACTACTCACATTCGCCTTGGCAGGGCACTACATACTCGATCTCTTCGATATATCGTTAGCAGGGTTCAGTGTGGCAGGGGGACTGCTCCTGCTCCTCATCTCGTTGCAGTTGCTCCTCAAGGGATGGGAGTTGAAGGGCGATGATATAAGCATCGGGGCAGTGCCGTTGGCCTTTCCACTGCTCGTCGGCCCAGGGGCGATAACCACCACCATAATCTCCCTTGAAAGGCATGGCATCCCCCTAACCATGCTCTCTGTAGCCATAGCACTTGCCTTCACCATGCTAACATTCAGCTTCATAAACCGCATAAACAGACTGCTGGGTAGCCTAGGCTCGCTCATAGTCTCGAGGGTCATGGCTATACTCATAGCAGGTATAGCCATAGAGTTCATAGTATCTGGCATAAAGGAGTTCATGATGGCGGGGTAGTAGCGTGTTGGTTCGTGATACATGTTAGTTATATTTGTATTACAGGATAGATGGATGGTGGGTAGTGAGCTTCTTCATGATGGACAGGAATCTGAAGGCTATGATGGATAGGTTAGGCACATGAACTGGAGCGGGATGCTTGAGCGTTGCGTTGAGTAGGCCATGGCGAGGTTCTCCAAGGGCGTATCGTTGCTGGAGGACAGAGGGGAGATGGATAGACCTGCAAGGATATCAGGGAGTGGATAGGGGAGGAGGAGAAGGTTCTCGTGCTAGATGCTGTGTAATGGTTCAGCATGGAACCCTTAGGGTAGTGACCATGAGGAGGAGGTGCATGGATGGCGCAATGGTAGCTCATACAGTGTGGTGTAGATGCATCAAGGTACAACCCGGGGTCTGGTATGGAGGAGGTAACCAGCAGCGAAGGTACTAGAGGATCTATAGATGGCTATGTATGAATTCAGCATGTCAACCAAGGAAGTAGGGACAACATCATGTACGGTATAACTAACTGTGCGATACAGCATGTAGGCTTCAACCTTGATGGATGCCATGCTATACATCTACGAGGTCGCTGCCAAGGTATCCGCTGGGTATGTTAGGTATCTGTGGGTTGATTGCTAACGAGCAGTTAGCAATGATGATGGCCATGATGCATACCACTATGCATACCATCTAGCAGACAGTGCATATGTCTGTAAGTATACATCGGACTGCTGTTCAGTCATTCTGCCATCCCATACCCGCGATCTGCTCAGGGTTATGAGCCAATGGTGGGTAACCATTATAATACAGTTCCCTACAGTCATCGCATAGTAACCTTGCAAGATCAGAGACGCATTATAAGATTTCAAACCCAACTACTATTGCATTAGTTGATACTCCATCCCTGTGAGCTCACATCAAACGGCAGGTTGGTTGTAACGCTAGGCTTGAAGACCCTCTCCTCACCACGTCAATGAGTTGGTCCTCGATACCAGAATCATTAGAAGTAGCTATGTTGCATAATTAAAATTTAGTTAGGGGGAGAGGCAGATGTAAGAATTATTCATCTTTTCTTACCCATTATCAACTCTACACCATACTCCCTAGCCTTATCTGCTATCGGTTCAGCAGCATCTGCCTTCACACTACTTATTATAAGTATCTTCCTCGCTGGCTCCCTTCCGTACCTCTCCCTCACGATGTTAACCTTCTTCATCAGCTTATCGACCTCCTCTACGCTATCAGCATAGCTTGTAACCTCACCGACTATCAGGGGATCATCACAGAATACATCTATCTCCTCACCATCTATGTTCAGCGAGGTTATAGCCTTGCCCTCCTTCAACTCTCCTCTGTCCCTCATGTTCTTGGTCATTATGCTCCTCACCAGTTCTTCAAGGCTGACACCAGCGAACCTGCCTAGCTGCTCAAAGCCATGGTATAGTGCTCCCTCTAGACCATCGAACCTCTTCTCCACCCTCTCCACCCTATCCTTCAGACCCTTGACTTCCCCTTCAACACCAGTGATCTTGGTCTCCACCCTCTCCACCCTATCCTTCAGACCCTTGACTTCCCCTTCAACACCAGTAAGCCTGGTCTCAACCTTCGATTGGGTCTCAACGAGTCTTGCAACAGCGTCGTCAAGCCTCTTCAATGACGATCTTATATCCTCCAAGCCTATCAGCCCTGCTACTGCATATCTGAACTCCTCATCCTCTTTGAGCAGCCTAAGTATATTCTTCCTCAACTCTCTGAGCATACAGTATTAATGCTTGGATGGGATATATAAAGAGAGGCCTAATGCTTGCATGTGGTCAATGACACTTTCCCTATATCCATCGCAGTATCTATAATCTATAGTATAGTATCCATTGGCTGCTCAGATAGTGGTGCTTGTACTGGTTATCTCTAGCAGCACTAACATCCCATATCCGCACTGTGTAACATCTTCCGCCAACTCGTACAACTATAGCATATGATATCCTGAATTCTATAACTCACCATCTCCAAATCGAGGTTCCCCATCATGGTTTACGGTATTCCAGTAACAGGTATCTAGCCTCATCAACCCTCTCTCATCAATCTGTCTATATGCTACAGGATATTACATCCCATCCCCTGTCTCATACACATATACGGACAATGATACATGCAAAGCGTATATACAATACATCATAATCACAGTACCATCAAACTTCATGATGCCTCTCCTTGTAGAATCCAATAAGAGTCATCCTCAGCATGAATCTTACGTATGATACGTATATTATTCTATAACTCCAATTATATAACATTCATTATGGTATTCAAGCAGCACAATATTAATATCTCTGTCTAAGAGATAGAGAGTGTAATGTATATACATAATCACGACCATAGCACAAGCCTCGTATCCATGCTATCCATGCTCAAGAGCAGGGCCATTAGGAGCAGGGTATGGTACAGGGCA
>JANWZS010000004.1 GCA_025054855.1 Candidatus Nitrosocaldus sp. | reverse complement strand
CATCACTCCAAAACTTTCTATGATTGGTTGCTTGATATTCAAAGAAATCACCTTCTATTATATAACACGACTTTATATGACCGCCTTTCTGTACCAATTTGTATTCTATCCGTGATCTTATAGCACCCTTTAATGATGAAGATGGTATTACATATTTATCGCCTATCTTTGAAAATTCTCTAACATCTCTACTCCTCTTAAACGCTGCAAGCTCGGTTGCTAGAGAGTCTATCTCATTGATGTCTAGAGGTCTTGCTGTCTCTCTTAATAGCTTTATTTTCTCTCGAATTTTACTACTCTTATCTTCAATCTGTATAGGTATAGCAGATGACAATAGGTAACTGTTAGGCATTACTGTAAGCTCGCAATCCAATAGGTATGTCTTTCTATCTTTTAATTGTATATCCCTTGGAGTATAATCTATTCTATCAACATGCATGCTTTGATACATATTCATCCCACACTCTAATGAACTCCTTGATCAATTCGTGCTTCTCTACAATTCTAACGTTAGTATCATACTCATCAAGAGTCTTCAATTCGTCACCAACCTTGATATACTTTAGCTTGCTATCGTCGATAACCATCCCATCTATTCCTTCTATATTTATATTAACATTACCAAACCCTCTCGATTTGAATCCGCCAATCCTTACCATACTCCTGTTTATAATGTTCTCTATTACGTGTAGAATTAATCCAGTTACATAGTTTGGAGGATTAATAAGCGTTATTAGGCCCTGAAAGACAGAACCAGGATTCACAAATTCAACCTGATAAAGAGCACCGCCCTTTGCTGCACCGCTCCTCCTATTTATAGCTATACCCGTCTTTACACCTATACTTACATTACCTAGTGGATATGCATCGGTAAATATGATGTGTGAAGCATATGTGTTTGATCCAAATATCTTGCATGCTAAACAGTACTCATTCAATATATCTATTATTTTCTGTTTTGCATCGAGGTTACCATTATTATATTCCTTTACTGCATCTTGCAATCTCTTATCTCGTGTATCACCATCCCCCCCACCTCTTTCATTACTACATTGCCCCATATCACATGCCCCTAGACCACTGTAGGATTTTAGAAGTGTTTCTACAATGCTTCTAAAGACGCCTTTAAGGCTGCTACCTGGAATGTACGGCGTCTCTCTTCCATTTAACATAATTCTTATAACTTGTAGATCTACTGGTGAGAATAGAGATTTACCTTTAGAACTACCTATGCGTAATGGTGACAATGTTTTATACGTGACTCTAAGATTTAATCTTCTATATAACTTGAGATGAGTAAACCACTTGCTCATAGCGTCAATCGCCTTCTATACTCATTAGTAACGTCCTTCTCTTTTATAATTTTAATACCTTTCTCATCTTCCATTGTATATTTACTAACTCTGAAAGCGTCTTCTGCTATCTCTCCTTCTTTGCCTTCTTTCCTTTTGACTTTTAGTACTCCAAATCCAACACTCCTTTTTCCTCCTACTTCTATACCCTCATGTAATATGGTTCCAATTAATAAGTTAAAAAGATCTATTACCTTTCTTGATCTCTCATCAATGTTATCAGCTAACAACTCTATATTTTCAATCCTAATAGACCATTTGAATTCTAGTGTTGGCACAAGATATTCAATGTCAAATAACCTACCCTTAGATTGTGCACCAGTTATTCTATCTATTGCTACTCTTCTTATCGTCTCGGTTAACTTCTTATTGCTATCAATCAATTCAGCATTGTAGACTTTTAGTCTAGATGCCCGAGTAGACCCTCCAAATATCTCACATATAATACATGGTTGATAATTGTCCTTATATGCTTCTTTTCTTTTCTTTTCTATATTAGGATCAAGTATGTTACATGCGATACTTTCATCATCGCCATACATACTTCTTGCAATCCTTTCTGCATTAGATCTTAGGGTACCTTTGAGGGAACTTCCTGGTATGTAAGGTCTATCTCTCAATCTTATAATAGCATTATCAACACCGAATAGACTGCTACTTCCACCTATCGATATGGGCGTACTACTCTTTAATATAAAGGAGAATGAATAATCAACAACAAATTTATTAAAATCATATATGCAAGAATTACTCATAATTATCAACCTCTTATTGCAGCATTTATAAACGAGTTAATATCATTGACATTTGAAATCCTACTTTCTTTTACCCATTTCACCAGAGTTAGATATTTTCGTATTGCAAGTTCCAACCTGCCTTTATCAGATTTGAAGGCATCATACATATATTTAATATCCTGTAGAAGAAGTTGAGAAAACGGTCTTCGTATCTCGCCCCTTTTCTCTTGCCTCTTGATATATACCATGAGCAATAAACAAGCATCTATAGGATCTCCTTGAAACACTTCTATTAGATTGTTAATTGTTGACATGTCTACATTATAAGCTTTTGATCCAGTGTTCGCTGCCTTATTATATATATCTTCACTTATAAATCTTTTAAATTCTCCCTCCTCAATCCCTTTACTCATTGTTCTTATTCTCTAAGAGTAAATTAATAAACATTTCTTAATTAGAATGCTATAAGTATTATGATAAATTACCCTGAAAAGTCACATTTATATTATAACTATTGGAAATATACTATATTTGATAGTTAGATAGATATCATATATTCAACATATGCCCATTCTCCCTCAGCCATCTCCTCTGCCTATCGTAATCTGGCATCACAGCCTCAACCATCCTCCAGAATGCCTTTGAGTGGTTCCTTATCCTTGTATGCACAAGTTCATGCACAACAACATAGTCTATAACCTCTAGGGGTGCCATGATCAGCCTCCATGAGAAGTTCAGGTTATTGCTGGAAGAGCATGAGCCCCATCTCCTTCTAGCGTTGGTTATCCTTACCCTGTTGTAGCGGAAGTTGTACTTCCCCGCATAAAAGATGACCCTCTCACTGACCTTCTCATACGCTCTATCGGTGTACCACTTGATGAATAGCGCTCTAGTATCATGCATGTATGCTCTGGATATGTAAAAGCAGCCATTTACCAGAATCAGTGGTTCGTTTACATGCAGGTCCATGACCTTCAACCCATAGCTATTGCCTAGATACAGGAATCTGCCATCATCGAGTCTACTGACCCTTCTCTCCCGTTTCATCCTGCTCAACGTCTTCCTTATCCATCTCTCATGCCTTGATACTACCTTGTATATCGTTGCATAGTCAGTACTGTATGGCACTCTAATAAGCAGTACACCATCATCTGTAAACTGGAGTTCTATACTCCTCTTCCTCCTCCTGCTCCTTAATACCTTCATATCCACATCCATCTCCATCTGCATGTACCCTATGCACTTTAATAATTGATGATATGCTCTTCATCTACTAGCACAACCCTGACCCTAGCAAGGCACAGCTTATAGCAGATGGGATACTCTAACCATCTTGCACTGATTCATCTCCTTCCTTGCTTACCTGCAATAGTGATGTTAGATAGAGCATCTGCTATAGCACCAATATTCTTTATGCAGAGTGATAGGAGATGATCATACAACTCGATGGATCTGTTCAGTGCCTCATCCTCCTTGATCCTGTCATCCTCTATATCCCTCATAACCATCTCTACCATCCTCCTTGTATCTGCATTAACCAACCTGCCATCTAGAGCGTTAAGCGCATCTATCAGTGTAGTGCCCAGTGCCGTTGGCTTGAACCTGCTACGCACCTTGGTTGCGTAACCTCTCCTGAGCAGGAGCGATGGGAACTCCGCCCTGGTGGCATCAGTGCCTATGCCATGCCTCTCCATGATCTCAAGCAGCTCAGCCTCGCTCAACCTGGATGGTGGCTTGGTTCTATCCTTGACCAGATCGATCCATTCCACATCTACACTGCTGTTAGTAACCAGCACTGGTATCCTATGCTCCTCTGGCATGAAGTATCTGTAGACTGCTAGGAATCCCTCATCCCTAACATACAGCCCCTCAGCGTGGAGTTCTACGGAGCCCTCAGCGGTGACCAGTCTAGCGTGCTGCTTGACCAGTGTAGCATCATCGGCATACGCATTGGCTAGGAACCTCCTTGCTATATACTCCCATACCTCCCTCTCTATGCCAGAGCCATGGTATGGGCTCACCGGGTATATGGGGGGGTGAGCGTTATCATCATGCATCCCATTCCTCGGCCTTGCGTGTACAGGGTTGAGGGTTATGCCTAAACCATCGAGTGCTGCCCTTAAAGGCCTGCTGAAGTCGAACCCTCTAGGGTACCTATTGGTATCCGTCCTAGGGTATGATATGTAGCCCCTCGAGTACAGATCCTCCATGACATCGAGCAGGTATGATGCACTCCTGCCAGTTATCCTTACAAGGTCCCTGAGCACATCGTCAGTTCTGGATGGCAGTGGCCTGTGGATGGTGACTGCCCTCTCCTTGTACTCTAGAACTAGTGCAGTGCTGGAGCCTCTACACGACTCGTATATGCTGGAGGCATGAACCTCATCATAGATGTTGGTGCTCCTTGCCCTGAACTGGATTCCAGAGTACATGAGGAGCGCATCTATGTACCAGTAGTCCACTGGCCTGAACTGCTCTATCTCCCTCTCCCTCTCAACTATGAAGTTGAGGGTTGGTGTCTGGCATGATCCCCAGCTTATCAGCATTGGATCGTTGCTCCTGCTCCTCTTCCTGCTCCTGTTCCTGCTGCCCGTACAGTTACTGCCAGTGTTGGTACCTGTTATGTGACTGGTGCTGATGGTGAGATCGTGCCTTGTTCCTGCATCACTAACGCTGCTACCAGCGCTATAACCATCCCTACTACTACTATTACTACTACTACAACCGCTACCATCACCAGTGCTCTTACCTGCCATCCTGCCCCCACTCTTGCTAATGCTCAGGGTCAGCAGCCTAGTGTACGCTGCACCAGTGAGTAGATCGAACTTGTGCCTGAACATGGCCTTGCCAACCCACCTCCAGTTCAGGCTACCCTCGAGCCTGCTCCATGCACCAACTATCTCCCTCCTATCTGTTGAGTTGAACCTCATCCTGTAGTACTCTGCATCCTTGCCCTTAATACGCCTGTAGAGCATGAGGATCTCATAGCCTATCAACTCTCCCTCATGATCATTATCTGTAGCAATTACAAGCACAGAATCCCTGCCACTGAATACACTGCTCAGCCTAGAGTAACTCTCCCTATCCCTCACCCTGTACCTGAACCTCCTGACACCCATTATATCACGTATGGTCTCAAGCCTCCATGCTCTAAGGTTCATGGGCAGATCCATCTCCATTACATGCCCTCTAACCCATGTTACCTTCAACCCCTTGTACGGTAGCGCATCCCTTATAGCCTCTGCAACACTGGCCTTCTCTGCTACCACAATGAACATACACACTAGATTAAAGCCTTGCCTTATATAGAGGTGATGAGGTTGACGAACTTGTCCATGTTCACCTCGAAGCCGTACCTCAGTTCCTCCCTCTTCATATGCCTGTATATGTTGTAGAGCAGCCTCGAGTGCCTGAGCATGCTGAACCTGCCATCCATCTTGAGGCGCAGAACCCTGTACACATCATCGTAGTACCCAAACCTCTCGTGCAGCATGGCCCTGTACGCCTCTGGGCTGTACTCACCCTCGACCATGAGAGTGTACAGTATCTCCGCTGACTGGAGTGATGGGGTTATCCCCTCACCGAGTATGGGGAATACAGTGCCTATGGACTCCCCAACCCCTATGACATTACCATCTGCCACAGGATCCATCCTGGTTGGGGGAGCAAGCCTCACCGGTCTACCTATCCTCATCAGTATCCTTGCCTCTGGCTCCTCCTCAAAGAACTCCTTCACCCCATAGTATACCTTCTTAAAGTCACCAGAGCCCACAAACGCCCTCCCGTTACCTAGCGGGAAGTGCCAGAAGTAGCCCATGGCATTCCTGTAGCCTATGACGTAAAAGTCCCTATCCCTCCTCAGGTTATCAACCATGTACTCCCACACAGGTATGGTCAGATCCTCCCTTGGCTTGGGTAGCATGGATCTGTGGAAGCCTGTGCAGTCAAGCACGTAATCGTACTTGTGCATCGGGAATGCATCCCTTGTACATCTCACACCATAGTTGACAGTTATGCCCTTGAGCATATCCTGCTCCCACCTCCTCTTATCGTACGTGATGAGGCCTATAAGCCTGAGATGCTCATGCTTCCCGTTCTGCAGGTATATATCAAGTCTGTTGCCCACATGCAGTACATACTCTGAGAAGTTCAGCCCAACCATACTGCAGAAGTGCTCAAGCATATGCCTGCTCGTGCCCCATGCACACACGGGGAAGTGCCTCTCCTTGGAGTACATCTCAAAGACCTCAACCTGATGACCCTTGCTGCTGAGCAGTGATGCAAGGAAGCTCCCTGCAACCCCTGCACCTATGACTGCGAACCTCACGAATGATCACCGCCTTCCACGCATACCATGGCATCCATGCTCATAATCCAACAGACCATCCCCATCACGTCTCTATGGTCTTCTGCTCAAGCATGAGCCTCACCATGTGCCTCGGTGCCTGCCTCAGTATCCTCACATACTCATTATCCTCCAACTCCTCTATCTCCTTGAGGGCAAGGTTCAACCTCACATCTATATCATTGCTCATATGCTCTATAAGTGGTACCCAACGCTCAAGGACTATGCTTGCTATGTCTATATGCCTACCCATCATCATATCCAGTATCTCCTTGATCGAGTCGCTGTAGTAGTAGAGGCATGCTGGCACTAGAGTGATGATCTTGTGCACATTGGCCTTCCCAGTCTCTACTATCCTGAGCACTTCCCTGAGATCATCTGCTATCTGGAATGCCTCTCCACACCTTGAGCCGTAGTTGTATACCCTCTCGCCCATATCGAGCCTGTTTGCTGCTATAGCACCGAGCTTGGAGGCAGCACCAAAGAGCGCCCCAGTCTTCAGCTTGATTATGACATCGTAGAGGCCAGAGGGGAACCTGCCAGATGTTATCTCATCCACCAGTAGCAATGGGTTCAGTGGCTCCTGGAATGCCCCTCTAGCAACTGCTGCTATGGCCTCAGCAACTGCCTTTGCATCATCCCTGCTCATATCGCTCATCATGTTGATCATGTATGAGAGGATCAGGTCACCGAACAGCACGGCCCTCCTCGAGCCCTCAAGGGTCCATATGGCTGGCCTGCTCCTCCTCACGGTATCAAGATCAACGTAATCGTCATGGATCAGGGTCGCAGCATGTATGTACTCTATCGCAACTGCCCTGGGGAGGGCATCCTCGAGCCTGCCTCCTAGTGCCTGGCATACTAGGCATGTTAGAGTGCCTCTGGCCCTCTTGCCCCCCTCTATGCTCTCCTTCAGGACCGTAGCATACTCTGCAGGCATCCTCTCTATGAAGAGGGGGAGCAGCCTTGCTATCCCCTCATCTATCCTTGGTTTGGTAATCTGCCAGTAACCTATTATATCCATATTCCATATGGCACCTCTCAACGCTCAGGTCAAACCGCTACCATGCTGGCCTTACTCCTCCCTTCTGAGACTCACACCCATATCCTTGAACACAACGCTATCGCCCTTGGTCCTCACAACGCTTAACAGTGCCCTAACTATAGGATCGTCCTCATCCACACCATCGCCCAGTATGTCAACCCTCCTTATCACCCTCCCCTCCTTGTAGAGTACAAATGTATTCATCCCATACTCACACCATAATCTCTCCTCCAATACAATAAAAAGGTTTTATTATATATGTGGCACTAGTCCAGCACAGTCCATTATCATCACCATCGCATTCGATTAGTGATGCTCTTCAGGGTGATGGTGATTATACATAACCAGTTACTCCCTACGTCTAACAAGGTACTAGGCGAGGGCTGGAGCAGGAGGAGTCATGCATAGGTATACTATAGAGAACTACTTGGTAGGATATGCATGCCATAGGAGGAGGGGATGGGTAGAGAGTGATGGATGAACACGAATGTAGGTACACATGACATGGGGTGCATCAGAACTGGTACTATGAGGAACTTCTGTTATGGATGGGGAGATTGGTGCATGTAGATGGATGGTAATGGATGTGGCTTCGATAAAGGAGTACCAGTTCACGTGCATGAGCTGCATTCTATGAATGATAGAAGTGATGGTATCTAAACCACAGTGTATCAATTGTACATAGCATGTCCATGCTTTATATATGAGGTTAGAGTAGAGTGGGCAAGGAGCATGTGCCTAGCATTCCCTGGTATGATCATAGGCGTGGATGGGGATTATGCTAGGGTCGATTTCGGTGCTGGTGTTGTTAGAGATGATATAAATATAGCGGAGTTGGCTTCGAGCGTCAAGGTAGGGGATTACGTGCTCGTGCATGCTGGTTATGCCATTCAGGTACTCGATGTGGATGAGGCATACAATGCAATAAGGTACTGGGAGGAGAACCTTATGTGGAAGTGTGAGCGTTGCTCCATAGCGGGCGAGTGCCCCCTAGGCACAATAGCCGTTGCACGAAAGGGTACTGGGGATGGCAGGGAGAGGCTGTCATGACTAGTACGGACGGTGATGGGGATTGAGTGGCGACTGTAGATCGGTAATGGGCAGTACAGGCACTGCTAGTGCACGTGAGGTACTATCGAGGTTCAGGGACCCTCTTCTAGCAAAGGCTATAGTTGAGAGGATACACGAGTATGCAGAGGCTATAGATGAGCAACTACTCTTCATGCATGTATGCGGCTCGCATGAGTGGAGCATGACCCACTACGGGATAAGGTCGCTGCTGCCAAGCAGCGTAGAGGTGAGGGCGGGGCCTGGATGCCCAGTATGCATAACCCCTGCTTCAGATATAGATGCCATGGTGGATCTTGCACTCGAAGGGAAGAGCATACTCACGTATGGGGACATGTCTAGGGCCAGGGGTACCAAGGGTAGTCTGCTTGATGCCAGGGCAGAAGGAGGGGATGTGAGGCTGGTCTACAGCGTGCACGATGCCGTAACCAAGGCCAGGAGGGAGCCAGATAGGGAGTTCGTCTTCTTCGCTGTCGGCTTCGATACCACAGCCCCACCAACTGCATACGAGGTACTCAAGGGTATCCCGAGGAATCTCAGCCTCATGGTATCCTATAGGTACATGCCTCCCATAGCTGGTGCTGTGCTCAGATCATCGCTTCTTGGGGTTGATGGTGTGATAAACCCTGGGCACTCATCCACCATAACAGGTATGAAGCCTTACTACAGGTACTTCTTGGAGACGATGAAGCCCCAGGTATTCTGTGGGTTCGAGCCCATAGATCTACTGCTTGGCATACTGATGCTGCTGAGGCAGATAAGGGATGGTAAGCCCATGCTAGAGAATGAGTATACCAGGTCAGTGACATGGGAGGGGAATACTGTTGCACAGGAGAGTATGGAGAGAGTATTCGAGCTTGGGGATGGTTACCTGAGGGGTGTGGCGGTGGTACCTGAGTGCGGGTTCATGCTCAACGAGAGGTACAAGGATATCGATGCATGCACTAGATACTCACTAAGGAGGAGGGATACCAGAGAGGAGTTCGTCGCTGGTGCAAGGTGTGGAGAGGTCATACTTGGTCTATGCGATCCTCCAGAGTGCCCGCTCTACATGAAGGAGTGCACACCGTCTACGCCAAAGGGCCCGACCATGGTGTCCCAGGAGGGTACATGCAAGATATGGGCTGACCATGGGCTGATAAACTCGATATGTAGGTTATGAGGAGGGCCAACCATGACCATCTACTTCCTGGGTAACAGCTTCTGCAGGTTATGCCATAGCAGTACCGATGCCCTACTGAGGGAACTCGATGTATGCTCCAGGGGTCTCAACCTCAAGGGCCTGCTCCTGCTCAGGCATGGTGCGAGTGCTAGACTACCAAGCTCCAGCAGGGTGTACTTCACGGGTCTCTCAACAGGCGTAGAGGTTGAGGATAACACATCATCCCATAATAGTAATGATTATGATCGTGATCATGTGCACTCTCCTGAGGTAAACCTGCATCTCTCCATATACAGGAGGAGACAGGATGTGAATGCCGTGTTTCATGCTAGGAGCCCGCTCGTGTATGTAGCGACTAGGGATGGTGTGATAGACACGGTGCATGCTGAGGCCACGCTAGTGCTCAGTGATATAATGATAGTTGGTGATGACTCGCCAGAGGCGATAGCAAGTGCAAGCGTGGGAGAACCCCTCAGACCCGTCAGGGTAATAGTGCACAGGGATGAGGTGTACAGCATAGGCGCATGCATACACGAGGCTAGAGCATTCATGGAGATAATGGATGAGTGGGCGAGGGTCAAGGTGATGTCCAGTGTACTTGGGGGTGCAAGGTACCCTATAACCCTTGAGAGGCTGAGGAGCGTAGGTGCAAGGTATGCAAGGTCGATAAAGTTTGGTGGTAGAGGGATCGTCAGGTAGCATGTGCAGATGCAGTGTAGGGGATGAGGAGTACGTAAAGAGGGAACTGGTCTCATGCGTTAGAACGCTATTCTCGAAGGGCTACGTATCATCTGGGGGAGGCAACCACAGCGTAAGGCTGAGAGACGGGATATGGATAACGCCATCAGGCTACCCCAGATCACATCTAACCGTGGATGATCTAGTGCTCATAGATAGCAGGGGTTGTGTACTGAGGGGTGATCTGAGGCCATCTATAGAGGTGCCATTCCACACAGAGATATACAGGGTTAGATGTGATATCAATGCTGTATCTCATGCCCACTCACCATACTCACATGCATTGATCCAGACACTTGAACTGGCGGAGGTTGATGGGCATGGAGGCGTATTCAGGTTGGATGATAGAGTTGAGCAGATGCTGCCATTGAGGATACCAGATACGCTAAACCTGTTGATACTTGAGTACAGGCAGCTCGGCTCAAGGGCACTGGCAAGGCTGGTCGGGGAGGCATTCAGCATGCATGCAAATATGGTTGTGCTACTCGATCATGGTGTGATAGGTGTGGGTAAGTGCATACATGAGGCCATGCTGTACGTGCAACTGCTAGAGGAGTGGGCAAGGTGCGTTACCGTATCACTCCGTATGGATATCAGTAGGTAGGTAGGTAGATGTAGATGGTAGGTGGATCAGGCAAGGGGCGATCTACGACTGGCATCAATGTAGAGCATCACACATCTACGCTCTCTCCAGCAAGGGGTGCATACGCCTGTAGTCCCATACCCATTATCTCCTCAGCAAACCTTGTACATGTATCATCATCACCATGCACAGTCCACACCCTTGGACTGCCCCTGATGCCCCTTATCATGGAGAAGAGCTCCCTCCTCCCACTATGCCCAGAGAAGTCGAACCTCCTGACCTCAGCGCTAACCCTCCTGGGCTTGCCATCTATCACTGCTACACCCTGCTCGAGCAGCTTCCTCCCAGGTGTGCCCTCTCCCTGGTACGATACCATCGCTATACCGTTCCTCTTATCATCCGCAAGGTTCTCCATGTAGAAGAGCGCATTACCCCCGACCAGCATACCTGCTGGGGAGATCACAACGCATGGCTCCCTTATCATCCTCTTCCTCTCACCCCAACCCCTTATCCATCTGAGCCACTTCATGACATCGGAGAAGAACTCAGCATCCCTCAGGAACCTGGGGTGTCTGAGCATGATCTCATTCGCCTTTATCGCCATACCATCTATCGCAACCTTGTACTTGAAGTTGTATGCCCTCAGCACGCATGCTATCTCCTGTGCCCTCTCTACGGAGAATGCTGGTACGAAGAGCACACCTCCTCTCTCCACTACCTCGTTGGCGAACTCTACGAGTAGCCTCTCAGCCTCCTCTCTAGGTTGGTGATCCTCCATGGCATACGTACTCTCCGTTATCAGCAGATCTATGCTACCAACATCCAGATCTGCACTCTCCAGTATCCTCGAGCCCCTAGCATTTATATCCCCTGTGTAGAGCATCCTCCTACCATCATGCTCAACCACTATGAACGCACTCCCAACTATATGACCAGCGTTGTGCAGTGTTATCCTCAGGTCTCCAACATCGAACTCCTCCCTGTAGTAGTGCGTCCTTGCAGAGTCTATCATGCCCATGACCTCCATGTACTCGAATGGTAGATAGAAGCCAGAGATCTTTATCATATCGAGCAGGAGTACCTTGGCCAACTCCATGGTAGGTTGGGTTGCATGCACTGGTATCTCCCTGCTCAGGAAGAGCGATGGTATGCATCCAGAGTGGTCCAGGTGTGCATGAGTGAGCACTACACCATCTATATCCTTTGGCTTCACATGCATCGGGAAGAGTGGTGGCTCATTCCTATGCCCCAGCAGTATGCCATAGTCCAGAAGTACCTTAACCTTATCGGTAGCGACCAGGAATGCTGACCTCCCCACCTCCCTTGCGGAGCCCAGTACCGTTACCCTCAACCACCTTGGTGAGGTTGAGGCGTATTTAAAATCTTTTGAATAATGCTGGTGGTGATCTACCACTCATGAGCAGAAGCGTTCCAAAAATTTAATATACTGCAGGAGTATACCCTTCTACGATGGCTAGGAAGTTCATGGAGTGGTGGAACTCGGTGCCAGCAGATATACGCAACAAGGCAAAGGGCAACGATGATTGGAGCAAGTACAAGCCACTCCTGAATCAAGTGAACTACGCCATGGTAGCACTGCACCTACAGGGCAACCACAGCATGAAGCCAACGTCCGAGGAGCTCCTGAGCTGGATAAAGAATGGCGAGATAGACGTGGTCAGGATGACCAAGTAATTCATTTATTTTTTTAGCTGGCTATAAAACAGCGTTGTACGGGATGCAAAGAGTTTAAATATTTTAGTTCGGTAGCTCTGCTGAGCAGATATGCCAGTAGCAATACTACCAGACATAGATGAGCAGACATGCATAGGCTGTGCCCTATGTGTTGAGATATGTACAGCGCTAGGACCAGATGTGCTGAGAGTGAAGCCAGTGGAGGGCTGGAAGAGGGGCAAGGCATTCGTGCACTACCCTGAGAGATGCATCTCAGATGGTGCATGCATAGCAGTCTGCCCAACCACAGCGATATTCTGGATGAGGCCACTCGAGTACACACCAGGTCAGCCAGTACCACTGCACAAGTTCGGAAGGTTCACCAAGGGCTGGGATGAAGGGTAAGGAGGACCATATATCCTCTTTTATTTATTTATTTATTATAGCAGATGCTCGACAGTGGTGTCCATATACTAGTTATGAGAAGGGAATGATGGCCTGTATCTGTTGCCTGTGAATACATCCATCCTCAGAACATATCAACACCTGACGGAAGATAGCACATGAAGATGCCTATGTCTGTGTATGTGGATGTGCATGTGGTGGTGGGCTGGCTGAGGCATGAGCAGTACATGAGGATGATATGTATGGTGTAACCTCCTGCTTAGGGGGTACCGCATCCCATATGGTTACTCATCCGCCTCTCGATCTCGATAGGCACTCTATGAGCTCATCGCTATTCACATACTCAACATCAACCCCCTGCAATGCATCCCTGACCATTCTGAGCGATCTGATAGACTCATCATCGACCTCCACAAGTACCTTACTGAACCCATTGCTCCTTACAAACTGCACTATCGCCTCCAGCATTGTTGGGAACTCATCATAGACCAGTCCATGTCTTACCCTGACCGTGTGCGATGCAGGGTAGAGATCGGATAACTCTTCGGGCACTACTCCAAGGAATGGGGAGTAGTATGCTATCTGTACACTGCCAGCATTATCTCTGCCATGAGAGGATGTGTTATCATCCCCTGCCATGGTATCTATTGCGGCCCTGACACTTCTGTACTTGCTGGATGTGTAGAAGGGGTGCTCCTCAGGCTCCTTCAGGAGCAATAGCATCTTCCTGTCGCTCCTTACGTTACTGCATACGAGCCTCCTGAACCTCGTGAGCTCTGGCCTGTACTGATCCACTGGGAGTGAGAGGAAGAGTGCTCTATCCTTGAATACTGGTGTGCACTGCTCAAGGTACTCTGCGCTATCCTTCAGCACCTGTAGGACCTCGGCAAGCCTTGGATGGGCCAGAGACCTCTGTACAACATACTCCCATAACCTGCCCTCTACTATGGCCTGCTTCACACCATCTACCTCCCTCTTTATTGTGTATAGGTTATGCAGTGCTATCCTTGCTATCCTCTCATCCCTGCTCATCTCCCTCAACTCCTTTGCATCGGTGCTTGAGCATACAGGGCAGATACATGGAAGGTACCCGAGATCATCTATGCATGCAGTTCCACTGGGCAGCATGTACCTCCCATCCTTCGCATAGAGTATGTAGGATGCAGAGTCGAACGTATCGCATCCAAGGGCAACTGCCAGTGGTATGGTTAGAGGGTGCCCAGCGCCGAAGAGGTGCATGGGCTTGCTCAACGGTACCACCGTTCTAGCAGTGACTATCATCCTTGCTAGTGTATAGAACTCGTAGGCCTCCATCAGTTCGGTTGGGCTACCTAGGGCGAAGAACTCATACCCCATCTCTAGCAGCCTCCTGCTTGAGTACTCGACCAGATCTAGGTGCTCTCCCCCCTGTATGGGTGCAGCCCATACGGTCGATCGATCGCCCATCATCATGGCCTCCTCGGCAGCCTTGAGCGTAAGTTCAACGTACTGCTCTGCCTTGCCCCTTGGTAGACCGAATCCAGTGGGCTTGTCCAATGGTACCGCAACATCACTCCCTATCCTTGCCTGGAACCTGGCCATGGTCAGGCTATCGACATCTACACTGCCGTACACCAGAACCTGGTACCCTCCAGAGTCGGTCATTATCGGCTTGCTGTAGTTGAGTATATCATGTATATCCCTAACATCACCATACTCCTTCAGCGTTATGTACGCATTGGTTATCAGCATATCAAAGCCCATCCTCTCCAGCTCACTGACCTCCACCTCCTGCCTAACGGGATGCACAACGGGCAGGAATGCTGGAGTCTCCACTGTACCATGCCTGGTCCTTAACCTACCTATCCTACCTGCTAGATCGCTATGCCTTATCTCAAACATGCCATGTAATCACAGGGAGGGGGTTATTATATGTGTAATACAACTGCAGCGATGATGATAATGATAAGAAAAGGTGGTCATAGCGGGATGGGCCGATACTGGCTCATCTATCTACAGAACAACTGCACTGCCACTATCTGGCTTCCTATCCTTGCTACCCCAACGCCTATCCTCTCCCATTCCGCATCGAGTATATTCTCCCTGTGTGCTGGTGACCTCATCCAAGCATTGACTATGCCCTCTCCACTACCATCCCTTCCCTGGTATAGGTTCTCCCCTATGGAGATGCAGCTGCTTGGCATCCTCGAGGTTAGTGGTTCATGGTTATGGGATATGAATCCCTTGTCCGCATTGACTATTGCGTACCTCTTCGCATTCTCCGTAAGCATGGCATCCTTGACCAGCGATGGCAGACCATGTTCTGCCCTAACCTTGTTAGTTGCATCGACTATCGAGTCCTCGAATTTATGTATATCTGCAAATGCGAACTCCTTGCTTATATCTAGCAGCAGGAATACACCGAGCAGGGTCCAGACTGCTATACACACTGCTAGCAATGTACGCATAGGCCAGATATATGGCGATGATATTTAATGCCAGCAGTAGGCTGAGTGATATAACATGTGTTATATAACGTATGTTAGGTACGTACTATATGAGTAGTGTGAGGCATGCTCTCGCAGGCAGATTCAGGTCAGGATATGCTGATACCCTAGAGTCCATATCACGATAGTTTGCCATGGGGATGAGGGCTAATCTATAACATCAACGGTCTAGTTAGCTGGCATGCTTATCCTAATGCATGATAACGCATAAAAGTGATGCTGCTGGACCTCGTGCCATGAGGGTAACTTTGCTTGTGACATGTGGAACGTCTCTTCTTCGTAATGCTGCGAGCGATGCCAGTCCAACGAAGCCCCAAGGTATAAGCGATGCACTACATAAAAGACTGGTTGAGATGAATAACAGGTACAATATATCTAGACTATCCAGACTTGAACCGGGTTCCATTGAGGATAGCGAGATAAGGGATAAGCATGCGTACTCTGGGAGCGAGTTATTCCAATCGCTTCTAGATTACATAAGGGAGAGGGGTGGGAGCTATGCTACAGCTGAGATAAACACTATGGATCTACTCATACGGGATAACAGGCTCCTTCCAGATGATATAAGCAACGTATTCCTATACCACTCCGATACAGGTTCAGGCCTCCTCTGCGCAAGAGTGATGGAGGAGTACCTGAGGAACGAGCGAGGATTACGGGTTGAGAGGGTTGAGGTTCAAGGCTTCTCCAAGGCGAAGGCACTGGAGCAGTTCCAAGAGTGCATGATAGACCTGATGAGCAAGGTTGTGAGGATGGTGAAGAGGAGGAAGAGAGGGTCAACCACCCATGATATGGGTGCTGATGAAGTAGAGAGGGTATACGTACTGGCAACTGCAGGATTCAAGCCAGAGTCGACCGCAGCAGTCATAGCAGCACTGCTTGCTGGTGCAGATGGCATCTACTATGTGTATGAAGCGACGAGGGAGCTAGTGAGCATACCTGCTATACCCCTAGCACTGGATGAGAGGGTGAAGGGGTATGTAGAGATGATATTTGGTAAGGATTACAGGGATGAGCCGAGGGATGCCATACTGGAGAGGGGTATAGGCGCTGAGGTAGTGGATATGCTAGAGGAGAGAGGGCTGATAGAGAGCAAGGGGGAACTCAACAGCAAGGTAGGGTTGAGGGACTGGGTCAGAGAACTACTCTCATGAGCCTCATACATGATGGGAGTGCATAAAGGGATGCATTGATTCAGTATCCAATAGTTGATAGAATGCAGTAGAGTGCAGTCACGGTCGACGAGAGATAGGAAGTGGTGATGATTATAATGGATAATGCAAGAGATGATCTAAACTAACAGGATAGTGATAGGGAGTATGGTCAGCGTCTCACCTATATTTACGTATTCCTCTACCATGTTGCTAGATCTGCCAATAGTCATGATAGATGTACTCGTACGATATGAACGTATGAGAGGAACAGTAGGAGAGTTATCATCGTGTGGCGAGTCATGGTACAATATGTAGATATAAATCTTGATGAGCAGGGATGTTCATGTATGGTGTTTGGCCTTTATAGCCTCATCTATAAGGTTATGTACAGTCAATCTGATATACATTAGAGTATTTGTAATGGTTACTGCATCGTTAGGCTCAAGCGTCTTCTTGGTCTCTTCTATGAGAGAGTCCAATCTGTAGAGTGTGAGTTTGAGTGCTATTATAGTCTTCTTGAGTATACGTATCCTCTTCTCATTTATGTAAGTTGACTTATCCTTTATGTAAGATTCCCCTTCTTCAACCTCAAACGATCGTAATCTCTTCAGCTCCCTTACAGCCTTCACCGATAGACTATTCTGTATTATAGCATTAACCATCTTCTCCTGCACAGAAGGACTCAGGTTGACCAGTTCCAGTGCATGACTCACACTCAGCCTTCCCATATTGATCTCCTGCTTTATACTCTCTGGCAGTCTCAGCAGTTGTATCCTATGGGATACATACTCTTCGCTCTTTCCTATACGCCTTGCCAACTCAGTAACACCTCCCCAGCCATACTCCATGACATACTTGCTGAATGCCTCAGCCTCCTCTATCGGATCTAATGTCTGCCTTTGAATATTCTCTACCAACTGTATCTCGTATGCTTCCTTGTCGTTCAACTCTTTTATTATGCATGGTATGGTTCTCCATCTTAGAGATTTGCATGCTTGAAGCCTTCTATGCCCTGCTACAACCTCAAGCTCATCCTCTACTGGTCTAACCAGTATAGGCTGGAGCAATCCATGCTGCTGTATGCTAGAAGCAAGTTCCCTTATCTTACTTATCTCAAGTTCAGTACTATGCCTTATCGAATACTTGGATGCTCTTATCAGCTTTATCTCAACATTCTCTACCACAGAATCTGCTAGCCTATTCTCTAACTCTCTATACATATAACTTCTATTCGAAAGAAGTATATAAAACTTTTTATTTTTTATAATACTTAATTAAGCGATAATATTCCCACGAATACTCTGGTGTGGTTACATTATTCTTATCCATTATACCGTGACGGATAAGCGATATATGGTTGGTCTTGTATGCTATACTCAACCCAATATCGATGATTACCAACCCAACTACGAAGTGATAAACTGCCAGTATAATGACATGTACCATACGTATGTGAGACTCTAACCATATCGCTTCCCCCATAATCATGCTCCTACCATATGGAGTGCTGGCTATGTATTTATTGCATAAAGTATAGGTTAAAAAGGTTAATAAGATAAGTAGAGTGATACATATCTATGAGGATACTCATAGCAGAGGACGAGATAGATACTGCGATCCAATACAAGATAGCGTTAGAGGAGAGGAACCATGAGGTTATTCTAGCCATCGATGGGGAGGCATGTACCAGAATATATAAGGAGGGATTAAGGCAGATATACAAGCGTGCAGGAGATGCAGGCCATGGGAATACCAGTCCATCTGCATTTGATGTGGTTGTACTCGATTACAGGATGCCGAAGGTGAACGGTATGAGTGTTGCAAGAGAGATATTGAGCCTAAATCCCCAGCAAAGGATAATATTTGCATCGGCGTATGTGAAGGAGACTCTGCTAGATTCCATCAAACAACTTAGACATGTGGTAGAACTCATTCAGAAGCCATTCGAACTAGATACACTGATAAATATGATCGAGGATGAGACATCGTATAAGAAACTCCAGGAGTTGAATGAATACCTTAAGGAGTTGAATGAATTCGATCTGACACAGGAGCAGGTAAAGGATCTGTTGGAGAGCATAGAAAGGTTAAGGTGATCTGGGCAGAGCGTGGTGCCAATTATAGGAATCCATGGATCCATGAATCATAAGCACCTCGTGCTATCAAAGGGAAGCGTTATTATGAATGTTGCACCACCTCTATCGTTGTTGTAAGCAGTTATCTCCCCCTTATGCGCATTAACTATAGCCCTGCTTATGAACAGGCCCAACCCCACGCCATACTGATTACCATCGTATAGGCTCTTCGTAACGAACTTCTCAAATAGAACGGGGAGTAGATCCTCCGGTATACCCCCTCCAGTATCACTTATGCTTATCTCTATCCTCTCCTTGTTCTTTAATACCCTGCTCTCTATGCTTATCCTACCATGCTTTGTGAACTTTATTGCATTATCCAGTACGTTCGTTATAACCTGGTTGATCCTCATCTTATCCACATACACCTCCACATCCTCATCGAGCTTGACATCCAGCGATACCTCACTGCTTATACTTGGTCTTAGGGCATTGACCACATCGACTATTATATCGTTTATCCTCACCCTCTCCATGTGTAATACAAGGTTCCCGCTCTCTATCCTGCTTACATCGAGTATCTCATTTGTGAGATGCTGTAGCCTCTTTGCATGCCTGAGTATCCCATCCAAAGCTGTATCTGGATCTATCTTACCTCTCCTTGCTAGGTTTACGAATCCTAGGATAGGCTGGATCGGGGTTCTAAGTTCGTGTGATGCTATGCTTATGAACTCATCCTTGAGCCTATCCTTACGCTTCAGCTCTGCATTGGCCAGTTCCAACTCCCTAGTCCTTATCTCAACCAACTTGGAGAGCTTCATGTTGAGCATTATGACTACTGCTGCAAAGCCTCCCATGACGCATAGGAGGCTGTATATGAATACTAGGATATGCTCAGCCACATCCTTGTTCTTCTCTTCTATGGATGAGTATAGCAGTATGGATACTATGATGGCTACAGCCATTATCGCCGCCAGTACGGTTGGTATTATGATGTTCTTCCATACGTGCATTATCCTGCTCCTCTCCTCTACCAGTGGTAGTACTATTATCACTATGGCTGCTACGCTGGCCCATATTATTGCTATGGTAACCCATACATAGTATATAGCCTCGGAGAAGATATAGTTGGAGAAGTATAAGGGTAGTGGCCATACAACAACCAGTGCTAATGTCAATGCTACTGCATACCTATACGTGAACCGTCTAGCCCTCTCCAGGAATGCATCATCTCTATCCTCAAGAAGTGATCTTATCTTATCATCCACCGTCTTTATACTCCTCTTCAGTACATTGAAATCGAACCTCTCTGGTCTGAGGATACTGTAGATGAGTGATATAGCAGCACTAACAGATAGGGATGTTATGTTTCCAAGCAAGAGAGGTATGCTCTGCCCTGTAGAGTAGATGGATACCTCTCCATATAGCATGCTTGCTGAGTAGAGCCAGATCGATACACCACAAGCAAGACCCAGTAGTGCACCCAGCGTAACTGCCATCTTGTTCGCTCGTTTAGATAGTACAGATAAGGCTATTGGAACCACAGCAGAGCTTATCAGTATGCCCATCGAGAGGTATACGTATTGAAGGTTGACGCCTAGTTGAAGCAACAGAGATGCCAGTATGCCTATCCCTACACCAAATGTGATTATTACTAACCTAGCAACTTTTATCAGCTCCTTCCCTGTTGCTCTCCTTCTTATATATGCCCTGTAGATATCGTACGTTACTAGTGATGATACCGCTATGAGTTCAGCAGAACCACTAGATGTTACAGCCATGAACAGCATGGTAAGGAGTAGTATTGCACCTACATCCCCCAGTATATGTGATGCTGCCATGGGTGCTGCCAACCCAGCACCCACGTCCGTCTGGCTGATCGTAATGCCTACTGCAACTGCAGTCAAGCCCAGCGTGGTAGCCAAGGTGAATGGTATAGCGAACCATGCTAGCCCTCCAAGCAGGAACCCCTTTGCTGCAGCCCTAGGCTCTGCTGCTATAGCCCTCTGCCAGTAAGCCTGATCAACGAATACAGTACCAAAGTTCCCAACTATATTTATTATACCAAATATGAGTGCCCCAGTGGAAGCCATGGTCAGATATGAGCCAAAGGCATTACCCTCTATAGGTCTCAGTGTAGATGCTGCCGTCAGCTTACTGTACATGCCTGTTATACCTCCTATCTCTGGGCTTACGAAGTAGATGACTGTAACGAATATCAATAGAACTATGAATATCAGTGCTACGTTGAGGTAATCTGCTAGGAACGTTGCCTTTAAGCCTCCAAAGAATGTGTATATGATGACTCCAAGCGGTATAAGCAGTGCTGCTATGTGTATATCCACACCAGTCAGAGCATGCACGGCAGCTGCGCCTCCAAGCACTAGCATTGCAGTAACTATGGCATTGGTCATGAGTGCAAAGAAGAGGAATATCTTGTGTGTGCTGCTTCCAAAACGGGCGTGTATGATCTCTGTGAATGTATGTGCCGTTGGAGCCCTCCTCTTCAGTTCTATAGCAAGTATTGCAAAGAGCACTATCTGTATGCTTGCGCCAGCAGCGTACCAGAATGGGCCACTTATGCCGAATTGGTATGCTACTGTAGATGAGTGGAGTAGCGTTGCAGCCCACGTCCATGCTGATACCACAGATGCTGCCACTAGCCCAGTCCCTATGTTCCTCCCTGCTGTAGAGAACCACTCCGATGTAACCTTCGTTCCCAACCATTTGAACTCTGCCTTGATCAGCAGTGTGACTATCAGTGCCAGTATAGAACCAAGTCCAATTAGTATAAAGTATCCTACACCTTCAGATAGTATAGGGACCATATCTGACTATTATACGATCTATCTATAAAGATTATTTTAAATATTATACGTGTTGATGTAGTCTGTTACTGAACCTAACCGTAATGCGTACACAGCACTCACATATCAACCAATCAGCAGGGCAACAGGTTACCAGCAGTATTTATGCAATCTATAGTACACGATAACTTATTTAGATCAGTTTAGTATGTTATAAATTAAATCCTAATATTTTTAAAAAAGAATTAAATCGCCTTGTAATTCATTACTGCATGGCAGGAACATGTTGCCCTAGCTACAGTACTGGAGACCCTCTACTGGACTTCTTCTACATACTCTTCAATGGAATATCTGAAGTTCCATTGTTCAGTTCTCCCCTGAACGGGATACTGATACTTGCTGGAGTACTGTTGGCATCATGGCGAGCAGGTGTCATGATGGTTATAGCAGGATTGATAGGTGCAGGGATGGCACTTATGATGGGCGCACCATACGATCTTGTAACGTTTGGACTCTTCGGCTATAACTCCATCCTAACTGGGATGGCGTTCTGGTCTGGCCCATTCGTCAAATCGAATCGTGCAACATTTGCCATCTCCATATTCGGTGCTGCATGGACGGCTGTATCATGGATGGCATTTGCACACGTCATGGGTGACTGGTTTGTACTAGGAGGACAAGGCTGGGCTATACCAGGGTTCACATCATCGTTCATATTCACAACTTGGGCCATAATGCTTGCAACGAAGAGGTTTGGGCATAACATATGGCCAGCCCCAGCACAGACAGAGCCTATAGTTGCTGCAGTTGCCAGTGGTACGAGTGTCAGCAAGTTGATGCCTGGTAGCAGTAACCCTGAGCCTGAGCATTCATTCAGATGGACGCCAAAGGAGTTCATGATAGCAGTGCTCAAGGGTGTCTCGCAGGTGACGTTCGTAGAGAACTGGAAGACTGGCATATTCTGGGTAGTTGGGCTTACACTGTCATTCGAGCTGCTGGCTACTACATACACTGCCCCAGATGGCACAACGGTATCAAGACTGTTCACAAATGCATACACAACACAGTGGGACCCGACATCTCCACTCTATCTAGCAGGAGCCATGGCACTAATAGGCTCTGCCATAGGTGCAGGGATGGCCATACTGCAGAAGCTACCTACTGCAGAGATAAGGATGGGGTTGCATGGGTTCAATCAGGTACTTGTCATGATAGCACTGACTAGTTTTGTACCATTGACATGGCAGACATTCCTCTACGCTGTACTGGCTACAGTAGCATGCTCGTTCATGATGCCTGCATTCCAGAACCTGTTCGGGAGATGGGGTCTCCCTGCACTTACCGGACCATTCGTATTCACAGCATGGATATTCTTGCTTGGTCTTGCAGGGTTCCAGTACATACCAGCAGGGATAGGATGGGCAAGGCCTTAGCAGATGCATAGCAACAAGACTCAGCAAACTTATTTTTTGTAGACATCGACTGAATTGCTTTACTGATGAGTTGACTTATATTAATTCTTACTAAAAATTCTAAAATATTTGCCTGATAATTATTGTATAGAGCTGATTAGTATGATGTTAGCACCTAGAGAAATAGAAAAGATGTTGATATGGACAGCAGCACAGATCGCAGCGCAACGCAAGAGTAGGGGCTTGAAGCTGAACTATGTGGAGGCTGTTGCATACATCGCCAACTACGTTGTTGAAGGGGCGAGGGAGGGCAAGAGTGTAGCGCAGTTGATGAAGGAGGCGAAGACTATTCTGAAGAGGAGTGATGTGATGGATGGAGTAGCAGATATGATACATACTGTGCAAGTAGAGGCAACGTTCCCAGATGGTACAAAGTTGGTGACTGTGCATGATCCAATACAGTGAGAGGTGATAGGAGTATGAAGCCAGGGGAATACATACTCTCTGCAGAGCCTGTTGTATGCAATGAGGGCAGGAAGACCATCAAGGTTACCGTGAAGAATACAGGTGATAGACCTATACAGGTTGGATCGCATACCCACTTCTTCGAGGTCAACAGGGCACTGGAGTTCCCTAGGGAGAAGGCATTTGGTTACAGGCTCAACATACCTGCAGGCACAGCAGTGAGATTCGAGCCAGGTGATACAAAGGAGGTTGAGCTTGTTGAGTTTGGAGGCAGGAAGGTCTTCTATGGATGTGGTGGCTTGACAATGGGTAGCACAACATCCAGTGTAGTGAAGAGGATGGCGTTGGAGAAGGCTAGGCTGAGGGGCTACAAGGGGGCATGAGGTGAGAGCATGGTTCTCAAGTTAACAAGGAAGCAGTACACGGAACTGTATGGTCCCAGCAAGGGGGACAGGGTTAGGCTAGGAGATACAGATATTATAATAGAGGTTGAGAAGGACCTCATAACCCCAGGGGATGAGTGTGTATTTGGTGGAGGCAAGACGATAAGGGATGGGCTGGCACAGGCACCAGGGATCACTAATGCTAATGGTGCACTGGATCATGTGATAACCAACGCACTGATACTCGATCCCATCCTAGGCATAGTCAAGGCAGATATAGGCATAAAGGATGGGAAGATAGCAGGTGTAGGCAAGGCTGGCAATCCATACATAATGGATGATGTGAATCCTAACATGGTCGTCTCTGCATGCACAGAAGCAACTGCAGGAGAGCATACAGTATGCACACCAGGGCATATAGATACGCATATACACTTCATATGCCCCCAGCTCTACATAGAGGCGATAAGTGCTGGTACAACTACGCTCATAGGAGGGGGCACTGGTCCTGCAGATGGTACTAATGCTACAACATGCACACCTGGGGTATTCAACATGAGCAGGATGCTGGAGGCTGTGGAGGACTTTCCAGTCAACTTTGGGTTCCTGGGCAAGGGTAACGACTCTCATCCCTCACTTGCAACACAGTTGGAGCAGATAGATGCTGGTGCCATAGGGACCAAGATACACGAGGACTGGGGCACTACACCAGCAGTGATAGATGCATCACTTAGAGCAGCGGATATGACGGATACACAGGTAGCAATACACACAGATACCCTCAATGAGTGTGGGTACGTTGAGGATACAATAAATGCGATAGATGGGAGAACTATACACACATACCATACAGAGGGTGCTGGAGGAGGTCACGCACCAGATATAATGAAGATAGCAGCAGAGGAGTTCGCACTACCATCATCAACCAACCCAACAAGGCCATATACAGTCAACACGGTCGATGAGCATCTGGATATGCTGATGTTCTGTCATCATCTCAACCCTGCAGTGCCAGAGGATGTTGCATTCGCAGAGTCCAGGATCAGGGCAGAGACCATAGCAGCAGAGGATGTGCTCCATGATGAGGGAGTATTGAGCATGTACTCATCTGATAGCCAGGCGATGGGTAGGATAGGCGAGGTGACGCTGAGGGCATGGCAGACTGCAGACAAGATGAAGAAGATGAGGGGTAAGCTGAAGGAGGATTCTACGGATAACGATAACTATAGAGCAAAGAGGTACATAGCGAAGACGACAATAAACTGCGCAAAGACACATGGCATAGCAGACTATGTGGGCTCGCTGGAGCCAGGCAAGTACGCCGATATAGTAGTTTATCCTATACCGTTCTTCCCAGCAAAGCCGAAGATGGTCTTCAAGGGAGGGTTCATAGCATGGTCTATAATGGGAGATCCTAATGCATCCATACCAACACCAGAACCAGTCTTCTACAGGCCTATGTTCGGTGCATTCGGTAGGGCTGTGAAGAATACAAGCTTCACATTCGTATCGAAGAGGGCGATGGAGTTGGGTGTGAAGAACAGGCTTGGGTTGGAGAAGATAGTGCTCCCAGTGAGGAACTGCAGGAACATAAGCAAGAAGGACATGGTATGGAATGCTAATACGCCAAGGATAGAGATAGACCCGGAGACCTATGAGGTTAAGATAGATGGCAAGATAGCGACTGTAGAACCAGCCAAGGAGCTTGCGCTGGCGCAGAGGTACTTCATAGCGTAATGGAAGCGGTAAGATAAGGCGTACAATAACCAAAATCTTTTTTATTTTACCATACGACTCATACAACATGAGTAATGCAAGCGTGTGGCGTCCTATGGCACAGAACATAGAGTTTGATGCATTGGAGTCTAACGCTAACGCTGTCATAGCAGTGGCAGATACCGTAAGAACCACTCTTGGTCCAAAGGGGTTGGATAAGCTCCTCATAGATCAGGCTATGAACAGGCATGTATCCAACGATGGTGTAACCATACTGCTATCGTTGAAGACCATACACCCAGTAGCAAGGATGGTTGTTGAGATTGCTGAGAGGCAGGAGCAGTTGGTTGGTGATGGTACTACAACAGCAGTGGTCATGGCAGCAGAGATGGTCAAGGAGGGCAAGAGGCTGATAAAGGAGCTGGGAGTGCATCCTACCAAGGTAGTTGAGGGTATAGAGAGTGGTGTACACTATGCATGTGAGTTGCTGGAGAGAGCAGCAAGGAGGATAACCGTCGATGGTGTTGAGTTGGAGCATGTGGTTAACACATCATTGGCATCGAAGCTGGATGGCAAGAGACTTGCATCTCTAGTTATACATGCAATAAGATCTGTAAATCATAACGCACTCCATAATGGCTCCTATGACTTTGACAGATCGATAAAGGTGGTGAGGAGGATGAATGTGGATGATAAGGTCGTCTCTGGTCTGATACTTGAGAGGGGTAGACTGGATAGGGATCTACCACCTGAGGTAAGGGATGCGAGGATACTCCTGTGCAGGTTGGATCTGAAGCCTGTTAAGGAGTCATGGTTGAAGGGGAACAGCAGGTATGAGGATATACTCACCATGGAGAAGGACAGGGTAGCAAAGGCAAAGGAGATGGTTGATGCCATGCTGGCAACTGGAGCCAATGTAATACTCATAGCATCCCCTGAGATCGATGATGCTGTAGAGAACCTACTGATAAGTAGGAGGGTGTTCGGTGCACTGATCTCTACGGATGAGATAGAGCATGTGGCACGTTACACTGGTGCAAAGCCTGTGAGGATCATGGATGATCTTAGACAAGATGCCCTTGGTCATGCGGATAGGGTATATGAGGATGAGGATAACAGCATCATATACATAGAGGGTGGGAAGAACAGGAACATAGTCACAATAGTGGTCTCTGGCACAACGAAGGAGACGTCTCTGGAGCGGTGGAGGGCTGCCAGGGATGGGGTGAATGCTGCAGAGGCTGCACTGAACAAGGGTATAGTTGCTGGAGGGGGTGCTGCAGAGTTGCATGTAATAGATAAGATGAAGGGCCTGAAGCTGAAGGGTCTGGAGCAGGTTGGTGTGGATGTGGTAGCAGCAGCGCTGGAGAGCATAATGAGGCAGATACTTACTAACGCTGGCTTCAACGGGTTGGAGAAGGTCATGACCGCAAAGGCACTGCCAGATACATTTGGTATAGATATAAACACAGGTGAACCAATAGATATGATGGAGGCAGGTGTACTCGATCCATTGCTGGTCAAGACAACTGCCCTAAAGGCTGCTGGTGAGATAGCAAAGGCAGTGCTGAGGATAGACAGGAACCTTGCTGCAGAGGACCTAAGCCAGCAGGCACTATCGGAGAGCAAGAGGTGAGTAATAAGGTTGCTTATACGCCATTGTGTAGAGGAGTCAAATGTTGATGAGAATATGTATGTTGTAGATCCCAGCAGGATAAGGCATGTTACAATAGTTGCAGGGAGGATAGCAGCGATGTCAGGCTACATCGATCCATCAACCCACCTGAACCTGGACTATCCATACCATAGGGTGACTACATGTGTCATAGCGGAGAGGTTTGAGATAGGTGCAAGGGTCAAGTTCAATAACAATGGACTACTATTTGCGTCTGTTGATAGATCTGCATACCAGCATCATGGGCCAGTAGATACTACGCAGAGGATGCTGGATATGCATGATGCTGTTAAGAGGATGAGGGAGGCAAGGGTGAGCAGGAGGGGATGAGTGCTAGCATACATGTTGGTTCAATACTAGGCAATGTAAACAGGGATAGCATGCTCAGAGCAAGGTATGAAGATATGTCAAAGCAAGGGTTGTGTGAGACCGTGAGGATAAGCAGGATGGAGACTGAGAGGGTGAGGATGCGCAAGTCAACGGATAAGGGGAGTGATGTGATCATAACACTGCCTCAGGGCTCTAGGTTAAGGCATGGTGATGTGATCCACCTCTCTGATGAGAGGATGATAGTTGTGGAGCTTGAGGAGGAGGACCTTGCGATGGTAAGGATAAGGGATGATACCCCTGCAGATCATGCTGTAGAGATGGCTGCTAGGATAGGGCATACTATAGGAAACCTGCATAGACCAATAAAGGTTGAGGATAGAAGCATCTACTTCCCTATACAGGCTGATACCGAGATGGAGATGCTGAGGAGACTGCTTGATCCCATACTAGATCATCTCGTGGTTGAGAAGGTAAGGATGGTCTTTGAGCCAGAGGAAGGTGCTGAGGTACATGAGCACTGATACAGATGTAGATGCAAGAGAGAAGAGCAGTAATGACAGCAGTAGCATTAGTAGCAAAGTACGCAGTAGTGCTGATGGTAAGAGCAATGATGGTATGACATGTGCAATGAGTGTGGAGGATATAAGCATGATGCAGCTGGCAGACTCCTTCTTTCCAACTGGTATGTATACGACATCAAATGGATTAGAGATGTTCTTTTATAACAAGAGGGTGAAGAGTGCGGAGCATCTGAAGAGTCTATTGGCTGTGTTCCTGAAGCAGCAGATAGGTCCTGCAGACTGTGTTGCACTTGGTAACGCTTATCAAGCAGCAGGGGAATCCAATCTGGCTAGGCTGGTAGAGATAGATAACATGCTATTCTCCATGAGGCTGATAAAGGAGATAAGGGAGGCATCTGTAAGATCTGGCATACAACTGATAAGATGCTTGAATCATATAGTTAGTAATAGGAAGGCAGATAGCAGTAGTAGCAGTAGTAATAATAATTACTCTATACTGGAGTCCTATGATGATGCTGTAAGATCCAAGAAGGCCAACGGTGTGTATCCAGTAGCCTTAGCAGTGGCATGCAACGTATTCAGCATACCAAAGCCCAAGGCTGGGCTCATACTGTTATACTCCTTCTCCATAAGCGTGATAGGCGCAGCGTTGAGGCTTGGCATGCTCAATCACTTTCAAGGGCAGATGATTGTTGATGATCTTAAGCCATTGATGGTTACTGTTGTGAAGGAGAATATAGATAAGCCGTTATCGAGCATGTGGCAGTTCGCCCCAGAGATAGATATAGTGCAGATGATGCACGAGAGGCTTGCTACGAAAATGTTTATAACTTGAGATCAGAGATGTTACATATGAGCAGTAAGAGGATACCGAGGCTAGGAGTAGGTGGTCCAGTAGGCTCTGGCAAGACCATGCTGATAGAGAGGATAGTACCGATACTGGCAGCAAGGGGGTACAAGGTAGGTATAATATCCAACGACGTTGTATCCAAGGAGGATGCTGAGAGGATGCGTAGGCATCTTGCCAAGGAGATGGGTATAGTGCCAGAGGAGCTTGTGATAGGGGTAGCAACTGGAGGATGCCCGCATACAGCGATACGTGAAGATCCTTCCATGAACTTGGCCATAGTTGAGGAGCTGGAGAGCAAGTATCCGTACCTTGACCTCATAGTGATAGAGAGTGGAGGGGATAATATAACGACTACATTCAGCCCAGCACTTGCCGATTACTTCATATACATAGTCGATGTCTCTGCTGGAGACAAGTATCCTAGGAAGAGGGGGCTAGGGATAGAGACGTGCGACCTCTTGGTCATAAACAAGGTAGACCTTGCTCCATACGTTGGTGCAGATCTCAGCATAATGGAGAGGGATGCAAGGATAGTGAGAGGGAGCAAGCCATTCGTCTTCGTCAACTGCAAGACTGGGGAGGGGATAGATAAGGTTGTGGAGCATGTGATAAGGGATGTGCTGTTCGAGGCACCGCCAAAGCCAATCAGCAGATGATCAATGTAAATTCCATTTAATATGAGGAATAAAGATAAAATCAATTTATGCGGGTATGCAGGGTAGATATGGGGTAATATTATGAGCAATGGTGATGTGAAGGCTGTTGGCAGTGATGGTAATAGTAACTATGATAACAATACTGCTACCTATCCCAACGCTATAGACCATACGAGGATAGAGTTCTACATACCAGATGATATACCGCCTGAGGTGTTAGCGTATGAAGCGAAGCTGGCACAGTTGGAGGTGGGGAGAGCTGGTAAGACTGGCCTGCTCTACCTGATGCTTGAGGGTGCCAGTAATGGTAGAACGGTGATAAAGGAAAAGTTCTCAAAGGTGCCATTGGTAGTGCTTAAAGCAATGTACCTTGAGGAGTCGTTACCAGGGATGGCGTATGTGTACATCATGTCCCCATCTGGAGGGGTACTTCAGGGGGATAGGTACAGGATGGATATAGTGTTAAGGAATAAGGCAATGCTGCATGTAACCACCCAGGGTGCAACCAGGATATACAGGATGAATAGGAACTATGCTACCCAGATGGTTAATATCAGCGTCGATAAGGACTGCTACATGGAGTATATACCTGATCAGATAATCCCTTACAGGGACTCACGCTTCTATCAGAGGGTTAACCTGAACGTGCATGAGCATGGCACGCTAGTCTACTCTGATATCATAGTACCTGGGAGGGTTGCAAGGGATGAGGCATTCCAGTACGATATATGCTATATGAAGGCTATAGCCAGGAACCAGTACGGTAGCATAAGGTTCATAGATAACGTAGTCCTGGAGCCAAAGAAGAGTAACCTCAAGACTATGGGCATACTTGATGATCGTGATGTGGTTGGGAGCATCTACATACTGACTAGGACAGAATACGTTAATGCTATAAGTGAGGAGGTGAACTCTGCCCTTAAGCACTTCAACATAGTTGGAGGGGCATCTATACTACCCAATGATTCTGGTGTAATGGTTAGGTTGCTTGGTAGCGTAGCAGAGGATGTAAGGGGCTTTGCGTATGAAGTGGTCAGAATAGTAAGGAGAGTTGTTCTTAATGCTAGATTCAGTGGGATAAGGAAGGGCTGACACATATCTCCCTTGCTATCCTCTAACCATAACAATATGTATCCTGCATTCATCCTCTATCGGTTACGAACTCTATCACCTTTATGGTATGGCCAGTCTGCTCTACATGCTCCTCCGCAACCTGCAATGTATCGAATACTGCATCACAATCATTGCACCATATCGCCCGACCCCTCTTATACCTTTTAATGCTCATAGGGTACTCCTCGTACATATTACAGGATGGGGAGTATAATAATGTTAAACATTGCTACTGTGATTAGTCATTCAGGCAGGAACAACCTCTGCACATCCTTTGGGAGGAGAGAGTCATCAACATCGATACTGCCCAGCGCAAGGTCCTTTGCGAAATCTACACCGAATACACTTACAAGGTACCTTATGGGCTGGAGGTAGAGGTCTATCACCCAGTTGGGATAGGTAGGTTTGGCGTATCTGTATGGTTTAAGCATCTCTAACGTAAAGTACCAGGCCAGTGCTTCTCTGAGGCGTCTAGGGAGCCCCTCATGCATAGCTGCAAACACCATCTCATGCAGGTAGTTACCAAAGTTTGCCTTATCCCTCCTTATGATGATCTCCTTCAGCCTGGTATCTGTGAAAGATGCGCCGTTAGTATCGCTGAACTCCATAACCTCCCCTCCATATCTACTCCTATGGCTTATGCTCTGCACGGTCATCGCCCACTCGCCCTCGCATATAACTATGTTGAAGCCTCTACACCTTATGTTGAGGTGATTGAATACGGTCTCATCGGCTATACCGACCAGTATGGTTATATTATTCTTATCCTCTTCAGTGATATCGCATAAGAATTCTATTCTTTCTCTGATATCATCCATTGCTGATACATTCAATAGAGAAAACCCATATTTTAACCAATCGGGTATATAAGAAGCAATATATAGTTAAGCGATGCTACCATACCTGTTTAACCATGATAGATGGTGTACTTGTAGGAGCCATGGTATTTGGGTTACTGCATGGGGTCAATCCATCGCATGGCTGGTTGGTAGCAGTGCTATACTCCATGCAGAGTAAGAGGCCGTTGGCAAGCAGCTTTATAAGCTCAGGGATCATAGCAGGTGCCCATCTCCTATCATCGATGGTCGCTGTTATGGCATACATCTTGATCTCTTCGATGGTAGAGATACCCCATCAGTACATACAGTATGGCGTTGCCATAGCCTTAGGGGTTCTGGCATATATATTCTGGAGGGAGGAAGGTGAGGACCTGGATACCCAACATGGCCATCTCCATGGTAATACACATACCATAGAGCATGAGCACATGCACTGGCACAAGGATACAGGCTACCACTCACACATGCATGTGCATCTAGCGAGGACCATACCAGGCCTGCGTGTAATAGCAGGTACTGCACTGGTGCTGGGTTTTGCACATGAGGAGGAGTTTGTCATCCTTGCTTTAGCAGTAGGAGGAGGGGTCGATCCACTCCTGCTGCTCACTGCCTATGCCACTGCTGTAGCCATAGCACTTGTGGGGGTTACTGTACTTGCTGTGAAGACATACACGTATGTTCAGCATAGGATCATACGATATAGCAGGTATCTGCCCAAGGTAACCGCATCTGTACTGGCAGCGATGGCCGTAGGTTTTGCTGTAGGAGTACTATGATGAACGTATTAATTGTACTGCTGGTATACCATCATCTGATGGGATATGCACCTCTAGCAGTGCTACACGTAATATACATGCCAATTATATTATGAATGGTACCTCATCCAGCAATATTTATTTAAAGAAGTTTTAAATATAACGATGTTATCATACTGCTATATGCAAAAGCATCAGGAACGAAGTATCAAGCATACTCATGAGAGTGAAGGAGGGGGAGGGAGGGAGCAGTGGGGGCTACCTGAGGAGGTTACAAGCGTTGAGGAGATGATCAGGCTCTACAGAGAAGGGAAGGTGAGCGATGATGAGTTCAGGAGGTTCAGGCTACAGCATGGCATGTACGGCTCTAGGCTGAACCAGAACTACACGATGATCAGGATAAAGGTTCCCGCTGGCATACTCTACCCAGAGCAACTCATCAGACTGGCAAAGTTGAGCGAGGACTTCTCCATAGGGAGTGTGCATGTAACCACTAGACAGAATATACAGATGCACTGGGTCTACCTCGATGACGCCCCTGCAGTTGAGAAGGGGCTGGTTGAGGTTGGTCTAACCACAAGGGAAGCATGTGGTAACACCATAAGGAATGTGACATGCTCCCCGTTCGCAGGTGTATGCATGAACGAGCCGTTCGATGTCACTCCATACGCAAAGGCACTCGCAAGGTTCTTCCTGCGCAACCCCATGTGTCAGAACCTCCCAAGGAAGTTCAAGTTCAACTTCGCATGCTGTGATGAGCACAGCTATGCGAGGATAGCGGATGTCGGGCTAGTGCCTGTGCTTAAACATGGTGCGGATGGTAGATCGATCAGGGGGTTCAGGGTATACATAGGCGGTGGTCTTGGACCAGCATCATACCTTGCTGAACTCCTGGAGGAGTTCACGCCAGAGGATATGCTCCTATCAACATGCATGGCAGTGGTGAGGCTATTCGATAGGCTTGGGGATAGGGAGAAGATGCACAGGAACAGGATGCGCTACCTAGTGCACGATATGGGCTTCGAGAGGTTCAGGGAACTGGTTCTGAAGGAGAGGAGGGCTGTGGAGATGACCAGATCGGTGCTTGCAAAACTCTACATAAGGGAGATCAAGGTCGATGCACCAGAGATGGGGCAGGATGCGATGGTGGTGGAGTTGAGGCCCTTCAACATGCCAGATGGCTTCGATAGATGGGTTAAGAGCAACGTCATGGATCAGAGGCAGAAGGGCTACGCTGTGGTCTTCATACCACTCCCCGCTGGTGATGTGACTGCAAGGCAGCTGAGAGCCCTAGCAGGTATATGCAGGGAGTTCTCGCATGAGGGGCATGTGATAACCACACCAACCCAAGGGTTCGCACTGAGATGGGTGATGAAGAGCAGGTTGGTAGAGTTGTACAGGAGGTTATCTGAGGCTGGGCTGGCAAACCATGGTGCCTTGAGCATAGCATCCGTGGTAGGATGCACGAGCACCACATCATGCAACCTGGCCATAACCAATGCACATAGGCTTGCGAAGGAGATAAGGAGCAGGCTGATAGAACTTGGATTGGATATGGATGAGAGCCTCAAGGATGCAACCATCAAGTTGAGTGGCTGCCCAAACTCATGTGGCCAGCATATGATAGCAACCATAGGGTTCTTCGGTGCTGCCGTAAGGATAAACAACTCTCTTACCCCAGCATACAACATGCTCCTGGGAGGTAAGGTAGGCAAGGATAGTGCCCTGGGCAGGGTGGTTGCTAGGGTTCCTGCTAAGAGGATAATAGATGTGATCCTCAGGCTGATAGATGTGTACAGGGAGGAGAGGCTTGAAGGGGAGAGTCTCGCATCGTGGATAGATAGGGTGCTGGATGGGAAGGGTACGGGTAAGATCAAGGGTATAGATGACCTCAAACCCATAATCGAGGAGGCATCGAGGCTTCCACCACCAGCAGAGGACCCAGAGAGCTACGTGGATTACGGTAGTGACTCGAGGTTCATAGTCAGGACTGCCAGGGGTGAGTGTGCTGCTTGATGTTGGCAAGGAGGTATCCTGTGCTCGTGGAGCCAGAGGAGTTGCTCTCCATGCTCAACAGGGGGGATCATAGTGATGGTGGAGATAATGGTGTAGTGCTCATAGATGTGCGCAAGGAGGAGGATTACATGCAGGGCCATATACCCCGTGCGGTATCCCTCCCATTGGCAAGGGTACTGGAGAGCATGGACCCTAGGCAACTGCACATGCTCTTCAAGCGTCTCGGTGTTGATGACTCCAAGCATGTGATAGTTTACGATGACACGTTTGGTGCCCTGGCAGCAAGGGTGGCATGGGCACTAGAGTACATAGGCCATGAGAAGGTATCGCTACTCTCCATCACATACGGCAGATGGTCATCATTGGGATATGGTATAGAGAGGGGAGCAGGTAGGGTTGATCAACAACATGAGGGCTATACACTTGCCGATGTAAGTGCAGATCACAGCATACTCGCAACCTACGACTACATACAGGCTATACTCGAGGGGATCAAGCAGTTGCAGCAGGGTAAAGGCACCAGCACGAGTACAGGCAAGAGGGTACTGCTGGATGTTAGGGAGAGGCTGAACTACCTTGACCATCACATCCCCTATGCTGTGAATATACCATGGAAGGCATTCACTGGCGAGGAGAGGATACTCAAGCCTATAGAGGAGATAGATGCGCTCCTATCATACAGGAGGATATCGAGGGATGATGAGGTCATAGTCTACTGTGGTAGTGTTGGTACGCTATCTGGCCTATCATACTATGCGTTGAGGCTGGCAGGGTACAGTAATGTCAGGCTATATGCAAGATCGCTCAAGGAGTGGAGGTCCCTGAACCTTCCTGTAGAGGGCTTCAAGGATGCTCACTACTGGGACCTCTCTGCAGAGTAATCGCTGATTGGTGCTAGATCTTTCTTGCTTGTTTGCTTGCTTGTTTGCTTGCTCGTAGGAGTTGCTACCATCCTGCTACCATCTGGCCTATTCTTCCTGGTGCTGGTGCTGGTGCTGTATGAATACCTTGACATCTATCCTGTCCCCATACCTTAGGCCTAGAGCATCCAGTATCTTCACTGGGGCTATGACCTCCACTATGCTCTCATCATGGTGCGTCCTCTCAAGCACGAGCATAGCACCATCTATACTATCGTTGATCCTTGCGGTGTAGCACTTGACCCAACCGTACGTCCTCTTGCCATCACTGAACCCATCTATGGTCACTGCTGGAGGGTACATGACCAACTCCCTCTTGATGTCTATGTATATCTTCTCCAACTTTATGTTCAGGGTACCAGGATAGGGGTCGAACCCTAACCTCTCTATGAACTGGCTCCTGTAGCCCTCGAGGGACATGTAGTAGCCCCCCTCCCCCATACCTGCAACTGCTACACCAACCAAGTCTATGACCTTGGGTAGTGGCTCAATCGCAGCCCTGAGTTTAAGGAAGAGCAACTGCATCTCCCTGTAGCCCTTCTCTGTGACCTTGACACGGAACCCCTGACCAACCCTCCTCCTGCTTATGTAACCCTTCTCCTCTAGTTCAAGCAGGTGCTTGGATGCTGCCTGCTGTGACCTGCCTATCTCTGCCCCCAGCTCCCTCGTTGTTATGCTTACATAGTTATCCCTAGCGCCCCTCAGCAGCAACTCAGCCATGGTCAGTATGTGCTGTATCTTTATTTCGCTCATGTGAGTCTTAACTGGTTGAATGTGATGGTCTTTATGCTGTACGGGTTCTTTATATCGGCCATCCTGTGGCCTATCACATACTCTACACCAGCCTTTGAGCACGCATCTAGAAGCCTCTGGGTTATGATCCCATCCAGTATAAGATACCTGACATCCTTCTCCTCCTGGAGCTTCTGCACAACCTCGCTCACTGGTACTCTGAACCTCTGCTGCATATCAGCGCTCAATGCTACAGCCTCTAGGGTCTCGTTTATGGAAGAGAATGCCTCCCTTATCTTGCCTGCCAGCGCCTCGTCTATGGCAACCTCCTCAACAACGACCTCCCTGCTGCTACCACCACCTTCCCTTGCTGCCCTCTCCCTGTACCTTGTGCCTCCACCAGCATCCTCCCTCTCTCTATCCCTGTCCCTATCCCTCTCTCTGTCACGCTCCCTTACCTTACTCCTCACCTCCTGCTGCTGTGGTGGCTCCACATCCTTGAGCAGCTCCTGTATCTCTAGAGGTGTGAGGTCCTCAACCTCCTTGCCCTGTGGTGCCCTGACGACCTTATCTATCCTCACCGTATTCTGGAGCTCTCGAAGGATCAGGTCTGCTGCCCTATCACCATCCAGGAATGCAACTACATAGCCCTTCTCCCTGCTCAACTTCATGACCGCATCGGATATCTTCGCCCCCTCTATAGCTATTGCGTTATCGTACCCTGCCCTCAACAGGTTTATAACATCTGCCCTACCCTCAACCAGTATTATCCAGTCAGAGTCGAATACGCCAGCACCACATGCAAGGTGCTCCTTGCCATACGTAGTTAACTTTGCAGGCTTTACAGCATCGTATATATCCTTGAGCATCTCCTCGGACTCGCTCATAGTCTTTGTAGCCCACTCCTGAACTATCTTCTTCGCCCTCTCGACTATCATCTTCTTCTTAAGCTCCCTGACATCCTCTATAACATCCAGGGTGAACCTTGCATTGAATGGCCCAACCTTGTCTATGGTCTCTACTGCTGCTGCTATGAGCGCTGTTGTGCTTATATCAGCACTCATGGGTATGATAACCTCGCCAGTACTCTTGTTGCCCTTGACCTCTAGGGTAACCTCTATCCTCCCAACCTTCGACGTCCTCTGCAGCTCGTTCAGGTTCATCTCTGGGCCTAGTAGCCCCTCCGTCTGCCCAAAGAGGGCCCCTATTATGTCAGCCCTCTCCACTATCCCATCCACCTCGAACCTTATCTTTACATTGTATTTAACAACCCCTGAATTAGGCAATATTTCTCTCCTCTCTTTAGTATAACAAGATGCATACAGAACCCTTAGATATAAGTGTTGCATCTGTACAATCGTTAATGGATAGGTACGATGTTGCGGTCATAGGCTCTGGTATAGTTGGGCTCTTCATATCCTACATGCTTGGTAACCTGCACCATGATGGAAGGCTCAGGGCTAGGGTTCTGTGCATAGATAAGGAGTGTGCAGTAGCACTCCATGCGAGTGGCAGGAACTCTGGAGTCATACACTCTGGCATACATGCTAAACCTGGTACACTGAAGGCCAGGTTCTGCGTCAAGGGCAACAGGATGATGTACCAGTTGCTGGATAGGCTCTCCATACCGTACAGGAGGAGTGGTATGCTGATACTCTGCACCAACGATGGCGGTGCAGGTGCCCTGGAGGAGCTGCAGAGGAGGGGTCATGCGAACGGTGTGGATGGGGTGAGGGTTGTGCAGGGGGATGAGGTAGGGAGGATAGAGAGGTATGCCAGGGGAGATCTAGGCTTATGGGTTGGGAGCGCTGGAGTGACCGATGCAACTATGCTTGCGTATACACTGTATGAACGTGCAAGGGCATCTGGAGTAGAGTTCATGCTCAACAGCACAGTCACAGGGATAGATGAGGTTGTGGATGGTTACAGGGTTGAGATGGTTAATAGTAGGCAGAGAGAGTCCAGGAGGACTGTGCATGCTAGGCTGATAGTCAACAGTGCAGGTGTACATGCAGATGATATAGCCAATATGGTAGGTCTGAGGAGGTACAGGATCTATCCATGCATAGGCGAGTATTATCTAGTGAGGAGGAAGCCTCACCTAGTCAACTCCCTCATATACCCCATACCAACATTCGATCACAGGGGTCTAGGGATACACCTGACCAAGAGACTGGATGGTACCATAGCCATAGGGCCCAATGCCATCTACGTGGAGAGCAAGGATGAGGAGAGCGATGGGGTCAAGGGCAGGTTGAACAGGAGCATGGATGAGTTCTACTCCAGTGCAGCGAACATGGTAGATGGTATTAACAGGGAGGATCTGGAGTATGGGTACTATGGTATAAGGGCAAGGCTCGCTGGGTATGGTAGCAGTGAGGAGCCAGACTTTGTTGTAGAGGAGCATCCCTCTAACCTGATACACCTCATAGGGATAGAGTCACCAGGGTTCACCGCATCCCCTGCCATAGCGGAGCATGTGATAGGGATGATCGGGGATAGGCTCTAGATGCTAGCCAGTGCATCTGCCAATGGGTTGGTCATCGCTATACAGTGCCTGTATGCCATCAGCTCCTCTATGCTCCTTATCCTGCCCCTTGTTATCTCCATGAGCCTCCTCTTGTAGAAGAGATCTACGCTCTTCCTGTTCGCTATCATGCAGAGTATCCTCTGTGTAAGGTACTTACCCTTGCTGTCCATATCCAGGAGCAGTATGACCTTGCTTGCATGCTCTAGGCTATCGACGAGCCTGCTGAGGCCTCTGTGGCTGTTGAGCATGGTTACCCTGCCAGAGAAGCCCAGGGCCTTCAAGGCATCGCTATCCCTCTTCCCCTCAACGAGTACTACAGCACCATTGCTGCTCTCGTAGTTGAGCATCTCTATGAGGCTCCTTATCTGCCCAACCTCTTGCTCATCTATCCTCTGCAACAGCAGATATTAATTGGATCGGGATTTAAACTTTATAATGGATGAGCACTACTGGCCATCGTTCAAGCGTGATGAGAGGAGGAGGAGTGCTGTAGGGCAGAGCATCGCTAGAAGGCCATCGCTCCACTGGGTTCTCAGACTTGAGCCCATGGTCGCATCATGCATATGCTCTAACATGCTGTATGCATCTACACTCGCTGGTTCTGTGTATGCTGTGGAGTTATCAGGCAGGATGAGATGGGTGTACAGATGCTCCATGCCCATAGTATCGACTCCAGTGTTTGTGGAGGATGATCGGAGCAGTGGGATGATAGTTGCGGCAACGTTCAGCAGATGGCTTGATGAGCAGAGGTCTGGGGATGGGAACATCATATTCGCTCTGGATGCTGAGAATGGTAACCTACTATGGGAGTTGGGTGTAGAGGGGGATGTGTTCTCATCGCCATGCTATGCTGATGCTCGTGTAGTGCTTGGGGCGCTGGATGGGTATGTGTATGCAGTGGATGCATCAGGAAGCAGTGCTGGTGGTAGGATAGCATGGAGGTTCAGGACAGAGGGCGAGGTATGGTCATCACCAGCCTACGATAGCAGGAGGAGGAGCGTGATAGTAGGTTCAGATGACTCTAACCTGTACTCTCTGAGCATAGATGATGGTAAAGTGATATGGAAGAGCAGCCTCGACGGGAAGATAAGGTCATCATCACCATGCATAGCAGGTGAACATGCGTTCATCTCAACCTACTCTGGTCACGTATACTGCATAAGCATGGATGATGGCTCGATAGTGTGGAGCAGGAGGGTATCGGAGCATCCAATACTCTCATCCCCCGCATACTCCAACTCTAGGGTATTCTTCGGCTCATCGGATGCACATGTTTATGCACTAGATGCAATGGATGGTAGCATGCTATGGAGGGTCAAGACTGGGGATAGGGTATGGTCTACCCCAGCACTGGCAGAGGGTAGTGGTATGCTGTTTGTATGCTCTCTAGACTCTAGGATATACGCTGTAGATGCTGATACTGGTGCACTGCTATGGTTATTCCCGACCATGGATGCTGTAGATGCATCTCCATGCATATCCCATGCTAGGGTATTCGTAGGCTCTAGGGATGGAGTGCTGTATGCGTTTGGTGATGCCCCAGGTTACATCACATAGCACATATTGGCCTACATACATACACGTACATGCATATTCGCTGTATCCGTATGTGTATCTGCAGATAGATCGACTTGAATTATATTACACCTTCACCACGATATGCTATGCCCAGGTTACTTGTGGTACAGAATGCTTCATGCGAGCATCTAGGCACTCTCAAGCCCATGTTTGAGCATGATGGGTTCTCAATGGATACTATCTTGGCTGTGAAGGAGCAACTTCCAGATACCCTGGAGGGTTACGATGCATTGATTGTGCTTGGAGGCCCAGCATCTGCGTACGATGATCTGGCATATCTGAGGAGGGAGGAGATGCTCATCCTGGAGGCTATAAAGCATAATATGCCTATGCTCGGAATATGCCTAGGCTCCCAACTGCTGGCAAAGGTTACAGGTGCAAGGGTCTACAGGGGGCATGTGAAGGAGATAGGCTGGTATACGGTGAACTTGACGGAGCATGGTCTGAGATCTGTATTCAGAGGCCTCGATGATAGCCTCCTCGTCTTCCAATGGCACAACGATACATACGATCTTGCAGATGGTGCTGTTAGGCTTGCACAGTCTAACCAGTACCCCAACCAGGCATTCATGCTAGGCAGTGCCATAGGTATACAGTTCCATGTGGAGGTGGATGAGCATATGATACATGAGTGGGCTGAGGAGTACAGCATGGACCTTCAGGGTTCAGGTGTGAGCATCAACGCACTTGGAGAGGATGTCAGGTACAGGGTGGGGATGCTTGAGCATACAGCAAACATACTCTACAGGAACCTCAGGAGCATGATAAGTTTATATAAAAATAGCAAGAAGGGAACGCATTGATGGGCATGAGCGTTGAGCAGTTACTCAAGGAGACGATGGCAAACAGGCACAAGGTGATAACTGAGGAGCAGGCGAAGCATATACTGACCTCGTATGGCATAAAGGTACCAGCATATGCGTTAGTGAAGAGTGCAGACGAGGCTGTGCGAGAGGCTAGGAGGATAGGCTTCCCCCTGGTCATGAAGGTGGTATCGCCAGAGATACTCCACAAGACGGATGTAGGGGGTGTAAGGGTCGGGGTAAGGAGTGAGCAGGAGGTTAGGGAAGTGTTCAACGATATGCATGGGAGGCTGGCAGCGAAGTACGATGTGAAGGGGATACTGCTTGAGAAGATGATGCCCCAGGGCGTGGAGATGATAGTTGGATTACAGTACGATGAGCAGTTCGGGCCAGTGATAATGGTTGGGCTAGGAGGGATATTCACCGAAGTATTCAGGGATGTATCGTTCAGGATGCTCCCAATAACCAAGAGCGATGCCCTAGAGATGGTAGAGGAGTTGAACGGGAGGAAGGTGCTCGAGGGGTTCAGGGGCTCAAAGCCAATAGACAAGAGCATGCTCGCTGATGCTCTGGTGAACATCGGGAGGCTGGGCATGGATATAGCAGCGTACTACGACAGCATAGACTTCAACCCCATAGTGCTCTACCCAGATGACTATGCTGTGCTGGATGCGAAGATGATACTTAGGGAGAAGCCTCTAGACAGTCCCATATCCAATGCAGAGCCGAACATAAGGCATATGGAGAAGTTCTTCTACCCCAAGTCCGTAGCAGTTGTAGGCGCATCATCGACACCTGGCAAGGTAGGCTACTCAGTGCTAGACAGCCTTGCCATGCACGAGTACAAGGGCGAGGTGTATCCAATAAACCCAACCAGGGATCAGATCATGGGCCTCAAGGCATACAAGTCTCTAGAGGATATAGGCAAGCCAGTGGACCTCGTTGTTGTGGTTGTGGATGTACTCCAGACTCCAGCGATAATGGAGCAGGCAGCCAAGCTCGGCATACATAACATACTTATCATATCTGGAGGAGGAAAGGAACTGGGAGGGGAGAGGGCCGAGGCTGAGCAAAGGATAAAGGAGCTTGCTGAGAGGTATGATATGCGTGTAATAGGGCCCAACTGCATAGGCATGTTCAATGCTGAGAACAGGCTTGATGCCGCATTCCAAGGGCATGCGAGGATGCTGAGACCTCCCCTAGGCCCCGTATCGTTCCTTACACAGAGCGGTACCATAGGGATCTCATTCATGGAGAGTGCTGAATCCTTTGGTATGAGCAAGATGATAAGCTATGGGAACAGGGCGGATGTGGATGAGGCTGATATGATATGGTATCTAGCAAATGATCCCAACACCAGGGTCATAGGCCTGTACGTCGAGGGCTTTGGTGATGGTAGGAAGTTCGTGAATACAGCAAGGAGGGTGATAAGGGAGAAGGGCAAGCCCATAGTGATATGGAAGAGTGGTAGGACACAGAGGGGTGCAAAGCAGGCAGTATCCCATACAGGCTCGATGGGAGGGAGTTATGCTGTGGTGAAGGGTGCGCTCAAGCAGGCTGGGGTCATACTAGTTGACAGTTACCAGGAGCTGGTTGGGACGCTGAAGGCACTCGCATGGCAGCCAGCAGCCAAGGGTAGCAGGGTAGCACTGGTATCGAATGGTATAGGGCCTGTGATCTCTGCTGTTGACCACTTTGAGAGGCTAGGGCTGGAGGTTGCCCCAGTTACAGATGCTACGCTCAAGGCATTCAAGGAGCACTACCCTCCAACGTTCGTGATAGGCAACCCCATGGACGTCACAGGTTCAGCAACATCGAGCGATTACAGGTTCGCAATAGAACGCTTCATGGATGATCCTAATGTGGATATAATAATGCCATGGTTCGTCTTCCAGGACGATCCCCTGGATGAGAATATAGTGCAGGTCCTTGCCGAACTGAATAGGCAGAGGAGGAAGCCGATACTCGCTGGTGCAATAGGAGGGCCATACACAGCGAAGATGGTGAGAGAGATAGAGAAGGCTGGAATACCTGTGTACAACGAGATAATACCATGGGTGAGGGCTGCAAGCGCACTAGCAGAGTGGGGAAGGTTGACAGGTAGCAGGTGAGGCATCTCATCTTATTTTTATATTGAATTGGCTAAACAAAAATTAAAATGGAGGGTTAGTTGATAGACTCTGCCATCCTCATCAGCTCCTCAAGGGGCATATCTGCCATAACTATGTATACGGTCTTATCCTCCTCATGGAAGAATGCTATCCTCCCTGGCTCTGGATATGGCTCCTCATGCACGACCCTCTCACTCCCATCACCCTCCTCTATCCTTATCCACTTCCCTGTGCCCATGAATGGATCGTTACCATAGCCCTTGTATCCATTGCTCAATTCTACCAATCTAACATCTGCCCTGAACTCGTCCTTCCTGCTTAGGTAGTAGGAGTAGTAGTACTGTTCAGCAAAATCATCACCGTCCTTGTAGTCGCCTTCAGGGCTTCTAGGTACCAATATCGTTACCTTTACTGCTTTATACTGCATCATAAGATCATGCTCATTTATCCCTGAGGTCAGTGCGCATCCATCCTTATCCCAGTAATAGAGATCTATCCATCCACCAGGCGATCCCCCAGGTTCCAGTACACCAGTTATACCAGCGAGCCTGTACCCTTCTGGCAGATCCTTAGGTGTCCTTATCTTTATACCGAATGGCATATTCTTCTGTGCTATCTCAAGCGCATCTGGTATGCATGGGTTCTTGCTCAGTTCCCTCAGTTCCTCATCAATTGCCTGGGTTGCCCTTGTACTGGTTGATATGAGCGCTACAACTATAGCAACTGCAACCATCAATACTGCAACGATTACAAGTGTGCCTTTCATCATGCTCACTCACCATTGGGGTCCCATCCAACAGCATCAGCATCGATGATGCAGTTATCTGTAGTATAAGTAGGTGGGCCAGTACCGAACTCCTTGTAGCCATTGATAGAAGTTATAACCCAGTTAGTCCCATAGATACTCTGGTAATCCTCATCAACATCGCTAAGACACTTCATCTCTGTAACATCTGTATTGAAGTCCTTCCACATGAGCGTTGAACCCTGCCAGTAATAGTATGGAAGGTTAGGGAACCTCTCCTTCAGTTTGTTGGATGAGCTGTACTGGGAGGATATGACTCTGCTTACCGCACCTGGTTGCCCAGCAGTAAACCCGTTGATACACTTCCTATAGCTGAGTTCCTTAGTTCCATACTTGGCTTTAGCATCCCAGCATGTGCTGTTGGGCGAGACCTGTATAACAGAGGCGGTAAGGGAAGCACCGTTAGGTATCGCAGAGTTATCCTCAGCGAATATATGGGCATGGCCTACGCCATGTTCATATACATAGACAATCAATCTATTCATTAGCCCATAATATGGATGCTTCCACCATTGCACTCCAGCACCTATAGTATGACCAGCTCCACCTACCATGTACACCATGTAATCCCTATGATCGTTGCTACCAAATGATGGCGTGTATGTTGTTATGGTACCACTAACACCAGCTAAGTACGTTACTTCCATTGACAGCAAGATAGGTATTGGTTGCTGCAGTACTACAGTGTTTACCAACAGATCACCACTACTATAGATAGCGTTACCTTGCTAATATATTCTATACATTGCTTGGCGGCCATAAATATTGATTATTGATGGTTTCATAAAAAAAATCGCTCAAATACTTTTCAGAAGATGGTCAATATATGATAATTTGGTCTGTCAGTAATGAACGTGGTGGTAGCGTGAAGGTATATTACTAGGCATATGTAACCATCATACATGGATGATTCAAGGTATGAGATGCTACTCAACAGGTTGTACAGCAAGATCCCATCTCGAGGGAGCAAGGGTGCATTCAGGCTAGAGATACCACAGCCAGATGTTGTATGGTCTGGGAACAGAACCATACTGAGGAACTTCGATGACTATCCAAAGATACTCCGCAGGGACCCAGAGAAGTTGCTGCTCTTCATGGCCAAGGAGATAGGCTCATCAGCGAACATAGTCAATGAGAAGGCGTTCTTCGTTGGTAACTGGGAGGCATCCATCTTCAACTCACTACTGCAGAGGTACATCAAGGAGTACGTTATATGCCCTGTATGCAACTCACCAGATACGAGGGTTGAGAAGGTGAAGAGGCTCATATTCCTTGCATGCGAGGCGTGTGGGGCAAGGTCGCCTATAAAGGGCAAGTTCGTCTAGTCTAGCAGGTATGTACTACTCTAGAAGCATAGAGTACCAGGGTTCACTGATGATAAATATATGTGATGAGGAACTGATAGGTAGCAGGATAAGGGAGGGTAGCCTAGAGGTGGAGATAAGCAGGGATTACTTCCATGAGCGCATAGGCGAGGAGGATGCCATAGCACTGCTCAGATCATGCTCCATAGCGAACCTGGTAGGGAAGAGGATAGTGGCAAGGGCGCTGGAGATGAGGCTGGCATCTGCACATAGCGTCAGGTACATAGCAGGGGTACCATTCCTCATGCTCTTCAAGTTCGTGCACAGTTACTAGAGATGCAAAACTAGAAATAGATTACCATGGATATTATACGCATGGGTAAGAGGAAGGTCCTCAGCGAAGCGGAACTCAAGGAGCTCGTGCTACCAGCAGAGGGTGAGATACTCGGTAGAGTGATAAAGATGCTCGGGAGCGATCACGTACTCGTCAAGTGCGTGGATAACAAGAATAGGATAGGGAGGATAAGGGGGAAGCTGAAGAGGAAGATATGGGTTAGGGATAACGATGTCGTGCTCATAGCGCCATGGGACTTTAAGAGCGATGAGAGGGGGGATATAGTATGGAGGTATACCCTTGCACAGGTTGACTGGCTCAAGGCAAACGGTTACCTCCCACAGGATTTTTAGTTAGTTAGTTAGTAGTTGGTATGGTCACTATCCTAAGGTGTATGATAGTTGGGGTATGACTATGGCAAGGAGGAGAGGATAGACAGGAGAGTGCTCAGGGAGCTCATAAGGATAGACAGGGAGCAGAGGATGAAGGAGAAGGATGCATCCCTGGTCAAGGTCAGGGAGGAGGTGTTCGATACCAAGACACTGCTCACACTCTACAGCATGATGAACTCTGGCCACCTAGCATACCTGAATGGTGTTGTGGCAAGCGGGAAGGAGTCGAGGGTGTACTGGGGTGTTGGAGAGGATGGGAGCAGTCTGGCTGTGAAGATATACCTCGTTGCTACAGCGGAGTTCAGGCATAGGCTTCAGTACATAGTTGGCGACCCAAGGTTCAAGAAGGTTAAGAAGGGAATGCGTAACATCATCATGCTCTGGGCAAGGAAGGAGTTCAAGAATCTGAGCAGGGCATACTCAAGCCATGTCAGCGTGCCAAAGCCTATACATGTGGAGGGCAACGTACTCCTGATGGAGTTCATAGGTAGCGATGGCGTACCAGCACCAACGCTCAACCAGTGCACTGTGAGCAGAAGGCACTATGAGCAGGTTGTGGATAACATGATCAGGCTGTACAGGGATGCCAGGCTGGTGCATGCAGACCTCTCGGAGTTCAACATATTCCTGCACGATGATAGGATAGTGATATTCGACTTTGGATCGGCAGTAGATGTCAGGCATCCCAATGCAGGTGAGTTCCTGCTCAGGGATGCAAGGAACGTGAACAGGTTCTTCAGCAGGAGCGGGGTAGAGGTTCATGATATAAATTATCTACTGGGCATGATAAGGGATGATGGAGTTCAAGCAGGTAGTGAAGGTGCCAAGGGATAGGATAGGTGTGCTCATAGGCAGGGATGGTAGGGTGAAGGAGATGGTCGAGCGTTCATGCAGTGTAAGGCTCTACATAGATAGCGAGGAGGGGAGCGTGACCATAACAGGTGCAGTGAGTGATGCTGAAGGCAGTATCGATGTTAGGGTATTCAAGGCAGTAGAGTTCATAACCGCAGTGGCAAGGGGGTTCTCACCAGAGCGTGCGATGAGGCTACTCAACGATGAGGAGTGCATGATAAGCGTTATAGATCTGAAGGAGCAGGTGGGTAGGTCAGCGAGTGCACTCCAGAGGGTCAAGGGCAGGCTAATAGGCTCCAATGGTAAGGCAAGGAGGCTGATAGAGGAGTTGAGCGGTGCATACATCTCAGTGTATGGGCACTACGTCGCCATAATAGGGAGGGCGGAGGAGGTCAGGCTTGCGGGCGAGGCCGTTACCATGCTGATGGGTGGAAGCATGCACTCAACAGTGTACAGCATGCTCCAGAGGGCCAGAAGGAGGGCTAAGATGGAGAGGCTCAGGCTCTGGGAGGATAGCAGTGTTACCAGCGAGCAGGGTAGCGGTATTGGTGAGGGAGGTAGGGGCAACGGGAGCAGTGATGGTAGGGGTAGCAGTGGAGGTGATGACCGTTAGAATGAGCACGTTCATGGAGATAAGCCCATCCGAGTTCTTCTACAGGAACAGGGATCTGGCAGGGTTCAGCAACCCTACTAGGGCACTCTACATGACCGTCAGGGAGCTGGTGGAGAACTCGCTCGATGCATGTGACTCCTCTGGCATACTCCCTGAGGTGAGCGTCTCTATAAGGGAGCATGATGATGCACAGGGCATGCCGGATCCGAAGCAGTATACAGTAAGCGTCAGGGATAATGGCCCTGCCATAGACCCAGAGCATGTGCCCCTTGCCTTCGGGAAGGTCCTCTACGGTACAAAGTTCACGCTGAGGCAGAGTAGGGGCATGTTCGGTCTTGGAGCTACCATGGCTATACTCTATGGGCAGATAACCACCAACAGGCCAGCGGTGATAAGGACTGTGAGGGATGGTTACATGCACGAGTACGTCATGATGCTTGATATACAGAGGAACAAGCCCATAATACTGAGTAAGAGTAGCGATGCTAGAGATGGCAGGGGGTTGGAGGTCAGCATCACGCTCGTTGGGGACTACTCGAAGGCACAGCAGAAGGTGAGGGATTACATAGCACAGACGGCACTGATAACCCCGTACGCAGATATCATGCTCGAGGAGCCGAGCGGGAGCAGTCTATCGTTCAGGAGGATAATGGATAGGATGCCCAACCCCCCGGTAGAGGTCAAGCCGCATCCAGCAGGTATAGACGTTGAGACGCTCAGGAGGCTCATACAGAATGAGATAGGCTCCATAGCCATGCATGAGGCCAAGGAGAGACTGATCAGGGAGGTTGCAAGGCATGGGGATGATCTGGTTGGTGTTGCGAGGGAGCGCTGGGATAGGCTATCCAAGGATGTAAGGACTGCGGTCTCCCTCCTCATAATGCTCGATCTAAAGGTAGAGGATATGGACAAGGTGAGGATAGACAGGATAGATCCTCTTGCAGGCGAGGTCCACTACACACTGCTTCTCGATGGCGAGTATGCTACGGCAAGGATGAAGGATATCGAGCCTTTCAGGTCCCACCTACTCTCCATAGCCATGGGCGATACACTGCTATCCTTCCTCGTGAAGAACTTCCAGAGGGTAGGGGCAAGCACAGCGAAGAGGTTCCTCGAGTATGCCGGCATGGATGGGGGGAAGAGGATAGGTATGCTGAGCAACGATGAGATAGTGAGGTTGGCCGATGCCATGCAGAGGCACAGCGGCTTCCTCCCACCAGATGCCACATGCCTATCACCCATAGGAGGGGATGCGCTGGAGGCAGGGATAAGGAGCATATTCAAGCCAGAGTTCGTGGCTGTGGTGCAGAGGCCAGCGAGTGCGTACTCTGGCTTCCCATTCATAGTCGAGGCGGGGATAGCGTATGGAGGAGGCATAGAGGGTAAGGGGATAAGGCTGTACAGGTTCGCCAACAAGATCCCCCTCCTGTACGATGAGGGGAGTGATGTCGCATGGAAGGTAATAGATGAGATAGACTGGGCAAGGTACAAGGTTAGTGCAGATGAGATGCCTATAGCGATAGTGACGCATATATGCTCAACCAGGATACCGTACAAGACCGTAGGCAAGGAGTACATAGCAGATAGGCCAGAGATAGAGTATGAGTTGAAGAACGCAATAAGGTTCCTTGCAAGGAGGCTATCCATACACCTGAGCAGGAAGGGTAACCTTGCCATGGCGAGGAAGAGGCTCGGGCTCTACTCGAGGTACATACCACTGCTGGCCAGGTTCGCCATGGAGCTGAGCAGGGCTGAGAGAGCGCCCAGGTACAAGGCACTGTTGAGGCTAGGGGAGCAGTATGAGCAGGAGCTCGCAGGTATGGATATGGAAGTGGTGGATGGTGCATCGGTGCAGGATGGGCATGAAGGGGTGGGCAGTGGTGCTGTGGAAGGGGCTAACGGTATGGATGGATAGGGATGGTATGGTGGTGAAGGATGGCTAGAGGGGTGGGGAGGAGGAGTAGGGGGAGGGAGAATGGGATGAAGGAGAAGAGTAGAAGGGAGGGAAAGGGTAAGGACAGAGGCAGGGATAACAGATACAGGGGTAGTAGGAGTGGTGGAGGAGCAGGTGCCAGCAGGATGATGAAGGGTGGGGATGCAGGAGGGAGGAGAGGCAAGGGCATGCATGCCTCTACACCGAAGAGTAAGAGTTACAAGGGCGGTAAGGGCAACAGGGTCTCCGTGAAGGGGATGGATGATGCGAGTGAGAGGGTCAAGACCAAGGGTAAGGGTAAGGGATCAGTGGCAGAGGGCACTCCTGCAGCAACTGACAGGGGCAGCACAACAAGGAGGAGTATCAGTGTAGAGTCGCAGAGGGAGAGGAGGAACAAGGTCAAGACAGCGCTTGTGGATCTGGGGAGGAGGATATACCATGATCTTGACAATGGTATATTCCCAGAGGTGCATATACCGAGCAGGTCGGTCGCCAACATAGTCTACGATAAGAGGCTTAGGCAGTATGTCCTGGGTAACGCAAGGATAGTCAGATCCGCAAAGAACATAAGGCATCTCAGGCCGTTCACCCAACTGATCTGGCTGGCATTCTTCGTGGATAAGCTGGTGAATGAGGGCAAGACCAGCACACTGAGGGATGTGTACTACTCTGCTCAGGCATTCAACATAGACTTTGAGGATCAGGCGGAGTCAGATCACATAATAACAGATCTTGAAGCATTGCTCTCGCTTGCCAGGGAGGACTTCAACATATACCCAGAGGAGAGGAGCAGCATATTCGGCGATCTCACGATAGAGTACACTGTACCAGGGTATGAGGGGAGGAGGCTCAACCTCTCAGATCACCCAGACGGTTACCTTATAGGCCCAAGCCTGAGCAGTGCAGAGTTCATAGATACTAGTGCGGAGATGGTGCTTGCTGTTGAGAAGGGGGGTATATTCACCAGGTTCGTGGAGGAGAATGTGCACGAGAGGTTCAAGGCTATAATAGTGGATACCGCAGGGCAGGCACCCAGATCTACCAGGTACCTGCTCATGAGGCTCAACAGGGAGCTCAACCTCCCAGTGTACATACTTACAGATGGTGATGTGTATGGGGAGCATATAGCCATGGTCATCAAGTCTGGCTCTGCGAATGCAGCACACCTCAGGGAACTGACCGTGCCAGATGCAAAGTGGATAGGTGTATGGGCGAGCGATATCCAGAGGTATAGACTGCCCACAGATCCCATGACCGAGCAGGATGTGAAGAGGTGCCATGAACTCAAGCAGGACCCACGCTACCAATCGGATATATGGAAGAGTGAACTCGAGCTCTTCATGAAGATGAAGAGGAAGAGTGAGTTGGAGGCATTCGCCAAGTATGGCCTGACAAAGATAACTGATGATTACCTGCCAGAGAAGCTGGAGATGGCAAAGAGCCTCTAGTCTAGAGTGGCGTGATGTAGTAAGAGTGGTGTGTAACACTACTAGCGCTCTAGCCTTACTCCTCTCTCCCTGCCCTTCCAGTCCAACGGATCACAGATTGTCCAGTGTATGCGATGGTGATGAGCCATCGATCAGGCGTCCTGACTGACCGTGAATCACATCAACCTCTTTATCTTCAGCGTGAGTATACCATTCCTGTACCTGAACTCGGCTATCCCCATATCCTCATTCACATCCAAGGGTATGGACTTGTTGAAGTTCTGCCCCCCATTTATGTACAGTGTCCCGTTCACTAGCCTGGCGTTGACCTCCTCCTCTGGCCCTGGGACCTCAGCAACGAATATTATCTCATTCTCACCCCTGATGAGGTCGTACACCCAGTCCTTGTGCTGCTCCATCTTGTGCATCACAGGCTTTGCCTCCTCCACCCTGAATACCCTCCTGAGGTGCATCGTCCAGTACGCTATGAACCCAGATGCGGCTATGAGCATTATGAACCCTGCATACCCATTATCCACCCTGGTGAGTATAGCATACATAGCCCCAAAGAAGAGCAGTGCCAGCAGTACTATTATGAACCCTGCATTCTTGTCGTACCCTGTGGGTCTATACTTGGATAATCTATGCATATACTGACTTCTCCCATTATATATAAAATCTTTTCAGAGTGCTAACGAACAGGTGTAGTCAGAGCGCTTATAAGATAATTATATCCCTTCGGGCGCATAACCCACATGGGCAAGGTATCAAGGTTTGGGATATATGCAAAGGGTACCATAGTTGCGCTGGTCATGGGAGTACCTGCAGTAGCATCGTTCCTCGTAACATGGAGGATGACCAACAGCATACTCACAGCCATCATAGTGAGCCTAGTAGTGTATATCATAGCCATGGGATTCTCATTCAAGGTGGCAAAGAAACTCGCTGGATGATGATCTGATTATGTGATGATCCTATAATAGCTATCCCATGGGATGCAAATCCATTCATCGTATGCTTGCTCACCTACCCTCCCATCTCCTGAAGAGATCATGCTCTATACCAAACTGGTCCAGTACCTTACCCACTATATGGTTGATCAGATCGTCTATGCTCCTTGGTCTATGGTAGAACCCAGGCATGGCAGGGAGTATCACGACCCCTAGCCTAGCAAGGTTGAGCATATGCTCTATATGCACCGCAGTCAATGGCGTCTCCCTGGGAACAAGCACCAGCTTCCTGGACTCCTTCATGGCAACCATGGCTGCCCTTGATATGAGCGTCTCATCGAGACCTAGGGCTATGCTCGCAAGGGTCTTCATGCTGCACGGTATGATCACCGTACCATCCAACTTGAATGAGCCACTCGATGGCCTTGCTGCTAGGTCCTCGTTGCTGTACACATGATCTGCAAGAGCCCTAACTGCCTCTACGCTGAGATCTGTCTCGAGTCTTATGCACTCCTCGGCCCACCTGCTCATTATGAGATGGCTCTCTACACCAAGGGTCTTCAATGCCTCAAGCAGCCTTATCCCGTATACCACGCCCGAACCTCCACTGATACATACGAGTATGCGCATCACCTCCTACTCTGCATTCTCCTGCTTTATTCATTTGCTTGCCTGCTCACCTACCTGCTTAGATCAACCTTTATAATCCTACGCAGGGATGATGGATTGTATGGTATCTATGGAGGAGGTTGAGGATGCCATGGCTAGGGAGCTGATGGTTAGCATGGATCTCATCAAGGTCTACATGCTACTCCTGAGGAAGGGTATGCTCAACACTAGGGAGATTGCAGATGGGTTGGGTATGGATGTGGAGAGGGTAAAGGATGCGCTATCTAGGTTGGTGGATGATGGTGCGTGCATAGAGATCAATGGAAGGTATGAGGCGTTGAATCCGAGGTTTGCAGTAACGAACATGTACAGGATGCTCTGCTTGAGGATGAATAGAGAGGTCAAGAGGAACGAGAGGATAGATGGTATAGCAAGCATACTTGCGAAGGTATACGACGATGCCAGGAGGTGAGATGTATGAGCAATGAATGCGTGCATAGCAACGTATACTATGGCGTGGTTAACATAAGGCACAGGAACAGGATGGTTGGAGCGGTCGATGTGTGGAGGTGTGTGAAGTGCAGGAGAATTTTTGCTGAGGAGAAGAGGCTCGGCATACTGGATATATCGCCAGAGATAGGGATGCCAAGCATAGAGGATGGGGAGTCGTGGTTCTTACTCACATGCAAGTTGAGGTCCGATTGGGCGCTGGTGAAGGTGCGCAGGGATGGCTCTGCAACTATAGAGCATGAGTGTATAGATGGAAATGTGAGGTTACGAGCAAGGGACTTCAGGATAGATGATGATCACAGGCTATTTGCCATAGATGGTCTGATAAATAAGGAGATCGAACTGGAATGAGCAGCAAGGATGCTGATGGCAGTGATACTGGTAGCAGTGACATTGGCAGCAGTGCAGATGCAAGCAGTACTGAGCATCATTATGATATCAAGGTCTACGTGACAGGTGTAGATGCTGGTGATGTAACGAGCATGCTGAGAGGTTACTTTACACTCGATGGAGAGAAGATAAGGTTCAGGGGTGTAGCGTTTGGGAGGATAGGGGGGCACAACGTGTATATCAAGGTAAGCAGGAGGGCAGAGGCCATGCTGAGGCGTATGGGCTACGATCCTGAGCATGTACTGGTTATAGTGCAGAGGAAGATGGTAGAAGGGGATATAATAACGGAGCATTAGGGGGTAACTAGCAGAACCGGATCAGACTGATGGGTACTGGTACTGCTAGGTTGGTTGCTAGATGGTCATACCATCTCGATACATTTTAGAGGTTGGACCTTGTATGCTCAGTATGAGCGGTGTGAGCATAAAGACCATCGGTTCCATAATTGGCCCGATATCATTCCTCCTCATACTCATAGCCCCAACACCCACGGGATTATCAGAAGAGGGTAGGATAGTGCTAGCGATAGCATCATGGATGATAGTCTGGTGGGTAACGGAGGCCATATCCGTATACGCAACTGCGCTACTCCCATTGGCGTTACTGCCCATGATGGGTATAATGCCACTAACAGATGTCGCATCGGAGTACATGCATCCTATAGTAGTGCTCCTCCTTGGCATGTTCCTCATAGCCATAAGCATAGAGAAGTCAGGTCTACATAGGAGGATAGCGCTCATGCTCATATCCGTATTCGGCTACTCACCAAGGCGTATAGTCTGGGGGTTCATGATAGCAACTGCACTGCTATCCATGGTAGTGCTGAGCACTACTGCAGTGCTTGTCATGCTCCCTATAGCACAGGTGATCACCAATGTCATGAGGTCTAGCCAGACCGTAGTCCTAGGGAGGGACTTCACGGTAGCACTCATGCTGGGCATAGCGTACGCATCATCCATAGGTAGCGTTGCCACACTGGTCGGTGCACCCCCAAACCTCATATTTGCGGGTACCGTCATGAAGACGTTTGGATACAGTGTATCATTTGCAGAGTGGTCTATGCTCGGTGCACCACTATCGTTCACCATGCTCGCCATTGCAGGCCTCATGCTCACCAGGGGGTTGAACGTACAAGGCTCATACGATACGATAAGGGATGTACTAAGGATGGAGGGTGGCGCTGGATGGAGCAGGAGCCAGATTATAGTTCTGCTCGTACTGGTCATAGTACTTGCACTCATGTTCACCTCCCCATACTGGCTACCTGAATCGTCAATGATAACCAACTCCGTTATAGCGATAGCTGGAGGGATATCGCTCTTCGTCATACCGCATGGGAGGAGGGAGCGTATACTGGACTGGGCGGAGGTGGAGAAGATGCCGTTCGGTATACTCTTCCTGCTGGGAGGGGGTCTCGCACTCTCACTCTCGTTCATCAACTCTGGTCTGGCAATGTGGTTGGCAGAGGTACTCTCATTCATCGGTATACTCCCATATGAGTTGGTTATGATGCTGTTGGTTGCACTGATAATGTCTGTCTCGAACATAAAGTCCAATACGGCAACAGCAGCAGTATTCATACCAGTGGTCACTAACATGGTTCTCCTCAACGCCTGGCCTCCTCTGCCCATACTCTTTGCAGTAACTGTTGCATCATCGCTAGCATTCCTACTGCCCATGGGTACACCACCCAATGCCCTAGTATATGAGAGGGGTAGGGTAAGCATAGGCGAGATGTTCAGGAAGGGTATAGTTCTGAATGCTATAGCGATAGGGCTTATAGTGCTCTTCGTCACCACCCTCGGCACACTCGTACTGCCTAGGCTAGAGCCATGAATGATCCGTGCTATGGTAAAGATTAAAGCAAAGCAAGAAAGATATGTAACTGTATGATTATGATGGTGCCAAGGCATGGACTCCTCGATGGCCCGTAGAAGGAATAGACAGGTGGAGAAGGTGCTGGTACTTCAGGGGGGAGGCTCCCTTGGCGCATTTGCGTGTGGGGTATTCAAGGCACTACGCAGGCTAGGAATAGTCTTCGATGTAGTAGCAGGCACATCGATAGGTGCGGTCAACGCTGCAATAATAGCTGGGAGCAGGAGCGATGAGCCAGATAAGGCACTCGAGGAGTTCTGGCTCGAGGTTGCAGAGAGCAGTTATGAGATCATACCAGAGTTGCTCATACCAGTGTATAGCACTGAAGGCATGCAGTTCAAGAGGATATCCTCTGGTGCTCTGAACTCCATGCTCTTCGGTGTGCCCAAGGTCTTCGTACCCCGCTGGATGCAATCGCCATACGATTACGGTATGGGAGGTATATACCGGTGGGGTAACTGGACGTACCTGTATGACCACTCTGTGATGAAGGATACGCTCTCCAAGTACGTGGACTTTACGAGGTTGAGGCCTGGTGGTGGGGGTACGAGGCTCATAATCACTGCCGTCAATGTGCTCACTGCAGAGCATCTGATATTCGATAGCGCTAGGATGCAGATAGAGGCGAAGCATGTACTTGCTAGCACGGCAGCATCACAGTACGGTTTCCCATGGGTGGAGGTTGGTGATGGGGTATTTGCATGGGATGGGGCGCTGATAAGTAACACTCCTCTGAGGGAGGTGCTCATAGCATCGCCAAGGAGTGACAAGGAGGTTTACCTGGTAGAGAACTACCCGCAGGTGAGGAGCAACCTACCACGTAATATCATAGAGGTCGTAGACCGCTCGAGGGATATAACGTTCAGTGACAAGACATCCCATGATATAGAGGTCTTCAACAGGATCACACGCCTGATAGATCTGGTGGAGCTGTTGTACAGCAGGCTGATGGAGAGGGGGGAGGGCATCCCATCCGATGTGATAGATGCGTACAGGGATCTGATAGAGAGCCATGGGGCTGAGGTGCTGGTTGTACACAAGATAAGCAGGAGGGAACTGGATACACCGTACCTGCTCAAGAATGCAGACTTTTCAAGGAGGACCATCAGGGACCTTATAAAGCAGGGTGAGGATGTAGCCTATGAGCAACTCCAGAAGGCGAAGTAGGTAGTGAATAGTATGTAATTAATGGAATGAATAGAAGAGAAGATATGGAGTGTTATAGCATCCAGGCTGGTCGTTCAGTAGGTCAGATCATAGCATCCTTGAGCGCATCCTTGCATGCACATTTCCTCTCATCTGGTATCCTTGGTATGACCTCCCTGAGCAGCCTCTTCACATTTGCAGAGTTCTTCCTCAGCGTATCTATAACCTCCTGCGTGCTTACAGGCTTCTCAGCCCACACATCGTAATCCGTAACTGTTGCTATGCTGAGATAGCATATCTCCATCTCCCTTGCTAGAACGCATTCAGGCACTAGTGTCATCCCTATGACATCAGCCTTCATCATATCCCTGAAGAACAGTGATTCAGCCCTGGTCGAGTATCTAGGCCCCTCTATGCATATGTACGTGCCTCTCTCATGCACTCCAAGGTTCAGAGCCTTGCACTGCTCAACCGCTATCCTCCTCAGTTCAGGGCAGAACGGATCTGCCAGAGAGACGTGGCACACCTCCCCTCCATCGTAGAATGTGTACTCCCTCCTCTTCGTAAAGTCTATGAACTGATCTGGTATGACTATATCCCCAGGCCCGATCCCATCCCTCATGCTTCCTACTGCTGCTGGTGCGATTATCCTCCTCACCCCTATCTGCTTCAGGGCCCATATGTTCGCTCTAGCAGGTATCCTGTGAGGGGGTATCCTGTGCTCCTTCCCGTGCCTGGGAAGGAAGGCTATGCTCTTACCAGCATACTTGCCTACGGTGATCATATCCGATGTATCGCCATAAGGTGTGTATACCTTCACCTCCCTTGCATCCTCTAGCATACCAACATCGTATATGCCAGTGCCCCCGATTATCGCTATACTCGCATGTACACCCTCACTCATCATAGACCACCAGCGAGCATACATCGTAGCCCTTGAGCAGCTCCCTCCCCTTGAGCCTGGCAAGCTCTATGACGAAGGCAAAGCCAGCAACCCTAGCCCCTAGACCCTCTACAAGCCTTGCTGCAGCAGAGGCCGTGCCACCAGTTGCTATGAGGTCATCGGCTATGAGCACGTTATCCCCAGCAGATACGGCATCCTCCTGTATCTCCATGGTTGCCTTGCCATACTCTATCGTGTAGTCTATGCTCCTTGTCCTACCAGGCAACTTGCCCTGCTTCCTTATCATCACCATACCGCACCCGAACCTCATCGCCAATGCAGAGGCTATTATGAACCCTCTGGACTCTATCCCCGCTATCACATCGACACGCTTGACCTTGAAGTGCTCATGGAACCTCTCCACTATGTAGTTCAGTGCACTAGCACTCTTCAACAATGGGCTTATGTCCCTGAAGAGCACGCCCTTCTCCGGGAAGTCTGGGAACTCCCTTATCACAGTCCTAAGGTTCATGCGCCTTACTAGCATGTGAATACTAAATAACCTTTCCTTCCTTCCTCTTCCTTATTCCTCTGCACATACAGCAAGTGCGGGGGGTGGGATTTGAACCCACGAACCCCTATGGGACGAGGTTCTAAGCCTCGCGCCTTTGACCAGGCTAGGCAACCCCCGCTGCGGGGGATTCTTCCCCCAAGAGGTATTTTTGTGTATATGCTTGAGCCTGGCTATAAACGCTGGTAGATCCCATGTGCAATACATAGTGCATGCGAGTATGCGAGTATGGATGAGGGCATCAGATGCGATGGGTCAGTTGGTGCTGTGCTCTATCCATATCATATCCTGATGAGCCTGCCACTCTTATCCCTTGCATAGTGGCCGAACTCCTCAAGTGCAAGGATATCCCTCGCATTCATAACAGGACCATCCCTGCAGAGCACGTACCTGCCTATACAGCAGGAGGAGCATAGGCCTATACCGCACTTCATTATCCTCTCCAGACTCGCTTGAGCCTCTACACCGTACTCATGAGCCATCCTCAGAACCTTGAGCATCATGGCCTCTGGACCACACGTGTATACCATATCGACCCTCTCGCCCTTCTTGCCTATGGTATCATCAAGCACAGTCTTGAGCGCATCTGTAGCATAGCCCTTCAGGCCATAACTGCCATCATCCGTGCATACCACAACCCTGCCGTTGCTACCCACCAGCCTCCTCGCAAGCTCCTCGAATATCACCTCATCCCTGCTCCTGGAACCCATGATGAACGTGATCCTCGCTGAGAGTACCCTGCATAACCTCAGCAGTGGCACGAGTCCAGTACCCCCTCCTACAAGTATCACGTTACCATCTGTAGCACTGAACCCCCTCCCGTATGGACCCCTAACACCTATCATGCCATCCACCTGCATGTTGTACAGGGCGGTGGAGGAGTATCCGTGCCTCCTCACGGTCAGTGCGGCGTATCCCTCCCTATCGTACGGATCGAGCATGACGCTCATAGGCACCTCATCGACCCTGGGTATCCATACCATGAGGAACTGCCCTGCAGATGCCCTGTACGCCTGTTCATCCCTGAAGATCAGAGTTCGCACCGTTGGGCTCTCATCCCTAACCTCCTCCACCCTGACCAGCCTCATCCTATCCCTATCGAGCATCTCAGTACCTGTGCGCAACACCCACCAACTCCCTCACGCTCTTGAGGCCATTCCTCTCCATATACCTGCGTATACCCATGTTTATATCGTTGAATACATCCAGCCATCCATCCCCTACCGCACTCCCTACCTGCACCGCCTCTGCTCCAGCAAGCATGAACTCTACAGCATCCCTCCAGTCGTATATACCCCCGCATCCTACAACTGGTATCCCTGCCCTGTACAGTTCGTATACACACCTCACTGCAACAGGCTTTATCGCTCTACCAGACAACCCTCCGACCCTGTTGCCCAGCACAGGCATGCGTGTATCCACATCTATGACCATGGCTCTGATGGTGTTTATGGCTGTTACTGCGCTGGCACCAGAGTCCATCGCAGCCCTGGCCACCTCAAGCATATCCACCGCACCCAACCCGAGCTTGGCTATCACTGGCTTACCCGTGACCGCTCTTATACCCCTGACTATCCTGCTCACCAGTTCGGGATCATCACCAACCTCCAGCCCAACCTTCTCTACATGGGGGCATGAGAGGTTCAGTTCGTATCCTATTATGCTCAGATGGTCTAACCTCCTCACCATGTATACGAACTCATCCACATCAGAGCCTACGAGGTTGACTATTATGGGTACCTTGCCAATGCTAGAGCCTTCAGCGTAACCATGCCTACTCAACTCCTGCACGAGATGATCAACACCAGGGTTGGCCAGGCCTACGGCATTGACGTAGCCAGAGTCTACCCTCACTATTATAGGCCCTCTGTACCCCTCCCTGGGCTCTACGCTTATGCTCTTGCTTATCACCGCCCCTGCACCTGCCTCATACACCCGCTCCATCACCTCATACGATATCCCAAGTATCCCAGATGCCAGCATGGTAGGGTTCCTCAACCTTAGGCCAGCGAACTCTACACCTGTATCCACACCGCATAGATAAGCATGTGCTGTGTTATATAACCAATGCTACATTTTTAATAGGCCTTGACCAATCAAGGGGTATGGGTAGGTGCGATCTGATACTGCTTGAGAATGGGGTGGTTGCCCTGGATCATGCCCACGATGGGCCAAAGGTTATAGATGTGCTGAGGTTCAGGAGGGAGAGCATGGCCAGGGATTACAGCATGATCAAGAGCGGGATGGAGGGAGGGGAGAGGCTTGGGCCACTACTCTCATCCCTCAGGGAGAAGGGTTACACATCACTAGCATGCAATGACCCTGCACTGTTAGAGGCTGCACTGAAGCATGGATTCGATGCTGTAGAGATGGGTGTGGAGGAGCAGTTGAGGGTACAGCACAGGAAGATGGATATAATGGTAGCATCTGGACTTGCCAGCAGTGAGCAGGATGCACTCCTTGCACTCCACGAGTTCGCACTAGCCCTATCATCACTCAAGGTTGCAGAGGCATCCGCAAGACCTGACCAGCATATAATCCAGTGCATAAACGCCATAGACGAGTTGGATAAGGTGATAAACATGATGGGGGCAAGGTTGAGGGAGTGGTATGGTCTACACTTCCCAGAGCTCGAGGGTATTGTGCAGAGCCTCGCAGCGTACTGTGAGATAGTGATTAGGTTAGGGAGGAGGGATGCCATAACCCAGGAGGCGTTGAGAGGCATGGGCATGCAGGAGAAGGCTGAGGCTGTAGCAAGGGCAGCAGCGACGAGCAAGGGGGGCATGATAAGCGATGAGAACCTCATCCTGATACAGAGGCTGGCGGAGGAGATCAGGCATCTATCCAGGCAGAGGGATACCCTGGCAAAGCATATGGAGGATGAGATGGATAGGGTGGCACCAAACCTGAAGGGTATACTTGGAGCGACCATAGGAGCGAGGCTCATAGCCAAGGCTGGGGGGCTCGAGAGGCTAGCACTGCTACCTGCAAGCACCATCCAGGTTCTGGGTGCAGAGAAGGCGCTCTTCAGGGCGCTGAGGACAGGTACCAGACCCCCAAAGCACGGCATAATATTCCAGCACCCATCGGTGCACTCAGCACCAAGGTGGCAGAGGGGCAAGATCGCCAGAGCCATAGCAACCAAGGTTGCTGTAGCAGCGAGGGTTGATGCGTTCACTGGCACGAGGGATGATACGCTTCTTACAAGGCTGAATGAGAGGCTTGAGGAGATAAGGGAGAAGTATTCGGAGCCGAGGCATGAGAGCGAAGGAGGGAAGGGGGTGAGGGAGGGGGAGGAGACACGGAGGAGGGGAGGCAGGGGGAGAGCCAAGGATGAGAGGAGGAGGCAGGGGGGAGGAGAAGGTGGAGGGAAGAGACATGGGCATGAAGAGAGGGGTGGTAATGGAGGGGATAGTGGGAGGGGGATGAGGAGAAGGAGAAGTCAGAGGAGGTAGTGCTAGTGATGCTTGAGGTAGAGGGGGCTGAGGAGAAGGGCATAAAGGTCGTGGAGGTTGGAGGGGAGGAGAGGCTATGCACGAGGAACCTAGTCAAGGGAGTACAGGTGTATGGCGAGCAACTCGTGAGCATGGATGATGGTGTGGAGTACAGGGTATGGGACCCGTTCAGGAGCAAGCTCGCTGCTGCCATAATCAAGGGCCTCAGGAATCTACCGATAGAGAGGTCGAGCAGGATACTCTACCTTGGAGCCTCTACTGGCACTACCGTAAGCCACATCTCAGATATAGCATACAGGGGCGTGGTGTACGCTGTAGAGTCAGCGCCAAGGGTTGCAAGGGAGCTCATTGAGAGGGTTGCAAGGCACAGGAGGAACGTCATACCAATAGTCGAGGATGCGAGGAGGTACCAGCATTACCCCGCCATGGCAGGGAAGGTAGATGTGATATACTGTGATATAGCACAGCAGGATCAGACAGAGATAGCATTAGCGAATGCAAGGGCATACCTAAAGGATGGAGGTCATCTCATGCTCATCGTTAAGACCAGGAGCATAGATGTGACCAAGGAGCCAAGGAGTATAGTGGAGGAGGAGGTCGCAAAGTTGAGGAGCAACGGCTTCTCCATAGAGAAGGTCATATACCTTGAGCCCTTCGATAAGGATCATGCTATGGTTATAGCACGCAAGGCGTAGCGATCATGCGCTTGCAAGGAGTGCCCTCACAGGTCTCCATGAGTACCTTATGAAGTCGAACCTATGCCTTGTTGCACTGCAATAGCCATCATGCCCATCCTCCGTATCATCTTTGAGATAGATCACGTCAATGCCAGGGGGTCTGTAATACCTGCCAGAGTTGTACTCACTTATCGCACTACTGGTTAGCAGATACTCTATGAACCTCCTTGTTCTGCGATCCGATGGGTAACCAGAGCCAAAGTCCCCGTACACCCTCCTCATATCATCGATCATCCTGTCCCTAGTGACCTTGGCCACTATAGATGCAGCTGCAACGAGCACATTGTCCCTGTCTGCCTTGTGTGCAGAGCTTATCATGATGGATGTGCCATGATCATCATCTTCACCATCATCTTCACAATCACCATGATCATCACCATGATCATCATCAAGCACCCTTGCAATCATCGCACTGAACCTCTCTGGCCTTGTGTCGCAGGCATCGACATAAGCAAGCACGGGCTTGAGCCTCGATAGAACATGAGCAAACATCCTAGCCTCCAGTATGTTCAGGGCGTGATTATGCACGTATCTATCTATCACCCTGGGCTCCGCTACGCATACCGCACATTCACCAAGCTCCACTATCCTGCTGTAGAGCCTCATCCTACTCCTCCCATCTAGGAGTTTGGAGTCCCTCACCCCAAGCCCTATAAGCGTATCTATATTGGATGCATCAACCGCTACAGCAGCAACGACGAGTGGGCCTATCACCGCTCCCCTTCCCGCCTCATCCGCCCCTGCTACCCTACTCAACACCACTCGTTCGTTGGTGCAGGGTCAATAAATCCTTTTGTAGGCATGTGCATCAGATATGGCCTATATCACTTACTTCTCTTATTGTTCGACCTCCTATCGCTTACTATAGACAGGATTATCGATGCCCCTATTATGCTCAGTGTAGATGCTACTGCAACCTCCTTCGGGAGATCTATGTGGAAGCCCTCGAGTATGAACTTCACGCCGAGTAGTGCAAGGACAACGCCAAGACCCTTGTTGAGGTACTTGAACCTGAAGAGTATGTGATCGACCAGGAAGTAGAGCGATCTGAGGCCTAGCACAGCCGCTATATTGGATGTGTAGACTATGGTGAAGTCCTTGGATATCGCTAGAGCAGCAGGTATAGAGTCTATAGCGAACATGAGATCACTAGCCTCTATGGCAAAGAGCACAAGGATCAGGGGGGAGAGGAGGAGCGGGCTCTTGGTTAGGACGAACCTGTTCCCATCGTACCTGTCTGCTATGGGAAGGTATCGCTTGGCGAATCTCACTATAGGATTCCTCTCAATATGTGCCATCTCCATGGTATTCTTCCATATCTTCATCCCGCTGTAGATGAGTATTGCTGCAAAGATGAAGACTATCCATGGAAACGCCTCGAGTGCAGCGATACCAGCGTATATGAACAATGCCCTCATTATTATAGCGCTTATGACCCCTACGTAGAGGACGAGGGGCCTTGCAGTAACAGGGGTGGCAAAGTAACTGAATATTGCAGCGAAGACGAAGAGGTTGTCAACGCTAAGGGACTTTTCGAGCACGAATATGGTGAAGTAGTCAAGAACATCCGATGCTGGGTACTCATAACTCAGGAACACACCGAATGCAACACCAAATCCTATCCATATGATGCTCCAGATGGTTGACTCCTTCACACTCATCCCATGCTTCCTCCTCATCCCCATGAGTAGATCAACCGCTATGAGTACTGCTATTATTATGTGGAACTCTAGCAGTGTCAGCGAACTCAGCATAAAGCCATCACCACCAGCCTCATCCATCACCTATCTATAGACCTACCTTAACCTACCCCATTTATCCTTTATTATGTATAGGAGCCTGGTGGGCAGAGAGTCCCTATTCCCCCTGTCAACCTCCACGGTGATGGATGCCCTCTCCCTGTACCTGCTCACCAGGTCATGTCTGAGCCTCTTGTGTGCAACCGCAACCACAACTATACCCTTGCTATCCATAGCATCTAGGAGATGCTCGAGAGCATGCACCATATCCTGGGAGAGCAGCTCCATAGGCCCTATCTCATCAAATACCACAACCCTACAGCGCTCAACTGTCCTTCTGAGCATGCCTGCAGCAGCTCTACAGCCATCGAGGTCAACCCCATACCTACCTACCCTCGGCCCTTCTATTCCTATGGATGCCAGCCTTGCCCTTGAGCCATCCGCAACGTCAAGGAACTCAAAGCCCGTCCTCCTCCCCCCTCTAGCATCCCTCACCTCCCTTGCTACAACACCTCCAACATCCACACCATCATCCTTGAGCATCCCTACCAGCCTGAGCAGGAGAGTGCTCTTCCCTACACCTGGCTCACCCGTGATCAGTATGAGCATCTATGCATTTATGAGGCACGCACCTAATAAACCAATGAGAGCATGGCTGAGGGGTTGAGGGAGATAGTCGAGGGCAGGAGCAGGCTACTGGTGCCAGAGGCCTCGCTGGTAAGCGATGTACCACCAAAGCAGCCAGCATTCTACAACCCAGCAGCAAGGGTGAGCAGGGATGTATCCGTGCTGGCATACAATGCGTACATCACCACCCAGGATATGAGAGAGAGGAGTTTTGCTGATGCACTTGCAGGGATAGGAGCGAGGGCGCTGAGGGTTGCGGTTGAGGTCAAGGGCATGGATGAGGTCTACATAAACGATGTCAACCCTATCGCAGTGGAGATAGCCAGGGAGGCATCGATCCTGAACGGGGTTGAGCGCCTCTGCAGGTTCAGCGTGGATACAGCATACAGGTTCCTCATGGAGCACTCATCCAGGGGCTCCAGGTTCGGTATGGTGGATATAGATCCCTTCGGTACACCAGCACCATATGTAGACTGTGCACTGAGGGCCATAGTGGATGGGGGTATGCTGAGCATGACAGCGACCGATACACCCGTACTGTACGGGATATACCCAAGGATAGCGTTGAGGAGGTACCATGGGAGATCGATGAGGTGCGAGTACGCAAACGAGGTAGGGCTCAGGCTGCTCCTGGGGATGCTCAGCATGGTAGCATCGAGGCTTGAGATGGGTGTAGAACCACTATTCGTGCAGAGTACGAGGCATTACATGCGTGTATATGCTAGGGTAAGGGTAGGCCCAAGGTATGCGGATGAGATGCCTGCGAGGCTTGGATACGTGTACCACTGCAGTGCATGTGCAAACAGGTTCACAGCAGGTATGGATGAGCAGCAGGTGGTAGAATGCAGCATATGCAATGGCAGGTTGGGCAGGGCTGGTCCTCTATGGATAGACAGGATGATGGATGCAGGGTTCGTGGATCTGATGAACAGGGTAATTGGTGATGATGCGTATAGCCTCTCTCTTGACAAGAGAGCGTTGGATATAGTTAGGATGGCCAAGGAGGAGAGCAGGGAGGAGGATGCGCTCTACTACACAGTGGATGAGATCACTAGCATGCTCAGGGTAAGGCCTCCAACCACTGCAAGCATACTGGATGCGCTCAGGGGCAGTGGATTCAGGGCATGCAGGACATGCCTATCGCCCAGGGGCTTCAGGACAGATGCCAGCATAGATGAGATATGCAGGATAGTAAGGGCACTGGTAGATGGTTGCTGACCATATGGTCAACTGCCGATCTTCTCTATCCGATTAACATCATCAGCTCCTTTACCTGACCTGTTGCTCTTAACTGCAGGCCTGAACCCTTTGCATACCAGGTACAGTTCGCTGCTCTCCTTCCTGCTGGCCTTGGGCTTGTACACATAGACCCTCTTGAAGCACCTTCTAGCATCGTTTATGAACTCCCTGAGCATATCACCATCGAATACCTTGAGCACTGCAATACCATCATGCTTGAGCAGAACCCTTGCCAGATCGAGCACCCTCCTGCTCAGGTGTATCTGCCTTGCATGGTCTAGGCTCCATATCCCAGAGAGGTTAGGGGATACATCAGAGAGTATCACATCTACGGTACCGTTTACACCCACTGCTCTGATCCTTGCTGCTAGAGCATCATCCTCAACGCTCATACGTATGAACCTGATGTTTGCCCCAAACCCCCCACCCACACCTCCATCCTCCTCCCCCTGGCCTCTACCCCTACCCCTACCCCCATCTACATCCATCTCCCTGACATCAACACCTATCACAAGCCCATCCATACCTACTGCATCACCTGCAACCTGTAACCAGCCACCAGGGTAGCACCCTATATCCAGAACCTTATCCCCCCTTCTAAATATATGGAAGGATCTGTTGATCTCCAGCAGCTTGTATGCGGCCCTGCTCCTGTACCCTTCCTCCTTCGCTAGCCTCCTGTATTGGTCACGCCTGGCCTCCTCTAACCTCATCCCTGCTCATTCCTGCATGCTCTCTATTTGTATGTTAGTAGTAGTTGCTGTAGTGGTATTGGTGATATCTTTCTTAGCATCCATCCTCTTACTCATCTCTACTAGAACCCAGTTCTCTATCAACCTGCATGTATTTGGGCTCACACTACCATCCTCAGTGCACATACTCTCAAGGTTGCATGTTATACATGGTGCACCCTCTATACTCGTTGTATCCAGTGGGAGCCTTAACGCTATGAGCCTGAAGGTCCACCTCCCATTCTCCAGAACCCTCTGCCTTGTGACTAGGCCTCTCTTCTCCAGCCTCATGGCTATCCTCGAACCATCCCTACTGGTCAGGTTAAGTTCCTTCCATAGCCTGCTCTGGAGTATACCCTCCTTCCCCTGCTCAACTATCAACTTGAAGACCTTGGAGGTTAGATCCTCTATACTCTCCTCTCTATCCTCAGAGTTATCATCCTGCCTTATCAACATGCCCACCAGCACTACTAATATGTGCAAACTGCTAAATAATCGTTTGTAATTATCTTACGAATTATGCAATGTACGATATGTTGGAGGTATCGAACTCCCTTACAAGTTCGTACTCCCTACCGAATGCAAGCCTTGTTAGCCTCCTCAACTCAGGGAAGTATGACATCGGATCGCCTCTAGCCATTATGGTTGCTTTATGCCCATCCCCTAGGATATCTCTGCACAACTCATACGTCATGCTCCTAACCCTATACTCATCGACTATGCCTAGGCTATGCATGTACTCATGTGCAAGTACAACGAATACGTACGAGTTGTACTCCTCCCTATCCCTTGCTATGCTCTTCACGGCATTGAGTATGTACCTGTTAACAACTATGGAGTTTGAGCCCAGCACATGATAGGCACCAACGAACGATGGCATATCCTGAAGCATCAGGTTAAGACCCGCCCTCCTCATCCCAAACCTATGCTCTACAGCATCTTTAACGATGGAAAATACATCCTTAAAGTCATCTGCATGCCTTAACCTCTCCCTATATCTATCACTCCTACCTATCTTCATCCCCTCTATATTATCAACTAATCAGATATAAATGCCATCTGTAAGAGCGTATATGCGTACAAACACATGTGATATTGGTGGGATTGGTGGGCGAGGAGGGAGTCGAACCCTCGACCTCGGCTGTGTGAGAGCCGCGTCCTAACCAGGCTAGACCACCCGCCCTCCTCGATCAGTGTATAAAGGGAAGGGGGCCTCATCTTATATCTTTGCATAGCAACCATGCGCCGTTATGATGGGTTTGCCTACTTCTTTGCCCCTAGGGTTCTGTTCTTCAGGCGCAGCTGATCCCCTCTACACTTTCTACAGCGCACAGCATCTATGTGGTTCTTTGCACCACACTTGAAGCAGATCTTGAAGAAGAGCCTCCTCCTCTGTGCTATCTGCTTCTTGAACGTATCCGTTATGGGCATATCCACCATCAGACTGCATTGGTATTTATTTTTACCTTCCTCTAAACCCTCGTTAGTAGTCCACCATCATCCATCCTACCATTACCACTGCTACTACTCTCATCTCCTCATCCGCATCTTCTTCTCCAGTAGTATGGGTACCTCTGCAGGCCTCTTTGCAACAGGTACATCTGCCTTTGCGAACATGCTAACCTTGGACTCTGCAGAGCCGTATGTGCCGTAGACTATCGCACCAGCATGGCCCATACGCTTCTCCTTCGGTGCACTCCTCCCTGCTATGTATGCAACGACTGGCTTCCTGAAGTTGGTTGAGATAATGTACTCTGCAAGCTGCTCCTCAGCGCTTCCCCCTATCTCCCCCACAACGACCACAGAGTCCACATCATCCCTATCCCTGATCAGTTCGAAGCACTCTATCAGGGTTAGGCAGTTCACAGGATCTCCTCCTATACCAAGGCAGAGCCTCTGCCCGAACCCAGCAAGCGTTAACCTATGGGATATCTCGTACATGAGCGTGCCACTCCTGGATATCACCACCGTACTCCCCTTGCTGAATGGCTGAGCAGGCATTATCCCTAACTTCATGACCCCTGGCACTATTATACCTGGTGTGTTTGGCCCTACAACAACAGAGTTATGCTCCCTAGCAAGCTTTATGCATCTGAGCGTATCCCTGACAGGTACATGCTCAGGTATAGCGACCATCAGCCTTATCCCGTTGGTTAGAGCATCTATGGCAGCGTTGAGGAAGAACTGTGCTGGCACGAACACAACGGATATCTCTGCCCTATGCTCCCTGACTGCATCCTTGACACTATCGTACACTGGTATGCCATCGAACTGCTGCCCTCCCTTGCCAGGGGTGACGCCAGCGACTATGTTGGTGCCATACTCACGCATTAGCCTGGTGTGGAGGCTACCGAACTTCCCGGTTATCCCCTGGACTATAACGGGCTTCCTGTTGTAGTCCTCATCGCTCTTACTGCCCTGGAGTATCCTGAATATATCTATGACCTGCCTTGGTCCCTGTAACCCTGCCCCGCCCTTGGTAGTAGACAATCGATATCACCTACTACTACTACTACCTGCCTGCCTGCTCTGCCTCACAGCATCTACAGCACGCTCTATGGCCTCCTCTACAGACTCGAACATGACTGCCCTTGTACCCTTCAGCATCTCCTTTGCTATATCTGAGTTCCTGCCAGCTATCCTAGCAAACACTGGCACATGTATGATGTTATCCCTGTAGGCATTCAGTATGGCCTTTGCCACTATGCTCGTATCGACTATACCACCGTACAGGTTCACGAGTATGGCCCTGACGTTGCCCAGTCTGCTCACAAGGGATAGTGCCTTGTATATATTCTCCAGAGTGGCACCACCACCAACATCGAGGAAGCATGCTGCCCTCCCATCTGCATCGCTCAGCATATCCATGGTCGACATGACTAGACCAGCACCATTGCCTACCACTGCAATATCACCATCCAACTCTACTAGGGAGAAGCCGCTCCTCCTGGCCTCGACCTCAACGCTCTCCTCCTCAAACACCTTCAGCTCCTCATGCCTGAAGAGTGCGTTATCATCCACTATGACCTTTGCATCCAGAGCAACTATTCTGCCATCACCACTCACGGCCATGGGGTTTATCTCCGCAAGTTCGGCCTCCTTCTCATCCACCAGCCTTATCAGCCTCCCTGCCACATCTACGAAGTTGCTACCATCCTCATCGAACCCCATGTACGATGCGATATCATGGAGGAGTAACCTGCTGCTCTCCTTGGCATCTATATCCAGCGTATGGACTACCTTGTTGGCAACACCCTCTATCTCAACACCGCCCTCTGGTGATGCTATCACGGTATAAGACCTCTTGCTCCTGTCCAGGAATATGGAGAGGTAGAGCTCCCTGTCATGTGGCATGAACTCCTCGAGGAGGATGCTCCTCACAGTCTCCCCCTGCACATTCTTACCCATCATCTCCATGAAGATGGGCTCGAATGCGCTGGGGTCTCTGCAGACCTTCACTATACCAGCCTTGCCCCTGCCCCCAATCCTTACCTGTGCCTTGAGCACCAGTGGGAAGCCCAACTCCCTTGCATACTGCCTCGCCTCTTCAATGCTGGTTGCCAGATAACCCCTGGGCACAGGGATGCCATAATCCCTGAAGAGCATCTTCGCCTGATACTCGAGTAAGCGCACGCACACCATTCGACTCCTCTGGCATATAAAAGTTTCATTCCTGTATGCTGATGCTATATCGTGGGGCTCAGCATGTATGCATGTACTCCTAAGCACCATACATGCAGTGCCCCAGTAACGGTAAACATCCCAAGAACTTCACCTAGAGTTATAAACTACGTTATTTTCTCCTTATATGGAAAACTTAATAAGGTAGTGTAGTGTGCATAGCACATGTCAACATCAAGGGATGAGGATGAGTACGAGTACACGTACAATAGCATCAGGGAGGAGTCGGAGAGGCTCGCAAGGATGGAGAGTTTGATGAGGATACTCCTTATACTGCCATTCGTCTCCACATTCCTTCTGCTCGTAATAGCATTCGTACTGCTCTCGAGATAAAAATCGGTGATGATAGGTAGAGGTGAGGATGCTAAGTTAAGTTAAGTTACCACCTTATCCAGCTCCCTGCTCTCTATTGCAGTCCTCACTTCCCTCGCTATCCTCCTACCCATGCTCATGGGCTCGTCGTAGAGCAGGTATGAGTAAGGTGAGCCGTTGACGTAGAGATTGGTGCCAGCGACTATCCTTGCGGAGAACTCGAATGATATGAACCTCCCATCCTGATCATACACACCCTCTATGCAGAATGGGCCTATCATACCAGGCTTGACCAGGCGCTCAGCCGCAGCCACGAACCTCTCACCCATCCTGTAGACCTCATCCAGGAGAGACTCCCTCAGCACCAGTGGGCTGTTGCCCACCACATTGTACGAGACCTCGTGTATCCCTGAATGCTCCTGCTGTAGTGCTGGAACCCTGCCTATGGCATCTACGTTCGACTCATACCTCCTATCTATGCCCAGTAACTCGACCTCCCTGCTCAGTGGTGAGTAGAAGTACTGCAGGTATACTGGCACTCCAAGTACATACTCCTGGATGTAGAGGTCGTTCAGGCTCTTCACCATACCCTTGCTCAGGAGCTTGTTGTATTGGGCCATGAAGCTCTCCCTATCCCATGCAAGGAAGTAGCCCTTGCCACCAGCAGCACCATGCAGCTTCGCTATCACCAGTCTGCCTGCATCCTTGCTACTGCTACTGCTACTGCTACCGCTACCGCTACTACTGCTGCTACTGTTCCCAAGTTCGTCTATGCTCACACTCCTAGGCACGTTCAACCTAGCCTCAAGCATCAGCCTCTCCTTCATCACCCTATCAGCCTCCCACCTGAGTATCCATCTGTTACCGAAGAATGGTACCCTTATGCTCTCTATCTCCTCTATCTTCATACTGGATATGTACGTGCCATGGGGTACTAGTATGCAGTTGTTGTCATGCAGTTCGTTCTGTATGCCCTCGCTGAACGCATGCTCGAACCTGTAATCCTCCACAGGTATCAGCCTGTCTATGAACCTGAACCTCCTGTACAGCCCCTCCCTCCTCCTCTCGCATACAAGTATGGTCTTGAAGCCCTCATCCTTCGCCCCCTTGAGTACCTGCAGTGCACAGTGCGAGCCTAGAGTACCTATGGCATTCATCGCACAGGTGTTAGATGCTACCATTAATTAATATATGCATGAAAGAAATCTATGCCCGATCAGATGATCTGTGCGTCCATCACGCTTGCTTCCTGTACGCTGTCTACTCCTCAAACCTCTTCAGTATATCCTCTACCGCTTGGCTGAGGTTGAGCATCCCTTTGGCCCTTGCATACTCTTCAAGCGCCTTGGCCTGCTCCCTTGTAAAGCACACTGGTATGGTGCGCTCTGGCATAGGCTAAGAATAACATGCTTGAATAAAAGTATTCCCCCTGGATAGGAATACAGATTAAGTGCTGATGGTCTAGGAGTATCGTGCAAGAAGGCACTGAAGATGGTAGCGTTGGCTACAGTAGCAACCATGCTAGAGCGCATACGGCAGAGCATATATTCGCTAGAGCACTACAGAAGATAACTGGGCAGGGAATACAGATAATGAAGGTTGAGCATGCAGATGATGTGAACAGGGTCTACATGAAATGTAAAGATCTCGATAGAGAGGATGTGCTTCAGGCTATGCTCCTAACCAACGGGATAATAGATGAGGGTAGGGTGGTGAGGGAGCATAGATTCCCTTCCCTAGATGAGGCGAGGAAGGCATTCCCAGATATGAGGGCGTATGAAGCAAGGATCTCTGGGGGTGTAAGGGTTGTGGAGATAGATGGTTACGACTATTCAGCATGCATAAGGGAGCATGTTAGCAACACCAGGGAGTGTGGTTTCTTCATACTCAAGGGCATATCGAGGGAGAGCGGTATGATCAAGGTAGAGTACCTGGTCGGGGATGAGGCCAAGAAGTACGCTATGAGATCAGTGGCTAGGCTTGCAGGTATAGCATCCATGCTCAAGGCCAATGTGAACACTCTAGAGGATACACTGAAGAACATGCTGGAAGAGTTGGATATGCTTAGGGCGATGGCGAAGAGGGTCACGGAGGATGCTGTGAACTCATTGAGCATAACAAGGATCAACGACCTTCACCTATACTATGGCCACTTCCACATGCTTGATGACGACACGCTCATCAGGAGGGCTGGCATGATGGTGAAGGGCTGTGCTGATAACAGGGTGGTGGTGTTCTTGAACGGCAGGAAGGATGGTGCGAGTGTTACGCTAGCAAGCAATGATCCGAGGCTGGACTGCAGTATACTGCTCAGGGAGATGCTTGCCAGGTACGGTGGCAAGGGCGGTGGCAAGGCTGGGTTTGCCACTGGCTACATCACCACTGCAGATACTGACAAGGATATCATCAGGGAGGAGGTTATGGGGCTGATAGAGCGATCTCTATCAACCAAGTGATCTATTGAACTGATAACATCAAGTCATCTTCATTAAACTTAAATTTGTATTGGATAATCATGCTAGCATGAGCCTTGAGGATGATCTGGGCGATTGGAGGAGGTCGCACTACTCATCAGAACTTCAGGGTATGGATGGTAGAGAGGTCACGCTCATGGGCTATGTGTCGAGCATAAGGGACCATGGGAACATACTGTTCGTGATGCTGGCGGATAAGGATGGGGAGGTGCAGCTGGTCTTCAAGAGGTCAGAGGGTTCGGAACCATCAGCAGAGCCTGGAGCAGGATCATCATCACCATCCCCATCACACCTCTTCTCAAGGGCAAGGATGCTCAGGGAGCACTCCTCCATAGCGGTCAAGGGTATAGCGAGGAGTATGAAGAATGCCCCGAGGGGTGTGGAGGTTATACCCAGGGAGATGAGGATACTCTCGCTGGCCAGTAGTGCACCACCATTCTCAGTGTACAGCAGGAGCCTCCCACTCGACCCCCGACTAGATATAAGGGCCGTAGATCTCAGGAGGCACTATCTAAGGGCTGTGTTCAGGGTAAGGCATAACCTGCTCAAGGCGATAAGGGCATACCTGGATGAGAGGGGGTTCCTGGAGGTTAGCACCCCAAAGATGATCTCTACAGCATCTGAGGGGGGTGCGGCGCTCTTCCCGATCTTCTACTTCGATAGGGAGGCGTTCCTTGCACAGAGCCCACAGCTGTACAAGGAGCAGTTGACACTAGCATTCGAGAAGGTGTATGAGATAGCCCCCATATTCAGGGCAGAGCCATCGAGGACGAACAGGCACTTGGCAGAGGCGATATCGGTGGATGTTGAGCAGGCGTTCGTGGACTATGAGGATGTGATGAGGACGCTTGAGGGGATGATAGCTCATGTGATAGGCTATGTCAAGGAGAGGTGCAGGGAGGAGTTCAGCATGCTTGGGGTAGACCCTGCCATACCAGAGTTGCCACTCCCAAGGTACAGGTACTCCCAACTCATAGACATGCTCAAGGGGGAGGGGTTGAGGATAGAGTGGGGTGATGACTTTGGCACTGAGCATCTCAAGGCTCTAGGTAGCGCACTCAAGGGGTACTACTTCATAGTAGACTGGCCAGCGAGCATGAGGCCATTCTACACCAAGGTCAAGGATGGCGAGGGTAGGGATGCCCTGAGCGAGTCGTTCGACCTAATGTACGGTGATCTTGAGGTATCATCTGGGAGCACCAGGATAAACAGGAAGGATGAACTCATGGCAAGGCTCAAGAGGCAGGGGCTCAAGCCAGAGTCTTTCGCCTACCATCTAACGGTATTCGATTATGGGATGCCACCTCACGCTGGGTTTGGGTTGGGGCTGGAGAGGTTCCTGATGACCATAACGGGTGTAGAGAATATAAGGGATGCGACATTCTACCCAAGGGATATAGACAGGCTTGTACCGTAACATGCATCGACAGATATCATGAGTATGTAGGTCATCAGCCTAGGTGGCTTATATTTATATATGCAGGAGGAGCAGATGGGGTAAATGATGTGATATGGTTGGTGTTGAGGAGGTTAGGCATCTTGCCCATCTCGCTAGGATAGGGATGGGGGATGAGGAGTTGAAACTCTACGCTGGGCAGATGAACGAGGTACTGGCGTACTTTGAGATGCTGGATGAACTGAGAGGTGGTGTAGAGTTGCACAGGATGATCAGGGACTACGATGAGATGAGGGATGATGTACCATGTGCATTCGATGGTGATGCGCTGAGCAATGCAAAGAATACGAAGGGTAGGTTCATCAAGGCACCGAGGATGGGCCAGTAGCATATGCAAGGATGATCTCTATGGTCAGGAGTAGTAGGCTTGCGTTGAGTGCATACGAACTGGTAGAGGAGTTCAGGTGTGGCTCGATGAGCATAGAGGATTACATGGCAAGCCTCCTCGAGAGGATAGAGAGTATAGATGGGAGGATCAATGCGTACATAACGGTGAATGAGCATGCGCTAGAGGAGGCTAGGAAGATGGATAGGTTGGTGAGGGCTGGTAGTGATGGTAACAGCAATTCAGGTCATGGTGGTGGTGATCAGGCACTGCTCGGCGTGCCCCTCGCAGTCAAGGACAACATCTCAACCCTAGGCATAAGGACTACATGCGCATCCAGGATGCTCGCTGATTACGTGCCAGTGTACGATGCTACGGTTGTGAAGAGGCTCAAGGGTGCTGGGGCCATAGTGATAGGCAAGACCAACATGGACGAGTTCGGCATGGGCTCGACCACTGAGTTCAGTGCGTTCGGTGCAACACGCAACCCATGGAAAGAGGATAGGGTCGCTGGAGGCTCCTCTGGGGGAAGTGGTGCTGCACTCGCTGCATGCATGGCAAGTATAGCCCTAGGTTCGGATACTGGAGGGTCTGTGAGGTGCCCAGCGAGCTTCTGCTCCGTCTACGGCCTGAAGCCAACATACGGGCTGCTCAGCAGATATGGGCTCATCTCCTACGCCAGCAGCCTAGACTGCATAGGGCTCATGGCCAGGTCTGTACATGATCTAGCGCTCATGCTCAGGGCTGCTGGTAGGGATGAGCATGACCACACGAGCATAGACTCAACACTCGACCTAAGGCTTGAGTGCACTGACCTGAAGGGGTTGAGGTTCGCTCTGATCAAGGAGGTGATGGAGAGCGAGGGGATGGATGCGCCTGTGAGGGACTGTATGATGGATGCTGTGAGCAGCGTCGAGCAGCTCGGCGCCACGGTCGAAGAGGTGTCCATGCCGGTGCTGAGGTATGCTCTGGCATCATACTACACCATAGCCATGGCGGAGGCGAGCAGCAACCTTGCCAGATACGATGGTGTGAGGTACGGCCATACCATGCAGCCAGATGGCGTTGCATGGAACGAGTTCTACTCAACCATAAGGAGCAACTTCGGTAGCGAGGTCAAGAGGAGGATCATGCTGGGCACGTACGTGCTCTCCTCTGGCTACTATGGGAGGTACTACATGAAGGCACAGCAGGCAAGGGCACTGATAAGGGATGGGATGATGATGGTGCTCAAGGACCATGATGCCGTGATGACACCCACGATGCCAGTGCTCCCTCCCAGGATAGGTGAGAGGGTATCAGATCCTTTGAGGCTCTACACCATAGATATATGCACTGTGGTAGCCAACCTGGCTGGTATACCAGCGCTCTCCATACCGTACAGCATGCACGATGGACTGCCCATAGGTATACAGTTCATGGCAGGGCACCTCGGCGAGCCTCTGCTCCTGAGGATAGCCCATGCCCTAGAGTCTGCCAGGGAGGGTAAGGTCAGGAGGTGCATGCTCTGATGAATGGTAGCGCTGATGATGCGATGGTGAGGATAGGGCTGGAGATACACTGCCAGCTCACAGCACTTAGGAGCAAGCTCTTCTGCCCATGCCCAGCAGAGTACAGGGGTAAGGAGCCGAACACGAACGTATGCCCTGTGTGCCTTGGTATGCCTGGTACGCTCCCACTCCTCAACAAAAGGGCGGTGGAGTATGCTGTCATGCTTGCACTTGCACTCAACTGCAGTATACCAGAGAGGATAACGTTCTACAGGAAGAACTACTTCTACCCAGATCTGCCGAAGAACTTCCAGATAACCCAGTACAATGCCTATGAACAGGCTAGTGTTGGTGTTGGTGGATCAATAGTGCTGGATGATCTGGAAGGTAAGAGGGTGAGGATAAGGAGGTTACAGCTCGAGGAGGACCCTGGTAGGCTAGTGTATGAGGGTAGCATAGATACATCGAACTATGCACTAGTAGACTACAACAGGGCTGGAGTGGCACTCGTAGAGATAGTCACAGAGCCAGACTTTAGGGAGCCTGGAGAGGTAAGAGTCTTCCTCAACATGCTCGCATCCATACTAGAGCATCTAGGCATATGCGATACCACGCTAGAGGGTGCGGTGAGGTGCGATGCCAACGTATCCATGGGAGATCAGGCCAGGGTTGAGATAAAGAACATCAACTCGTTCAGGGATGTTGAGAGAGCCATAGCATTCGAGATGACCAGGCAGAGGAACCTGATCTCTAGAGGGATCGAGATAAGGGGTGAGACTAGGCACTGGGACGATGCCAGGAGGGTCACCGTACAGGCTAGGGCGAAGGAGGAGGAGGAGGATTACAGGTACTTCCCAGAGCCAGATATACCGAGCATAGAAATAAGCAGGATGGATGTAGAGGCTATAAGGGGCAGCATGCCAGAGTTACCCCATGCAAGGGTGGAGAGGTTCGTGAGGGAGTATAACCTACAGAGGGATACTGCCAGGGTTCTAGTTGGCGAGAAGGTTCTGGCGGATATGCTGGAGACAGGCCTGAAGTACTATAATAACGCCAGATCGATAGCAAACTGGATAGTAACAGATCTGAAGGGCTACATGGAGAGGTATGGTGGGAGTGGTGTTAGTGGTGGTGGTGGCAATGGCAATGGCAATGGCGATGGCAGTGGCAGTGGCAGTGGCAGCAACAGCATACTTGCAAAGGTTACCGCAAGGCATATAGCAGAGCTTGCCATGCTAGTGGACTCTGGCAGGATAAACAGGACGGTGGCAAGGCAGATCATGCAGAGTGCAATCTCAACCGGAATCCTGCCATCGGAGGCTGTGAAGAGCATGAATGCAGGCATGCTGAGCGATAGGGATGAGCTCTCACCCATAGTTGAGAGGGTTCTGAAGGAGGAGAGGAAGGCTGTTATAGATGCCCTGAGCAACGAGAAGGCGCTCAACTACCTCCTGGGCAAGGTGATGAGGTACAGCAAGGGTAGAGCAGACCCGAGGTTGGTGCTGGATATGCTCAGGGAGAGGGTTACCAGGGAGGGCAAGTGATCATATCAAAATGTAGATAATGCAGTGATGCCACTGGTGAGTCATGGGCACTCTGGATGCGTACGAGCAGGAGATACACTATCAGGTTCATGATCTGCCGATGGTGATGGAGGGGATGGATGGTGCATGGTTGAGCAGTGATGAGCAGAGCAGAGCGCTGATAACTGGTAGCGGTGACTCCTTTGCCGCTGCCATGATCGCTGAGAGGCTATCGGGCTTCAGGATACAGTGCATAGACCCACTTGAACTTGCCAGCATCATGGGCTCACTGGCTGGGAGGAGGATGATGCTCTACATAGTCTCGATCTCTGGCTCAACCAAGGCAGCGCTGGATGCCATGGAGATTGCACGCAGGCATGGTATGAAGGTAGTTGCCATCACGGCAAACGCTGAGAGCAGGTTGGCAAGGGGTGCAGACTCGAGCATGCTCCTGAGGTTCAGGAGGAGCGGTATGCTCACTGCAGGGAGCATAGGGTTCACCGCATCCCTGTTGGCATCTGCATCACTTGCCATACGCATGGGTAGAGTAAGCGTGGATATCGATGGTATATTCTCACAGGCCAAGAGCGACTCAAGGGATATGGTGCTCGATGGGCACATATACATAGTTGGGGATGTTTTGACATACCCCTTGGCAGTTTATGGTGCGGCGAAGGTATACGAGGTTCTGGGTGCAAGGGCATCCTACTGTAGGCTGGAGCAGTTCTGCCACATGGAGGTATTCTCACTTGCTGATGGGGATAGGGTGCTTGTGCTCTCATCCGAGGCTAAGGCTAGAAGGCTGGTCGATGGGCTGATGGGCAGTGGTATAGATGCTAAACTCATAGAGTATGCTGGAAGAGAGGGTGTTAGTAGCAGTAGTGATGGCAGTGCTGAGACCCTGGGTAGATTGCTCTACTATACATTCCTCTTGCAGTTTGCTACACTCAACAGTGCTAGGAGGCTGGGGCTCAAGGAGTGCGCATTCATAGGGCACAGGCTGCTCGGGCTTAGCAGCGCTCTAATATACTGATCTCAACCGCCTATCAGCCATAAAATAATAGATGATTGGGTGTGTCATCACGTCTTACTTACTCGCTTACCGTTTATCATATACCTCAACTCCTTGTAGAGAACTATGAACCTTGTACCCTCGTCAGTTATCCTTATGCTCATCTTCCCCCTTATATCCTTCATCTCTATAAGCCCCGCATCATTCAGTATGTTAAGGTACCTACTGAGGAGACGTGAGTCTAGATTTGCCCTATGGAGCAGTGTTATCTTGTTTGCCTCCCCTTCATCCAAGAGCACTGTAAGGATATCGTTTATCAACCTCAACTCATCACGCTTATTTTTTTGAGGCTATCATACCACTATTTGGCATTATATAATTTATAATATTATTGTGGATGCTACACACGTTTAAACCACGTATATTTACATCTTATAACCAAGTTGTTATCAAATAATAACTCTGTGTTTATCTGTGATCAAATAACCATGCGAGCAACTACAGTGAGCGAAATACATGCAACTCTTCCAAGGTCATCCCCAGCATGCACCATAATCATCCTGCTGTAAAGGCTACATACACAGCTGTTAGTTGCATTGTGTTACATCAAACCTCACTTGTACCTTATGCTCACATCATCGCTCTTGCTCTGCTTGAAGTTCTTCTTCCACTGCTTGTAGTGCTCCTCGCAGAGGTAAACCCTCTTCCCTTCACCTACATCAAGCCCTGAGCCCCTGACCTTGCCAGAGTCTAGGGACCTTACAGCGTTGTTGCCGCACTCTACGACACTGCACCTTACCCCCTTGCCTACCTTGCCCATAGACTCGCTAATGGTACTAGCCTATAAATATACTCTATGGATAGCATTGGTGTTGCTCAACAGGATAAGGAAGGATATAGAGCCAGTGATGAACAGCATAGGGCTCAGGTTTGCAGCGACTGGGCTCTCACCCAATTCATGGACTGTAGTAGGCTTTGCACTGGCTGTGCTCTCAGGGCTACTCTACGCACTGCACCGCATCGATCTGGAGTATGCGTACCTCTACGCTGGGATGACACTCCTGGTCTCTGGCTTCTTCGATATGGTGGATGGTAGCGTTGCCAGGGTGACCGGCAGGGTCTCGAGGGCTGGTGCATTCCTGGACTCTACACTCGACAGGGTTGCTGAGGTTGCCATATACACTGGTATAGCGTTGAGCAACGTGGTGAGTCCAGTGCTTGTTATACTTGCTCTGGCATTCTCACTACTTGTAAGTTATGCAAGGGCCAGGGCAGAAGGTATCGGGGTTGAGTTGAAGGGGATAGGGATAGGGGAGAGGGCGGAGAGGCTGCTACTGCTTGCAGTGTTCAGTATAGCAGGTACGGCCATATCATTGGAGCTTATGCAGTATGGGCTGATCGTAATAGTTGTACTTGCTGCCATAACATTCATCCATAGGGTTGTATCTGTATTCAACGCAGTGGCTGGGAGCTCTTCCTCTCATCCTCAGCCCTGACCTTCACAACGCCATAGTACACAGCACATGAGACACAGTAGTACTTGATGACCGTGGGGCTTGCTATGTACGCCCCGCTTGCCCTCAACTCCTTCGCCAGAGAGGGATCAACAAGGCTCAACCTGGAGGTTACCTTCTTGACCTTATCCCTTGGCACCCATCTACCACAGTTGCTGCACTGCACAAGGCTCGAGTGCCCCTTACCCCCCTTCGACCTACCCCTGTTACTCCTCTTCTTTGTCATAACGCCTGATATACATCTGATCATGCTTTAAGTGTTATGCTACATAACTCCTTGGTTGGTTTAAATCCCTCCTCATAGCATACTCTAAGGATATACACATGCGTGTAACGCTCGTAGCATCTGAGCATAAGAATGAGAGCGATGGTATGATGCGAAGCATACTCAGCACGTTGAGTAGCATGAACGTAAGGGTCGATATTCTAAGCAACATGGAACTGAGGGACTCCATAGACTCGGATATAGTGCTGGTGACTGGTGGGGATAAGGGTATACTCCAGTACTTCCACAAACTTGCGGTAGACTCCCCACCAGTCCTAGGCATGTACGAGGAGGACTCTACTGGTTTCCTTGCGCAGGTGGATGTGAGGGACCTCGCAAAGGTCATGGGCATGGTATCAGCCAACAGGTACAGGGTCGAGGAGGTTACCAGGCTAGCAGTCAAGGTCGATGGCAGGGATGTTGAGCCTGTGCTGAACGATGTAGCACTATTCCCCTCCAAGAGCGCCACACTCATGGAGTACAGGTTGAGGATAAACGGGGATGATGTGTGGCATGACAAGAGCGATGGCATAATAATCTCAACACCTATAGGCTCGACAGCATACAGCATGTCCGCAGGAGGGCCAATAGTGCTCAGAAACGCCAAGGTATTCGTGGTAGTGCCAGTGAACTCCATGGATGTGACCAGAAGACCTCTGGTAGTCAACGATGATGTTGAGATAGAGGTGAGTGAGATAATAAGCAGGTACAGGTGTGAGGTTATACTGGATGGGGGGATGAGGGTTACTGTGAGGAGGACGCTGAACTGCTACAGATACCCTTACCCAGCAAGGTTCGTGAGGCTAGAGGGCTACACCCCAGCATCCCTGCTTGCCAAGAAGGTGAAGTTGGCAGAGGATATGCTCGGCATGCCACCGAGTGCCAAGCTCGTACTGAAGACTCTGGAGTATGAAGGGCCGATGAGCCAGAGGGATCTTATAGCGAGGACCATGCTCCCAGCGAGGACACTGAGGTTGGCACTCAACCATCTCATACGGAAGGGCTATGTGAAGAGGAGGTCATCGCTCAGGGATGCCAGGCAGAAGATATACGAGTTGAGGATATGAGGTTCTTACTGACTGATGAGGTTCTTACTGACTGATCAAGAGAGGCCCGGTGTTGAGCGTAGTGGAGCATCGGTGGATGGGGGTCATATCGCTAGCCTTAGTGCACTACCGTCTAGAGGCTAGAACTTCTTTATGAAGAGGTTTATCCTCTCATCCCCGCTTATCTCCTCCAGTATCCTCTTCGCTATGAGTTTATGGGGCTCCCTCAGACCGGTCCTCCTCTGTAGATCCTCAAAGCTCTCGAATGGCTTGACCTCCCTCTCCTTCAGTATGTTCATCATTATGACCTTCCCTATACCTGGGATGAGCTCCAATTTGTGTATCCTGGGGTTTATGGGCCCTGCGGTGTTGATGAACTCTATGAATCTATGCTCGTTACTCTTGACTATGCGCTCTATGGCATTGGGTAACTCATCCCTAGCATATGTACTCAACTCACCGTACTCCAGCTTGCCTAGGACGCTTAGTATCTTCGTCCTCCCTTCTCTTCCTATGTACACCCTCTCACCAACATCTATGCTTATCCCTGGAGTACCTAGGAGTTCGAGCAGGGTCAAGCGCTCCTCCCCTATAGCCTGCACTATTATACCCTCTCTACCCTTGACCTTGATAGACTTGCCCCTAGGCTCAACACTCAGTACATACGCATACTCCTCGTACCTCTTCTGCTGCATCGTATGCTCCAACTGCTACTCTATGCCTCTCCCCTCATCGAGTATCTTGAGCATCTTCTCCAGCGTCTCCGTGAGTATCAGCTTCTTCCAGCCGAATGTGAATGTTCTGAGCTCCTCTATGCTCGAGGGCATCACGTTGATTATCTCCACAGCCTCCTCCTCTGTTAGCCCGCACTCGTTCATGAGCCTGTCCTTCATGGCCCTAGCCTTCTCTTCGGTAACCTTTGAGAACTTTGTGACATAGTTGTATGTCCACCTCTGTATCTGATCCATCTTATCTTGATCTATCCTGGCAAGTATCCCCTTGACCTCTGGTAGAGTTATGACCCTCCTGCTTATTATATCCGCCATTGCAATCACCCACCACTGCTACTGCTACTGCTACTTCTACTGGAACTGGTACTGGTAGTGGAACTGGAAGCGATGGAAACAACACTGCTCAGAGGTTTAACATGTGCGAACCTTGCTATAACAAACTTATCCTTATCACCTATCCTGACCCTCATCCTAAGAGCCCTCCTACCTATAGCCTCCACCACACCCACCTTACCCTGGAAGCGCCTATGTGGCATGCCCTTATGCTCCCTAGCATCTATATCTATAACCACCCTATCCCCTAACCTATACTCATGCAGGAGATAAGAGAGACCCCTAACAGTATCCCTAGTCAAGAGTTGCCTACTCTTCCTCCTGAACCCCCTAGATCTAGCCATACCAATCGCCCAACCTATTACCTACTACTATCCATACAATTAGTTTAAATATGTTGCCATTCCAATGCTGCTGATTGGTTGGCTGATCAGTGCTCGATCAACAGTGATGGGGATGGTATGCTCTCAACACCGCCCATGTATGGCCTAAGCACTCTAGGTACCGTTATGCTCCTCCCATCCTCGCTCTGGTTATTCTCCATTATAGCGACCAGTGTACGCTCCGTAGCAACGAGTGTGGAGTTTAGTGTGTGAGCATACCTGGTCTCCTCATTGGGTCTGTCCCTGTACCTGACCTTGAGCCTCCTGGCCTGAAAGTCGAGGCAGTTGGAGCATGACACTATCTCCCTGTACGTATTCTGTGCTGGCATCCAGGCCTCTATATCGTAGGTCTTTGCGGATACCTTGCCGAGTTCTGCTGAGCATAGGAGCACAACCCTGTACGGTATCTCCAGCATCTGGAAGAACTCCTCGGCATTCCTGAGCAGTAGTTCATGCTCTTCCCACGACTGCTCTGGCCTGCAGAAGACGAACTGTTCAACCTTCTCGAACTGGTGTACCCTGAATATGCCTTTGGTATCCCTGCCATGGGCACCGGCCTCCTTCCTGAAGCAGGGTGAGATACCAGCGTAGCGTAACGGTAACCTGCTGCCATCGAGTATCTCATCCATGTGCATAGCTGCTATAGCATGCTCAGCCGTGCCTATGAGGTAGAGGTCCTCGCCATCAACCTTGTATATCACATCCTCAAAGTCGCTGAGCATTATCGCACCCTCCATCGCACTACGCTTTATCATGTATGGGGTCTGCACCAGCGTGAAGCCCTTGCCCTTCATGAACTCCAGTGCAAAGTGTATCAGTGCGTGGTTCAGCAGCACGAGGTCGTTGAGCAGGAAGTAGAATCTAGAGCCCGAGATCTTGGCTGCCCTCTCAAGGTCGAGGAGGTTGAGCGATACCCCTAGATCTGCATGTCCAGCTCTGCTGGACCTCCTCGGCTCGCCCCACTGCCTTATCACAACATTATCCTCCTCGCCCTTGCCATCTGGTACCGATTCGTGTATGAGATTGGGTAGCATCATGAGCAGTCTACTGTAATCCTTCTCGAGAGAGTTGAGTTCCCTCTCCATCGAGTCTATCCTCTCACTCAGCACCCTCATCTCCTCTACCTCCCCTGTTGCATCCTGCTTGAGCCTCTTCTTACCTGCTATCTGCTGTGCAACCACGTTCCTCCTATGGTTGAGTTCTTGAACATCCCTCATGATCATACGCCTCCTTCTATCCATCTCCAGGAGTTCATCCAGGGGGAATGTTATCCTCCTCCTCTCCAGCATAGCTGCTACTGTCTGGGGCTGCTCCCTCAGTATCTTCGGATCGATCATATGCTCACCCTCGAACCTCCTTTATTTAATATATGCCATCATCCAGTATCTATATTCATGACCCTAGCCATGGTACCGATATGTTCGAGTACCTCATCGATGGTTGATATAAGTGATGCTACCCTCCTGCTACTACCATAACCCTCGCTGCCAGCATCCAGGGAGGCCTCGAATGTTAACACGAGAACGCTTCCATCGATATGAAAGTCCATGGAGAGCCATGCTGGGATACCAACGTTGTCCGGTTCAAGTGATTCCAGCATAGACATGGCTTTGCTGGGCTCATCCATCCTTATCCTTATAGTCACCCGAACCCTGAGCATCCCTTGCTCCATGTACACCCTCCTTGATGCACCTTATGAACTCATCCAGCATATCCGCACCTATCCTTGCACCAGCAGCAGCACCATGCCCTCCCCCAACACCATTGCATCTGCTGGAGCATTCACGCATGAGTATGCCAAGGTTCACATCTATGCTGCAGTTGAGACCCTTCCTGCAGGAGAACTTGTATGTACCGTCATCAGCCCTGGTCCTCACGACTATAACCCTGCCTTGGAAGGCTTGGGACCCGCTGAGCAGTGAGGATACAGCCCCAAGCATATCCTGTGCTATTAGGTTATCCCCGTTTATTACGGCTAGCAGACCATCATCCATCACTCGCCATCGATCGCTCATCACGGTGCTTATGTAACCCCTGAGCATCCTCCTGTACTCATTCACTATCATCTCACCCTCCATGAGCATGGCACTCCTGTCGCCCAAGCATATGGCGATGCCTACACCAGATCTCCTTATCCTGGCGCATGCGTTGAGCATGAGGCTGAACTCCCTGGCATCCCTGAGCATACTCCTCCTATCCTCCCTCAGCAGTGTGTACACATGGCCTATCAACTCATCCACTATCATGTTTGCATCCTTGCCTGAACTTGGTGATTGTGAGGAGGAATAGGAATGAGAGGAAGAGGAAGAGGAAGAGGAAGAGGAAGAGGAAGAGGAGAAGATGGCTATGGCCTCGACTATCTTGCTCTTCTCCTCACTGCTCATCTCTGCAAGTGTACGCCATCTACCATCCTCCTTGAGTCTCAAGCCTGTGGAGTTGAGTAGGGAGTAGCACGAGTCAACGTTCCATGTAAGTCCATCTATGTAAGGGTATGAGGTGTATGCCAGCGCCTCATGCACTGCCCTAGTCTCCCTCCCAACCAGCATGAGATCGAGATCTATGCTCAACAGCCCAAGGTCTCTGGCGGTATTGGCGACTTCAGCATTCAAGCCTAGCAGGGACTTCCTCTCGCCCTGATCCTGCCTATCCGCAACCATAGCCACAACTGCCAGCGCTGATAGATCCCTGTTGGACTCATCGAGTGCGGAAGCGAACATGTACGCCATAGTACCAGCACATGCCTCTACCCCTCCATCTATACCGAACTTCCACGCATTGCATACCCTCTCATCATTCATCTCATCCTCTGGGAGTTGGTGATGGTCTATGACCATCCACTCCCTGCCCCCCATATGCTCATCTATCATCCTTGCCAGACCAGCACCCATGTCAGAGATTATGTAGAGGTCATGCCCTTCGCCAGCAACCTTCCTGAGCACGTTGGGGTTGAGATCACTAACCACTCTTACAAGGCACCTGCCTCCCTTCCTCATCACTGCCTTGGCTATTATGCTACCGGAGACTAGGCCATCTGCATCGGAGTGCGTCACGACCATGATCCTCTTCCTTGAGGCTACGGCATCGAGTACCCTCCCTGCGAGGTTATGCATGAATGAATCCAGGTTAAGGCTGGTGCTGCTCATGGCTCAGGTTATGGATGGACCTCACTCAAGGCTTGCTATCACAGCCTTGTACCTCCACTCCTGGGGTATCTTGCCCTCCCTCTTGTAGTACTTTGCAAGCCTGTGTATCTTGGCCTCTATCAGCTCCAGGGAGCGTACGTTGTTGCTATCGCTCCTATGCACACTGAGGTGCTTCTGAAGCCTGATGGCCTTCTCAAGCATGTTGCTAAGGTCCTCTGGCAGAGCCTTTATGCCATGCTCCTCCAGAACCTCTGTGATGGACTTGCCTATGATCCTCTTGACCAGAGGTATACCGTACTCATCTCTAAGCCTCAGACCTATCTCGCTGGGCTTGAGTCCATCCTTCGCCATGCTCACTATCAGGTTGATTATCTCCTCCTTGCTCATGCTGACCCATGGAGTATTGATCTGCATGGGTCTCGTTGAGTGTGACTTGCCCTTCCTATGGGCATGTATCCTAGCCATGCATAGACTCTGCAGGTGATAAATTAAAGTCTTTGCCCGTATAATTTAACGAGAAAGAGGGAAAGATTATATACATCATCAGTGCATAAAGGGTTACATGAATAAGTTTGCTCTTCTAGCGGTGGTGGTGGCTGGAGTAATTGCAATGTGGGTAGGGAGCGGTTCCGTAGCGATGGCGCAGCTGTATGGTGAGGTTGGTGGTGATATAACTGCTACGCCAGAGCAGTTGGAGGAGTGCAAGCAACTTGGCATACCAGAGTTCGCATGCACACAGCACTCCATACTGGCAAAGAAGAGGCTGACAACAGCACAGCAGGAGGGTGCGTATGGTTCTGGTACATCCATGGTAGCACAGACGTTCGGTGAACTCGGCATATATGTTGCTGCCCTTGGAGCGATATTTGGAGGCATCTCCGCAGCATTCTTCGCAATGGCACTGAGGAAGCCAAAGATACAGAAGAGTGCGTAGCAGAACCTACACACTTCCTTTTTTGTTTGATCTCTTCCATACATAGCTCTACCTATCATTATTCCTGTACGTATATACGCATCTGCATAGTGTATAATATGATTGCATTATCTATGGTATTTATGGAATTGGTGTGATACAGTAGTGAGATGGACTAATGATGCGTAAGTATAGTAAAGCGGCTAAATTTTTTATAAGGCCAAACGGAAATGTATATATTCATGGTGTTCGATGATTATACCAATGGATATTGCAACGCTGGCTATGGGTATAAAGAGCATAGTGCTGCAGATAGGCCCAGCATATGACCCACTCTTCTACGATGTGATGATCTACATATTCGGCACAATGATGTTCGGCATATTCCTACTGAGCGTTATAGCGTACTGGATAAGACACAAGGGTATAGGCGGTACGGCAAGGGAGACATGGGTGCAGGAGTTGGAGAGGTACTACGAGAGGGAGGGTATAGGTCTACTGCCAGAGGAGAGGAGAAGGTAACCCCAGCTAACATCTCCTTTTTTATATGATTACAGATTAGTAGAAGAGAGTATATGATTGCATGCTCTACATCATGATCTGACTGTACCAGCATACATACATTATCTCAATCCCTTCCCCACATAGTATGTGCAGTTAGATCAGATAGGCCAAACAAAAGAAAGATTGGTGGGTCGTTACTCTGCTATATGACCTGCCATGGTCTTGTTGCGAATGATATCGCTAGGCCTATTGCTATCAGTATGGTCTGGTATGCTATGTTGCCTACTGACATAGGCTTCATGGTTGGCTCGCCCTCTACCACCACTGTTGCCCCTGGACCGAGACCTGGACCAACAGTAGCCACGTTCAGCTGGGTATGGGTATGGTATGTACCAGGCTCAAGTGCAGAGACACATAACCTGTATGGGACCTCCCCGCCTGGAGGTATATCGAAGACGTTACCTGGTGGCTCCCTTGATATGAACTCCCACCTATTGCCAGCGTTAGATGACTCGTTGAAGAGGGATATCCATGCCCTCAGCTCCTTGTTGACCTGGCTTACAAGTCTACCAGTTACTATCAGTATGTCTCCCCTCCTTGGGTCACAGCCCATCGCATCGACTTGCTCCAGCGTTAGACCTGTCCTGTTTGCATACTCCTGCTTGGTTATTACCCTGAACGTTGAGAACGTCTCATCCTCTATCTTTACGAACCTGCTCTGCAGCTGTGCCTGGACACCGTGTGCAAACGCATCCTTCATCAATGGCGCAAATGAGCCGAGTACCAGCACCACTGCCACTGCTGTCAGCAATGCTACATGCGTTACCTTCATTATTAGAATCTTGTACTAACACAGATATATATTTTTACATTTCAGTCCCCTTCTAGGTTTATATATAGAATGATCTCACATCAGACTTATAAACAATAAATCCGATGATGGCTCGAATATATTTGATTTCAGTGTTAATCAAATCGATTCATCATAACATGGATCGATTATTTAGAAAGGTATAGTCTATTTTCGATTATTAATTGTCTTAAATGGGAATGATATGATGATATCTCTAGAACTGATTCGATATCTTACATCAGTAGATAGATATACTCCTCATGAGTAGCAGAGGATGAAGCGGTATGGCTCAGATGCCAGCACTACTACCAAAGGAGGTTGAGATGCAGAGGCTGAAGAAGATACTGATAATGGTCATAGTGATGGGCTCAGTCGCAGCGAGCGTTGAGGTTGACAACTTCGTCGACGGCTCACTGCACCAGACCAGTATAAGGGACAGTGCATTCACACCAGCGCACTGGTGGCTCTACTCCCACTTCGTTGCGCTACCACTAGGCTGGGGTGCAATAATGATATATGACAGAAGGGTGCCACTGATGAGGGGTCCAAACAACACCGTCAACACTGGTATAAAGATGACCATCATAGGCTACCTAGGTACCATGTTCACCATAGGTATAAACGAGATGTGGCACTTCTGGTTCGTGGAGGAGGTATTCGCAGTACCCAACCACTGGTCATTCAACATGGGTGTCGTCGTGGCATTCATAGGTGCACTAGCCTACGTGGTCAGGCTGTACGTGAGGATGGTAGAGCTCGGGATGGAGACGCCGCCAAGCAACCCATACGTTGCAGAGATGTACAAGCTCGCTCTGGAGGGCAAGCTGTACAGCAGGAGCATACCATAAGTACCATAAGCAGAAGGCGTAGCAAGCAAGGTAAACAAATTGCAACCGCCCTGATGGGCAACTCCTTTTCTTTTTTTGTTACCCCTTGTCAGATCAAAAGTAAACTTTAATAATGCATTCGTTTCATTATTCTTTAATGTCGAAGAAGGAGGCGCCCAAGGACGAGATAGAGAGGATGATTGGCAAGAGGACTGAGCACATGAAGGGTCTGTACATAATCGGAGCGATAATGGCGTGGGCAGCAACAGCATTTGGTGTCTGGGTAGGGTTCACATACTATTCATGGGCATACCCATTCAGCTCTGGGATGTATGCGCTGACCGTGCTGACCGTGATCATTGCCTTTGGATTCATCTTCATCTGGAAAGTTGCCATGGAGAAGCCAGCCATCCCATAGAATTATAAATATTTCTTAATTTTATTTTTATTCTACTAATTTATTAGCACTAACCTGGAGTAAGTTTTATATATATGGACATAGTACACTATTCTAATGGTCTGGATTAGACGCACAATACACTACCTGTTCATAGTGGTAGTTGCGGTGAACTCGACGCTGCTGACCATCAACGCTGGAGACTACATATTCTACTCCGACTGGATGTGGACCTCCTTCGTGATCTTCAACCTTAGCCAGGCAACCATGCTCGTGGTTGGTGCCATCTACTACATGCTATTCACAGGAGTGCCTGGTACAGCAACGTACTACGCTACAATAATGACCATATACACCTGGGTTGCAAAGTGGGCCTGGATAGGAGGCTTAGGCTATCCATACGACTTCATGATCGTCCCAGTCTGGATACCGAGTGCCATGCTCCTCGACCTATCATACTGGGCAACAAGGAGGAACAAGCATGCAGCTATACTGATAGGAGGCTCCCTGGTAGGCATGTCCATGCCACTCTTCAACATGATAAACCTGCTAACTGTACATGATCCACTAGAGATGGCATTCAAGTATCCTAGACCAACGCTCCCAGCATACCTAACGCCGATAGAGCCTCAGGTGGGCAAGTTCTACAACAGTCCAGTGGCGTTGGCAGCAGGTATAAGTGCGGTTATAAGTGTACCGATGGCTGCCTTGGGTGCAAAGCTGAACACATGGACGTACAGGTGGGCCGCTGCCTGGAGCAAGTGGGACTAAACACATACCCACAATCTTTTTGTTATTTCAGTTGGTTGTTATGCAAAAAGTGATCTTGCATACCATCATAGGCTACCATACACATGTACAATGTGTACATATAGCCATTGAGTAAACAAAATAAGAAAAGAAGAAGAGATATAGGATCTACTTCTTGGACCTTCTTGCAGATATCACTATGAAGTACACTATACCAGTGCCTAGGCCGACTATCAGCGGTAGTCCTGCAATGATCATAGAGTCGGGTCTACCCCAGGTCTGTGCATACGCACTTGGCATGACTGCTGCTACTGCTGCAAGGGCCAGTATGGCCAGTACCGCAAGCATGCTGTAGTTCTTCATCATCACATATACTAAAACTAACTTAAATATAACTATAATGGTCGGATCAGGTGTAATATGGTAGCATGTATGCTAGGGAATGATAAATGTTAAATCTAACCTTGTGGATAGTATGTTGTGCTGATCTACCTCATCGCAGGTGCAGGTGCCATGGGTGCTGCCATGCTTACTGCATTCCTTATGCTCATGCCCTACTCCAACCAGGATTATGCGCTGGATGTCGATGCGTTCAAGGACAAGATAGATGTCATGGATATATACAGGGTGATCCTCACCAACACTGGGAGGAACGATATAACCAATGTCGTGGTAGATTATGGTACGTACAAGGACTTCATACCAAGGATAAAGCCTGGGGAGAAGGTATCGCTCTCGCCAAGGGATGATGCAAACAGGGAGTATGTAGTTGTGACCGCTGAGCCAGGTGTGCATATAGTGAAGGAGTACAGGAGCATGCCCAAAGCCCCTGGCATGATAGGGGGGATGAGGTGAGAAAGAAAGAAAGAAGGGAGGAAGGAAGGGAGGAAGGAAGGGAGGAAGGGTTGGCGAGATACCATCACACTGGCAGGGCTACTGATCTGCATGTATGTTAGTGTACCACGGGTGGTATCATAATATATGCGAGTAACCTACCTGTACTGATGAGAGTACGTATAGGAACTCAAGGCCTCCCTGTCTCGAGTAGGGGTCATGGACTGGAGGCTGGTCTGAGGAGGCTTAACGAGCTTGGGCTCAACGCCCTAGAACTTGACTTTGTCCATGGCGTATATCTTGGCAGGGAGGAGGGTAGGGCTCTCGGGGATATGGCAGAGGAGCTGGATATAAGGTTGTCCATCCATGCGCCCTACTACATAAACCTCTGCTCCGAGGATGCTGGTGTAGTGAGGAGGTCTAAGCGTAGGATACTCGAGTGTGTTGAGGTCGGTGAAGCGATGCGTGCAGATATAATCGCCATACACTCTGCATTCTACGGGAGGAGGAGCAGGGAGGAGGCGTATGCCATGGTTAGAGCAGGCTACGAGGCGATAGTGGATGAGATGAGGAGCATGGGTACAAGGCACGTCAGGCTTGGAGCAGAGACCATGGCAAGGAGGAACCAGTTCGGTACACTGGATGAGGTACTGAAACTCTACAAGGATCTTAATGGCTGGGTCAGGCCGTATGTAGACTTTGCGCATATATTCGCTAGGAACGATGGAAGGATAGACTATGCGCATATAATAGATAGGCTTCTGGACTCTGGATTGGAGTACATAAATGCCCACTTTACAGGGCTGGCAAGGAAAGGTTACAGGTATGTCGATGTCCATAGGCCCATAGGGGAGCCACAGTTCGAGCCGTTAGCGCTTGAGATAGTCAGGAGGGGATTGAGTATAACCTTAATATGCGAGTCCCCTCTGCTGGAGCTCGACTGCCTGAGGATGAGGAATATACTCGAGTTCATGAGCATGGAGTTGGGCACTTAGCATGCTTGCTTGCTGTGTTAGCAATATGGATGCGTTGGGAGTATGAAGTAACAGGAAGAGTTATTATTCGCATATACAGAGTTAACCTATGCACTTTGAGAAGCTTCTAGAGCCAGATGTTGGTAGTAGCCCGATAATGATAGCAGCGATGCAGGATATGGGCAATGTGGGGAGCATAGTGATAGACTTCATCAACAAGAGGCTCAACACAAGGCCGTTCAGGGTTGTGTATGCACATTACCCACCATACGTAGTCGATAAGGGAGGGTACATAGAGTTTGAGCAGGTGATGTGGGAGTATAGGTACGCTGAGAGGATCATACTATTTGGGGGCTCCGTTGGTCAGCCAGAGTCTAGTAGCGACCTCTACATGCTATGCCAGGATGTTATAGATGTTGCAAAGATGTACTCCGTGCAGTTCATCTACACAGTAGGTGCGTTCCTGACTGATAGAGCAGTGGGCAAGAGGCCTAGGGTCCTCGTTACCACCACCAACCCAGCCTTGACCGATAGCATAACGAGGGTTGGGCTCCATCCTACACACGGTTCATCGCTCATAACTGGGTTCAATGGCCTCATACTCGGCTTTGCGAAGATGAACGGCATAAACGGTATAGGGCTCTACGGTGAGATAGATGATCCCAGGATACCACAGTATAGAGCAGCCAAGGGCATAGTAGAGGCACTCGAGAGGCTCACATACCTAAGGTTCGGTAGCCTCGATGAGCTTGAGAGGCTTGCAGAGGGTGTAGATGAGAGCCTTGCTAGGAGGAGGGAGGAGGAAGGCGGAGAGGAGGGTTAGGGGATAGGTAGGGGGTGAGGGAGGGATGAGGGAAGAACAGTGGATAACGATGGAGGGCGATGATGATATACGAGGATAGGTCGTTGGTGGGTAGACGATGGATATATGTGGGGATGATGGAGGGAGGGTATAAGGGTATGTATGTATGCATGTATGTATGTATGTATGTTGCATGCAACTGCTACTTCTTACTTACTTTCCATTGAACTCCTTCAGCACTGCCCTGTGCCTCTCACACATACCACCACTCACCTGAGCCTGTATGACCTCATCCTGCCAGTGTGAGTTGTATAGCATGCATCCCTTCTCATCACAGAATGGGGAGTCGTTGAGCATGCTGTAGAATACAGCATGCATAATGTACCCTTTCACGGCATCTGTAAGCCTTGGATCGTCATGATCAAGCATCGCATCCCTGAATAGATGCTTCAGTTCATCCATGTTAACGGTTATACCCTGTGATATGTAATAGTAGTAGAGTGTATAGAATGCCCTGGGCTTTGCTGGTGCCTCAACGATCCCGCTGATACTCACTATACTCGGATACCCAAGTACGACGGTGTTGAGATGGTACCTCATATCCTCTTCCCTGTACGTTGCTATCAACCTATCCGTCAGGATCACATGCACATGCTCGAGTGAACTCTCTTCAGGATCGATCATGCTGGAGTACATGCTCTGTAGCATGAACCCATCGTATATGCTGCTCTGGTCATTGGCATAACCCCTGAGTATGGACAGTTCATGCTCTACATCACCCTCCTCTGCATGTGCTTCATTCGATGTTGCTTTGAATACATCCCTAACTCTACACATGGCATGCATCCATGCTATCTCTCGCATGCTGAACCCTGAGTAGAGAGCATCTGCGCCTCTGCACTCCACACTGCAATCTATAACATCAGTGATATAAGCAAGTATTGAATTATGGTTAACCTTGCCAGATAACATGTAAATATATAGATGATTAAACCTATTCATCAGTTACCTAACTTTTATATCCTCTGCTTCTTATTAATTATATGGTTGATGTTATATCCTCAGTGGAGTTCATGCTCCTGCTCACCATCCTACTAGGCTCTGCCATCCTCGGTAGCCTATCTGCCAGGAAGGCCAGGCTACCACCAGTCATAGGCTTCATACTCGTCGGTATGGCCATAGGGCCTTATGGGTTCAAGATAGTTACGGATGTGCAGATAGTTACGCTACTTGCAGATATAGGCGTTATACTCCTGGTCTTCGTGGTCGGGCTTGAGTTGAATGTGAACAGGTTCAGGAGGGTAGGGGGTGTAGCGCTCATAGGTGCGGTTGTGGAGATAGGCGTGGCATTCTTTCTAGGCTTCATGGTTGCCATTGCCATAGGCTTCAACAATATAGAGGCGATATACCTTGGGGGGATAATAAGCATCACGAGCACTGCCATAGTACTCAAGCTACTCAAGGATGCTGGTATACTCCACACCAAGGAGGGGGAGTTCATCATAGTGGTAAGTATAGTGGAGGATATCTTCTCGATAATACTGCTTGTGATACTCCCAGGCATAGTGAAGAGCGGTACAGCGGATGTATTCAGTATAGGGCTCATAATAGGGCAGAGCATAACATTCTTCATAGTTACTCTCATAATAGGACTGAAGGCGGTACCCAGGCTAATAGAGTACGTATCCAGACTAGATCTGGATGAGGCCCCACTGCTCCTTGCGATAGTCATGGGCTTCGGTCTGGCTCTACTCGCCAACTACCTGGGGTTGAGCATGGCCATAGGTGCGTTCCTCATGGGCATGATGATAGCATCATCCCCTAGAGCAGGCATAATAACCGAGAAGGTCATCCCACTCAGGGACCTCTTCGGTACCGTATTCTTCATCTCAATAGGTATGCTGATAAGCGTCGCTGCTATACTAGATAATCTGGTCATGGCTATACCACTGGTCATTGCTGCAATACTGAGCAAGTTCGTAGGTAACTTCATAGCTGCTAGTGTAGCTGGGTATGGTAGGGATGGTGCGTCTACGGTTGGGATAATGATGATGCCTAGAGGCGAGTTATCGTTCGTCATGGCGAAGCAGGGGATAGACCTGAATGCAACCAGGGAATCCATCATGCCAGTGACCATGCTCATCTCCCTAGCAAGCATATTCGTTATACCCCTGTTCGCAAAGATACTACCTACTATAGTAGATCCAAGCAGCATCATCCCCACGAGGTTGTTCAGCATGCTGGAGGCACCTGCAAGGCTCACCAGGGGCATACTCCAGAATATACAGCAGAAGGATAGTGCGTTAAGGGTAGGGAAGATGTTCTCAAGGCTACTGATAAACATAGTGATAATCATAGCGATGATAACTATAATACTCTTCAGCGATGGATTCCTGTCACTGCTCTACAACACATTCTCCTCCCTCAAGATACTGCCCTACAACATATTCAAACTTGTGTTCATGGTTGGTGCCATAGTCTATCCGTTACTCAATGTGTTTGGTAGGGCAGGGGAGATAACCGATACAATATTCGAGTCCATACAGAGGAGGCTTGCTAGGTATCCAGTAGTTACACGCAGGATGGATAATCTGCACAGGGTGATAAGGAATATAGTGTTAAGCATAGTGGTGCTCATGCTGACATCCTTCGTCGTACCCTCCCTAGCATTCGGTAACATGGAGGTAGTGCTTCCAGCATCCATAATAGCGGTCTCCGTATTCGCATACCTCCTGCTCGATACCTTCATAGTGGTCAATAGAAGGATAGAGAAGAGCATCCTGGATACACTTGGCAGGGAGAATGAGGGTACCACGTAGATCTGTTCGTGGTTTGAACCAGTAGCGCTTCAGCAGATTCTATCTGAACAGTTTGACCAGTTTTGCCATAACATTTATCGCTATGAAGAATGCTACCCAAGCTAACATAGAACCTATCATAGATGCCTGATACGCCTGCATACCAACCTGCAGTAGCTGGTACTGGCCTACGAATCTGGTTACCGAGAATACGACCTCTGCAACTGAGAAGGTTGCAAAGAGCCTCTTCACATCATCCTTGATGACCTTGTAGTTCCTCTTACCAGTTGCAGGATCTGTGTACCTGCTCCTATTATCCATGTAGAAGAGTAAGACGAAGAGCGGTATGTACACAGCATACTCTACAACCAGTGCGGTGACGGAGTTTGCAAGTTTATCGGCGTAGTGTTCAAGGTGTATCTGGGAGATGTACGCACTCACAAAGAACCCCCCTGTACCAGAGATGAGCAGGTTCTTGTTGAAGAGGATCGCCTGCCTGTACCTCTTGAAGAATCTATCGAACCTTCCGTTACAGTACAGGCCGTAAGGCATGTAGTATAATCTAGCAGGGGTTTCTTTAAATATTTTGTCTTCAGAGCCTCAGGCTCCTGTACATCCTCTCAGCCCACTCCACTGCCTTCACCACATCTGCTGCATAGTAGTCTATGTATGGTGCATACCCTGCATCCTTCAAGTCCCCGCCTCTGCCCCCATGCCTCTCCTTCTCCTTCGTCACCTCCTTCTCCATACCCTTATCTGTATCTCCATCCTTCTCCCTACCCTCAGGCCTATCCAGTGCCTTACCCCCAGCTATCACAAGCATGCTCCTCTCAAGCTTCTCCTTGACAGACCTTATCAGCTCATTCAGCGTTGCAATCTCGCCCCTTGCAGGGGAGATGTAGAGTACCACCATACCCCTCCTCCCCCTATCCCTCCATATCCTGTTGATGAACCTAACGATGTCTATATCGAAGAATATCCCTGTCTGCTGTGCTACGTTACCCAATGGGAACGTATTCCAGCCCTTTATGTAGAATGCTATGGATGCAGCCTTCATATCGATCACATCCCTACCATCCTCATGCATGCTTATGAATACAGCATGTGCATCCCTCTTGATCTCTCCCCTCTCGGCGTTGAACTTTATCAGCTCCAGTGACTCTATCGCCAGATTGGTCACGAGCATGATATCCATGGCACCCATCCTCCCCCTAGCATACAGCTCCCCAGCGGTGTTGACCGTTGGTATCACAACGTCGCTGATCAGAAGCATGGGGTCTATGTTGGAGTGTATGGCATTGAGCAGGAGTGTTCTAGCCCTATCCTCGTCGTATGCGAAGAGCACATCCATGTATGCCTGCTGTAACTCCAGAAGGTCCTTGCTGCTCAGGTCTACGCCATGCTGTATGTACCATATATTCACAGGGCCCATGCTCCTCCTCCGTATTATGCCCATGGTCTCTAGTATGTTCAGGTACTTGGTCACGGTAACCCTGTTTATACCTGTCTTCTCTGCGATCTCTATACCAGAGAGTCCAGACTCGGACTGCCTCAGTGCATCTATTATCCTCTGCTTGACCTCCTCAAAGGAGTAGCTCCTCGGCACCTCCCTATTATACTCCACACGAGATAAAAAATCTTTATAGATGAATGTGGATGGTGTATATAATACACTTAACGATTAAATGCTGGGGCCTCGAATGCTAGACAGGTTGGGGTTAAGGGGGTACCTAGCGATATCGAAGTTGAGGATAGTTGCGGTACTTGATCTTGTGGCCATAACATCACTCCTTGCAGCGAGCAGGTGGAATGCGAGTGCATGGGATGTAGCGTTCCTGCTCCTCGCTGGGAGCATGGCATCCATGGGAGCGAGTGCGCTCAACCACTACTACGATAAGGATATAGATCTCCTCATGAGTAGGACAAGCAAGAGGCCAATACCATCTGGCGTGATGAGGGCTAGGAGTGCGCTAGCCTACGGTCTGGGTATGAGCATAGCCTCAGTGGTTATAGCAGTCTTCACACTAAACCCCGTGGCAGCATCGTTCATAGCTCTGGGCATACTCTTCTACGTGGTCATATACACGATGTGGCTCAAGAGGAGGCATACATCCAACATAGTGATAGGGGGGTTCGCTGGTAGCTGCGCATCATATGCTGGGTGGGCTACAGCAACAGGCAGCCTAGACCCTCTGGGCTTCCTCGTAGGGCTGATAGTCTTCCTCTGGACGCCGACTCACTTCTGGTGCCTCTCCATAGTCGGCAGGGAGGAGTATGCAAACGCTAGAGTGCCCATGCTCCCTGTACTCGTTGGTGATAAGAAGGCTGCCATGTACATACTCGTGAATACCATAGTGCTCCTGCCATACTCCATCGCCATAGCGTTCCTAGGTCTAGGAGTGGTGTACCTTATAGCATCTATCGCTGCTGGAGTCATGCTCCTATACTACAACCTCATGCTCGTCAGGAACACGACCAAGGAGGTTGCATGGCGCACTTACAAGCTCTCAAGCCCGTACCTTGCTATAGTGTTCATAGCACTGATGCTCGACTCCATATACCACTACCCATTACCGCTCCTGATAACTGTATGATTGCTGATAACTGCATGTATGTATGTATGTATTTACCCATCCCCTGCTACCATGCACATGGCATAATATGTAGCACCTGCATACTGCTTATTATGGCTCTCCTTCCTCATCGCCATAACCAGCCCCCTCCCTCCTCTCATCCACGGCCACTCCCTCTCCCTCCTCCTCATCCCCCCCTCCTCTCCTCCTAGCCTCCCTCTCTCCCACATCCCTGACCTCTATCCTCCTCTTATCCTTGCTTACCCATCCGATTCGCACGAGCCCCAGTATCTCCAGGTCGAGCAGTACCTTGTTGAGTTCAGCCCTCGTAAAGTCCAGCCCCTCCTTTGTGAGGGTATTGATGAGTTCTACATCGGTTATGCTCCCTGCGTTCCTTACCTTCTCATATATTATGTTTCGCAGCGGGGTCATCATACCTTGCTCCTCACCATCATCATCTGCTTACCTACCTACCTACTACCCATAGAATACCTTATCTATTGGTTTTGGCATTGCGTAGGTTACGCTCTTGCTTATGCTGTTGTACCAGCCCTCTATCTGAGGCGTTATGGATGGTCTGACCTGCTTCAATGCATGCTCAAAGTCCCTACCATCTATGCTCCTCCTCCCACTCATCATCGCATTTATCGCAGCCTCCCTGCATAGTGCGTTGAGATCGGCACCAGTGTAGCCATTGGTCCTCTCAGCCATCTCCTCGAGGTTCACCCCATCTCCCTGTATGGGCATCCTCCTGGTGAGTATCTGGAGTATCTCAAGCCTCTCATCCCTGCTTGGGGGCTGCACATACACTATCATATCCAGCCTCCCAGGTCTCAGCAGCGAGGGGTCTATGAGGTCTGGCCTGTTGGTTATGCCTATGGTTATCACACCATGCACCACATTATCCATCTCAGTCAGCAGCTGGCTGAGCACCCTATCGTTCACCTCAGAGCCCTCTCCAGCCCTAGGCCTTGCTATTGCATCCAGTTCATCGAATATGACCACGCATGGAGATGATGCCCTGGCCTTCTTGTATATATCCCTTATAGCCTTCTCGCTCTCACCAACCCACTTGCTCAGCACCTCTGGGCCCTTGACCTTTATGGAGTTCGCCCCGCTCTCATTCGCTAGTGCGAGTGCCAGCAGTGTCTTGCCGCACCCTGGAGGGCCATAGAGGAGCGCACCGGTGGGAGGGGTTATGCCCATCTCCTCGAACCTCTCTGGCTCCCTGAGCGCCTTGACTATGTTCTCGTAGAGTAACTTCTTCGCAGCCCTCATGCCTCCAACATCACCCCATGTGACCTTCTGGCCCTCGACGTAGAACTCCCTCAACGCTGTAGGCACTATCTCCTTCATGGCATCGTGGAAGTCCTTGCCCGTAACCACCATCTTCTCCAGCAGCTCTGGGGATATGCTCTCCCCCTCTAGGTCTATCTCTGGCAGATAACGCCTGAGCGCCTTCATGGCTGCCTCCCTGCAGAGTGCCTTGATATCTGCGCCAGTGTACCCATGGAGCTCTGAAGCCAGCCTCTTGAGGTTAACGCTCTCTGCAAGGGGCATCCCTCTAGTATGTATCTGGAGTATCTCGAGCCTGCCCTCAGCATTCGGCACGGTTATCTCTATCTCCCTGTCGAACCTGCCTGGCCTCCTGAGCGCTGGATCCACGCTCTCAGGCCTGTTGGTTGCGCCTATGACTATAACATTGCCTCTATCCGCCAGCCCATCCATCAGCGCCAGTAGCTGTGCCACAACCCTCTTCTCCACATCCCCGAATACCTCCTCCCTCTTGGGTGCTATGGCATCTATCTCATCTATGAATATTATGCCTGGAGCATTCTCTTTTGCCTCCTTGAATATCTCCCTGAGCCTAGCCTCGGTCTCACCGTAGTACTTGTTCATGATCTCTGGCCCGTTTATGGAGTAGAAGTTAGCCTCAGCCTCACTCGCCAGTGCCTTTGCTATGAGCGTCTTGCCACACCCTGGAGGGCCATAGAGGAGGATCCCCTTAGGTGGTTCTATGCCTAAGCGCTGGAACACCTCTGGGTGCTTCAGTGGCAGTTCCACTATCTCCCTCAGCCTCTCTATCTGCGCCCTCAACCCTCCTATATCCTCGTACGTGACCCTGGGCTTCTTCTCTACCGTAGCACTGGATAGTATGCTGAGCCTAGTAGAGTGCTCTATCCTCACTATCCCCTTGGGTGTGACCTTCTGCACCCTAAAGTCCATGGCACTCCCAAGTATGATCACGGAGATCTCATCACCCTCGACTACAGGCACACACCTCAACCTGCTCTTCACGAACTCGGAGAACTCCCTGTCTATGCTCATCTTGAGGCTCAGAGGCACCAGGGTTATGCTCCTTGCTGCCTTGGCCTCCACCCTCCTAACCGTGACCATATCGTTTATGCCTACACCAGCATTCTTCCTAGTCTGCCCATCTATCCTTATCGTATGATCGTCTATATCCTCATCGTTCCATACTATGGCTACTGTACTCCTCTTCCCTACAAGCTCGACCACATCACCAGCAGAGGCCTGGAGCATCTCGAGCACGTTACTACTGACCCTAGCCCTCCTCTTGCCCACATCCCTGGCCTTGGCCTCTGCCACCCTCAACTGTATAGGTTCGAGTACGTGCTTCATAGCCTAGCAGACTCTCTGCTCATGCTAACTACCTCAACCTCACCAACACCATCCACACCCCTCAGCCTCTCCTCCAGAGAGTCCGTACTTGCCGTATCCTCATCCATAACCATGTCAAGCATGAGTGCGCTTATACCGAATGCTATGGGCTCCTTGCTGTACCTCTTGATCTGCACGCCATCTGGCACAACACCCCTAACCCTATCTACCAAGGCATCGAGGTTCACATCTACATCTGCAGGCATAACCTTGACCCTGGTGATCAGCCTACCCATACTATCATCCACCCACCTACCTCAGGCTATGGCCCCTCGAACCCGCACTCCCTGCACCTGTACATCCTTGCGAACTCCCTGCACGACTCACACCTCCATATGAGGAACCCGTTGCATCTGGGGCAGTTGAACCTGACGCATCTGTCGTTGGGCATTATCACCCTGTTGCATGACACGCATATAGGTAGTGTTATTGCCCTCTGTGACATGAGTTGCTACCCTAGAAGATCTAATTTATATCTTTGCTATACCGATGAGCCTCCTGAACTCACTCCCAAGGATAGCCCTGGCTATGCTCAGCCCATCCCTGCTCATGAGCATCCTTGCGAGTGCTGAGGAGTGGAAGTCAAAGTCCCCAGATGCAGATACCTCATCCATCACGTATGAGCCTACGGAGAGGAGTATCCTGCCTATGGCTCTGTTATCCAGCCTCTCGAATAGCCTCCTGAGCATGAGCATCCTCTCGAACTCCCTGCCGAACATATTGAGCCACTCATCCTCATACCTGCTGAGCATGGCAAGGTTACTGCTTGTCAGTGCCTCCGCTATGGCAGTGCCAGCAAGTACACCCCCCATGCCAGATGTGTATATCCCTCCAGCAGTGGTTGGTTTTGCCTGACCTGCAGCATCACCTACGATCACAACCCTCCCATCCCTCACGAACGGTCTCCGTGGCCCATCAACCCATATTGGTGCGAAGACCTTCCTAAGCGTAACACACCTACCTTTACCGTTGCCCATACCGCTCCTGCCATAATCACCATCGCCATTGCCATTATCACTGCTACCAACATCATGAGCATACCCAGCCATCTCCCTGGTTGCTATGAACCCCTCTATCCTCGATGCAACGTTTATGCCCTTGCCAGCTACACCAACCCTACCCCTTCCACTGCCACTGGGTATGACCCATGCAAAGAACCCTGGATACATCTCCTGATCTATGTGCACCTCAACCCTCCCATCCTCTATCCATGCTGCAGAGTCTATCTCGTACTGTGCCGAGGGTAGGAACCCTCTGCCACTACTTGCAGGGACTGCACATCCCCTGGCATCGACCAGTACCCTGCACTCCATCACACCCCTGCTGGTATCAACCCTCACATGATCACCATGTACAGCAAACGACCTTGCCCTGCACATAAGCATCACATCAGCACCATCTCTGCTTGCCTGCCTTGCCACGTACTTGTCAAGGGCCCTCCTATCCACTGCTATGACATCCTGCCTCTCCGCATCCATCTCTATACTCACATCCCTGACCGTTATTGTTGCATGCCTTACCCTGCTCAGCACGGTGTACTCATCTATGGCAAGTGATCTTAGTGCGCTCCTGCTCACCAGCCCTCCGCAGTGCTCTGGCGTTCCAATCTCTGCATCCTCCTCAAGTACAAGAACTGAACACCTCCTCCTGGCGATCTCCCTGGCAGCGAGTAGACCCGCTATGCTACCCCCCATCACTATCGCATCATACATCTTCACAGGAAGGATGATATCCCTATCTATTTAAGCTTGAGTAATGTCTAGCATGATCAAACAGGTTATAGTTGTGAGGAGGGATATATCTATGGGTACGGGGAAGGTGGCTGCACAGGTTGCGCACGCTGCAGTGCTTGGGGCTGAGAGGGTGAGGGCGCTGAGGAGGGAGTGGTTCGAGTCCTGGATGAGGCATGGGCAGGCTAAGATAGTGCTCAAGGTCAAGGGTATGGAGGAGTTGATGCAGGTGAAGCAGAGGGCTGAGGAGTTGGATCTGCCAGTTGTACAGGTTGATGATGCTGGGCTGACACAGCTGGAGCCTGGGACGACAACATGCATAGCCATAGGCCCTGCACCAGCGGAGGTCATAGACAAGGTTACTGGAGGGCTCAAGCTGCTCTAGGTGAAGCAAGGGGATGGGGCTCAAGGATGAGTGGGGCAGCATAATAGAGGTGCTCAGGGAGGTCATACCCGTGTACGATAGGGTGAACAGCGTGATCTCCCTAGGCAGGGCCGAAGGATTGAGGATTCTTGGGATAACTGGAGGCGTCAAGGATGGTGACCTCGTGCTGGATGCTGGCTCTGGCTTCGGCAACATGAGTAAGAGCATCCTTAGGATATTCCCGAATACCAAGGTAATAATGCTCGATCCGATAGTGGAGATGCTCTATCTTGCAAGTAAGAGCATGAAGATGGTGGAGGGTAGCGAGTGCAGGGTATCGCTGGTATCTGGTGTATTCGAGCATATCCCGTTCAGCGACAACACGTTCGATGCCATAGTATGCGGGTACTCATTCAGGGATGCGATGATAATGAGCGATGCGATAAGGGAGTTCCATAGAGTGCTCAAGGATGATGGTAAGCTGGTTATAGTCGATATAGGTAAGCCAGATGACCCACTGGCTAGACTTGGAGCAACGATATACCTCAGGTTCATACTTGCCATGCTGGCCTTCCTTGCTGCTGGTAGGCTAGGGCTCAGGTTCGCTGCGATATACGATACGTACAGGAGGCTACCCAGGAACTCGGAGCTCCTTGCGATGCTCAGGGAGAGGTTCAGTAGCGTAAGGCTTGTATCCAGGATGCTTGGTGCTGCAGTAATCTTCATAGCATCGAAGTGAGGATGCTGGTGAGATCGATGGGTAGGCTGGATTAATTGGTTGATGGATTGATTGATTGATTGATTGATTGATTGATTGATTGATTGATTGATTGATTGATTGGTTTATGTGTAGATGGTTGATGGATCGATCCATTGATGATGGTAATAGAAAGGGAGTAATATCTAGCATCCAAACAATATGCATGGATTACGGTAGAAGGGGTGGTGGTGATGGTAGTGGTAGTCGTAGTGATAGGGGTGGTAATGGCGGTGGTATGCTACTCCTACTCTATACATCAGCCCTCTCTATGGGTATAGCCTATGGTGCCCATGTGCCATCTGTACCAGTATTCGCCAGGGAGGTGCTCAACGCAACGTACACGGAGGTTGGCATGGTGGGGATGGCAAACTATCTGCCATATGCGTTCTTCCCTCTCATAGTTGGGCTACTGCTCGATAGACTGAACAAGGGGGGTATACTTGTTGCAGGAGTTGGCATGGCCCTAGCATCCATAGCTATGTTGAGCATGACAAGGAATGTACTCGATCTTGCGCTGATAAGGGCATTCTCTGGTGTAGCACATGCGCTGTTCTGGCCAGCAGCAGAGGCGATGATAAGCATGAAGGGTTATGAGCATGGTGATGGTAATGATAGCAACCACAGGGGGAGCTCTAGCAGTAGAAGTGGTAGCAGCGATGGTAGAGGTGGTGACAGCAGCAGTAGTAGCAGCAGTAGCGGTAGCATAGGTACTGTAAGATCCATATCCAGATTCACCATGGCATGGGTAGTTGGCTACATGGTAGGCCCGCTCATAGGCTCATCACTCTTCCATCTGGGATACATCCAACTCTTCATATACTCCTCAGCAATGGTCATCCCAGCGCTAGTATGCTCCATCATGCTGGTATCGAGGTATGGACACTCCATGAATGTCAGGAGTAGGAAGGAGGTAGGGAAAGGTACAGGTCTAACTATCTTCAGCATGGTCAAGGGCAGGGTTATGCTCATAGCTATGATAACGTACTACAGTGCATCGTTTGCAGTGCTGCTCTCCATAGTGCCGAGCTACATGAAGGATAACGGTGTGGATGAGCATCTCATAGGCATGCTATTCTTCATATTCGGGGTAGCGAGGCTGCTCACGCTCTTCTCCATCCAGATATTCGCAAGGTATGAGCATATCAGCATACTCATCGCAAGTGGTGCCATAGCCTCATCCATGCTCATAATGCATGCTACGCCTACGCCATACCACTTCGGCGTGGCACTGCTGGCTCTGGGTTTTGCATTCAGCATCTACTTCCCCATAACACTCACCATGCTCACACGTAACGTGCCTAGTGTGATGATAGGCAGTATGGTAGGGCTCTACGAGACCATATTTGGTGTGGGGTGGGCACTTGGCCCGCTGGCCTCTGGCATAGTTGCTGATGCACTCAGCATAGATGCCCCATACCTTGCGCTCTTCATAGTTGGGATGGTGATAATACCACTCTACCTGATGCGTAGCCTGAGGGATGGAACGATCGCTACTAGCAAGTGAGATGATTGTATGTATGTCGCCCTGCACGCTACAGTTCATCAAGTAACCATCATGCTGGATCACTCACTACTACCCATCCACCTCTCCCTCAGATACCTGAACCTTATCTCCCTGTTGCTCAGCTGCCTCCTGGTGCCCAAGGCCACTCCCCCAACAATCCCTGCCTGGTACAATGCATACAGGAGCACCTCGAACTCCGATGGCCTGTAGTCTGAGAAGATTAGGGCAGATGTTATGAATGCCATGACTATGCTTATTATCAGCAGGAACGACCTCCTGTAGTCCCTTATCCTCAGCACGCTGAGCAGTGCAAACACCAGTATGCTCATCGAGAATGTCAGCAGTGTGGTAGGATTGCTCAGATCTATGAACCTGCTTATTGCTGCTAGACCTTCGCTACCATTCAGCAGTGGAGGGGTATGTATCTTCCTTGGGCTTATGAACCTGAGTATATTGGCAACTGCATTGGTAGCGAATAGGATGAAGAGCGCTATAGATGCTACCCTAGCATGGAATGTTAGCCTTGGGAACCTCTCAACCACAGCCTCCCCGATTATGATGCCCTGTGCAGTGCCTATACCTATGACGACTGCATACGTCAGCGGTGCAAGGGACTCCGCTGCCCTTATCACTATAGATGTATCGAAGTACTGCATGAATGGTATGTATATTATCCCTAGCATGTTCATGGCCATGGAGCAAGGTACCAATTACATGCAATATATATGACTATGAGCATACGCTATGATAGGATTGTCAGTAGGGCTTAACCACTGGCTATAAATGAACTGATGAGGGTGTGATTGTGCATGCTACGGATAGTAAACTATGCATGTGCAGGTAGACTACAGGTCATGGAGATGTATCATAGCCCATATCGCCTCTTCCTGCTCTGGTACATCCTTATGGCCCTTAGCAGATCTATCCTCCTGAACTCTGGCCATAGGACATCCAGGAAGACGAGTTCGCTGTATGCTGACTGCCATAGCAGGAATCCACTGAGCCTAACCTCGCCAGACGTCCTTATTATGAGGTCCGGCTCCTGCTTCGGGAGGTCGCTGGTGTAGAGATGCTCCTCTATAACGCTCTCATCTATGGCATCTGGGCTCAGTTCACCCCTCCTGACCTTCTCTGCTATCCTCTTTATACTCTCGACTATCTCCCCCCTCCCTCCATACGCTACTGCTAGCGTGATGTAGTACCTGTCATGATCCTTGGTAGCCTCCTCGAGCCTGGCTATCCTGCTCCTTATACCCTCAGGTAGCCTCTCAATCCTTCCTATTGCCTTTATCCTCATCCCCTTCTCATACACCCTTGCGTCGTGGTAGAGGCTATCCAACTTCGCCTCTAGCACCCTGAAGAGCGCATCCAGATCATCCTTGCTCCTCCTCAGGTTCTCGAGCGAGAGCACGTAGAGGGTTATCTGCCTGACTCCCATATCCATGCACCACTCGACTGCCTTGTACACCTTATCTGCGCCCATGGCATAACCATCAAGCCTATCGAACATAAGAGAGTCAGACCATCTCCTGTTCCCATCCATTATTATCCCGATGTGGTTGGGTATCCTGCTGGGATCTAGTTGCTTCTCTAGGTACCACTCGTAGACTCTATACGCACCAGTGATGTTGAGCAGATGCCTTATCACGCTTATCACTATATGCATGGCATTCCCTCTCTTCCCCATCCTGCACTAATACACACAGGTAGAGAATATTTATACAATTGTAAATAATGTGCCGTCCTTAATGTGAAGGATAAATAGGATACTCTCGTGCAGGATGCCATGATCAAGGTAGAGAACTGTGCGTTCGATGAAGCACTACTGTACGATCTGGAGAACCTTGTATGGGTCAGGGTAGAGGGAGGGGGTGCAGAAGGGGGAAGGTTCAGAGGTGCACAGGATGTATATGGTACGCTCAGGATAAGGATAGGGATAACGAGCATACTGGCGTATGTTGCAGGCAGGCTCACCAGCGTGAGGATCAGGGCTGAGGGTACAGAGGTGGAGAGGGGTAAGAGCATAGCAAGCATCGAGAGCCCAAAGTACTTTGGTGTGGTGAGGTCCCCAGCAAGGGGTAGGATAGTGCAGGTGAACAGGCTGTTGCAGGATAGGCCGAAGATCGCCAATGATGACCCCTACGGGGATGGCTGGATTGCACTCATGGATGTTGATTCTAGCAGTGCTGGTGATCTAGGCATGCTGGAGCCCCTCGATAGGTGCAGGGATAGGCTCGCTGAGAGGATAAGGGAGATGCATGTGAGGTGCTTCTCCGCCTTCCCCGATCACGAGATGTTCGAGATAGGCGTAGAGTGCGCTGCAGTGATCCCAAAGCTGGATGAGCTTGTGAGTAGGATCGAGAGGGGTGAGGTTGTGCATGTTGTATCCGATGACCCTACCGCTGACATAGAGATAGTACGATGGAGCGAGGAGAGGGGGCATGAACTGCTGGAGATCAGGAGGGAGGACCCATTGATACACATGATAGTTAGGAAGGTCTAGAGGTGGCATGATAGGGTAGGATAGGGCACGATAGGGTAATACTAGGCTTGTAAAGGCAATAGTTAAATATGCTCTCCCCCTACCGCTCCACATGGCTACAGAGTATACAAGGGAATGGGTTAAGCGAACGGTACCATTACCCATGCTATACAACAAGTTGGCGCTAGAGTGGCTGGGGATGGTGAGTAGCATGCTGAAGATATCCGATACATACTCAAGTGTATTCTACAATGCGTTGATGATGGTGCTGCAGGAGGATGATATGGCTATGGGTAGGGGTATGGGTAGGGGTAGAGGGGGAGAGGATCTCTACATGAGGCTGCTCAATGTGATGGATGCCATGCTGGATGAGGAGTTAAAGTCGGATAGGTTTGCACATATGCTGACAGATTACCTCGACTCATGGCTCAGCATACATGCTATTATGAGGCGTATCTACCCTGTAAGGCACTACGATATAATATTTGAGGAGATGCTTGTAGAGCAGTTCCGATCTTACACAAGGATGCTCTCATTCATGCTATCAACGTATGATCTGCCAATGGATGCAAGCAGTTACGATGTTATATACAGGAAGGGCAAGACTAGGCTTCTACACTATAGAGGAGGAAGAGGGTATCCTGTGCTCATAGTCTATGCCATGATAAACAGGTACCATATAATGGATGTGAGCAGGGATAAGAGCGTCGTGAAGAGGCTCATGGATGAAGGTCTGGATGTGTACCTGCTGGACTGGGGGCATATGGACTATGATGATGAGCATCTCTCGCTCGATGACTACATACACATAATGGATGAGGCCGTTGATAGGGTTAGGGAGGAGAGCGGTAGGGATAGGATATCTATGCTTGGCTACTGCTGGGGAGGGATAGTATCGCTCATATACGCCTCACTCTACAGGCAGAAGCTGAACAGCCTCATCGTCATGGCAGCACCAGTGGACTTTGATAGGGATGATGGCATACTTGCTGTATGGGCCAAGGCCATGGATGCCAGAAGGCTGGTTGCAGAGTATGGGCATATGAACGGTCAAGTGCTGGATATAGCATTCCTTCTGCGTAACCCTGTAAGGTACACTCTCATGAAGTACCTCAACCTCTTGAGGAGGCTCAACGATAGGCCGTTCGTAGAGACGTTCTTCGCCGTTGAGAGATGGCTGTACAACACACCAGATGTCCCAGGCAGGTTCTACGAGCAGATTATAGAGGATCTGTACAAGGGCAATGCCCTGGTGAAGGGTACGCTCAAGGTGCATGGTAGGAGTGTTGATCTGAAGAGCATAGATCTACCACTCCTGACCATAGTCGCTGAGAACGATGATCTTACAGCACCAACATCCACACTTGCAGTAAACGATCATGTCTCGAGTCGGGAGAAGAGGGTCATGAGCATACCCGGGGGGCATGTAGGTCTATGCATAAGTAGCATTGCACACAAGCAGCTCTGGCCCAACGTTGCAAGGTGGATAATGGAGATGGCTAGGATGGTGGAGGAGAACATGAAGATGGGAGATAGGCAGGAGGAGGGTAGAGGTGTGGAGGAGGGTAAGGGGAAGAAGGCGGCAGATGTATCTGCAGGTGGTTAGATGGCTGGTGATCTCTCAGCCTTCTTCAATCCCAAGAGTATAGCAGTGATAGGGGCAAGTGATGAGCAGGGCAGTGTAGGCTGGAGGCTCATGAGGAACCTCATGGAGTATAATGGCAAGGTATACCCAGTGAACATAAGGAAGGATGAGGTTCTGGGCATAAAGGCGTACAGGAGTGTTGAGGATCTGCCAGAGGGGGTTGACCTTGCTGTCATAGCAACACCAGCAGCAACCGTACCAGGGATAGTTGAGCAGTGTGGAAGGGCAGGGATAAGGAACCTCATCATAATCTCTGCAGGGTTCAGGGAGGTTGGGGATGAGGGTAGAGCGCTCGAGGCGAAGATACTCGATGTTAGGGATAGGTATGGGCTGAACATAGTAGGGCCCAACTGCCTTGGTATAATAAGGCCGAGCAGCAACCTGAACGCAACGTTCCTGAGCAGGGTACCGAAGCCAGGGAGTGTAGCGCTGATATCCCAGAGTGGTGCTCTAGGCGCAGCGATAATAGACTGGGCCGTGAATGAGAGCATAGGGTTAAGTGCGTTCGTATCCGTAGGTTCTATGCTGGATGTTGACTTTGGTGATCTGATAGAGTATCTGGGCAAGGACCCTGAGACCAAGAGCATCCTCCTCTACATAGAGGGGATAAGCGATGCGAAGAGGTTCATGAGTGCTGCAAGGCACTTCGCCAGAACAAAGCCCATAATAGTTGTGAAGGCTGGCAAGTTTGCAGAGAGTGCTAGAGCGGTGCAGTCGCACACAGGCTCACTCGCTGGCGAGGATACGGTGTACGATGCAGCATTCAAGAGGGCAGGTGTGATCAGGGTTGAGGAGATATCGGAGCTGTTCAACTGTGCTGAGGCACTTGCAAAGCAACCACTCCCTAGAGGCCCTAGGCTAGCCATAATAACCAATGCTGGAGGACCAGCGATAATGGCTACGGATACGCTCATAGCCAATGGGGGGAGGCTTGCTGAGTTGAGCGCTAATACTGTAGAGGAACTCAACAGGGTACTCCCAAGGCACTGGAGCAAGGGAAACCCCGTAGATCTCATAGGTGATGCTGATGCAGCAAGGTACAAGAATGCACTAGAGCTCTGTCTGAGGGATGATGGTGTGGATGGTATACTGGTAATATACACTCCTACTATAGTGGACTCTGTAGATATAGCGAGGACGGTTGTGGATGTATGCAAGGGCAGCAGTCATGGCAAGCCAGTGCTCACATCGTTCATGTTCCAGCAGGAGGCGAACAGGATACTCAACGAGAGTGGTATACCCACATACGATACCCCAGAGCAGGGTGTGAGGACGTTCATCTACATGTACCAGTACAAGCACAGGCTGGAGATGCTCTACCAGACTCCTGAGGCGCTCATAGACTTCATGCCACCCAAGAGGCCATTACTCACCATGATAAGGAATGCCATTGCAGAGAAGAGGAGCGTACTCAACGAGGTGGAGTCTAAGGAGTTCATCTCCTACTACAACATACCTGTTGTAAGAACTGTGGTTGCAAGGAGCGAGGATGAGGCAGCATCCATAGCATCTGGCATAGGATACCCTGTAGTGCTCAAGGTCTACTCCAAGGATATAACGCACAAGAGCGATGTTGGGGGTGTGATGCTCAACCTGAAGGATGAGCGTGAGGTCAGGGAGGCGTACAACAGGATCATGGAGAGTGTAAGGGCCAAGGTACCAGATGCAAGCATAGATGGTGTTACCGTCCAGCCCATGGTGGCGATGAAGGGTGTAGAGGTCATACTTGGGGCAAGGCACGATCCGATATTCGGACCAGCGATACTCTTCGGTATGGGGGGTGTGGGTGTGGAGCTCTTCAGGGACTTTGCAGTAGGACTTCCCCCACTCAACCAGACCCTTGCGAGGATGCTCATGGAGGAGACCAAGGTGTACAGACTGCTCAAGGGTTACAGGGATGTGCCAGAGGCTGATATGAGGGCGCTTGAGCAGTTACTCGTATCGTTCTCCCAGATGCTCATAGACTTCCCAGAGATAGAGGAGGTGGATATAAACCCACTGCTCATACATGGGAAGAGGATGGTTGCGCTCGATGCAAGGATAGTGATCGATGAGGCAAGAGCAGGTAGGAGGAGGAGGGACCATGACCCTTATGGGCATCTGGTGATAAGCCCTTATCCCAAGAGGTATGAGAGGTTATGGACGCTCAAGGATGGAAGGGTGGTGCTCCTCAGACCCATAAAGCCCGAGGATGAGCCCCTCTGGCTGGATATGTTCAGGCACCTCTCGCCCGAGAGTGTGTACCAGAGGTTCTTCACCATAATCAAGGATACTCCCCATGAGCAGAGGGTCAGGTACTGCAACATAGACTATGCGAGGGAGATGAGCATAGTCGCTGAGCTGAGCGAGGGTAACGTGAGGAGGATAATAGGCGTAGCAAGCCTCGTGATAGACAGCAGGAGGAGGGGGAGCAGGGATGGCTACAGGGAGGGTGAGATAGCTGTGATGGTAGCAGATCCATGGCAGGGTCTTGGGCTGGGCACCAAGCTGGTGGACTATATACTTGAGATAGCAGAGGATATGAATGTGAAGGCTGTCAACGCAGTGATGCTTGCCAACAACACCAGGATAATAGACCTGATGAGGAGGATGGGCTTCAGGATTGAGGCGCTTGATGAAGGTACTCTAGTAGGAAGGCTTGAACTCTGCTAGAAGTGCTGCTAGAAGGGTGTATATGTGGGTAGGGTACAGGATGATGATAAAGAAATGGTGGGTGGATGGATGGTGTGATGATGATGGTCTACTTCTCTATCGGGAGGCCTACAGCATTACCCCACTCACTCCACGATCCATCGTAGTTCTTCACATTGGGGTAGCCTAGGAGGTACTTCAGCACGAACCATGTGTGGGATGACCTCTCGCCTATCCTGCAGTATGTCACCACCTCCTTATCCCTTGTTATGCCCTTGCCCTCGTACAGCCTCCTCAGCTCCTCAGCGCTCTTGAATGTACCGTCATCGTTGACGGCCTGAGCCCACGGTATGTTTATCGCACCAGGTATATGCCCTCCCCTCTGTGCAGCCTCGGTTGGGTACTCTGGTGGAGCAAGTATCTCTCCAGTGTACTCCTTCGGTGATCTTACATCCACCAGCACCTTGTCCTTCATGCCAAGTATGCTCTCAACGTACTGCCTGAATACCCTGATGGTCTTGTCTGGCTCCCTTGCCCTCCAGTTACCTCTAGCAGGTTTGGGTACATCCTTGGTCACGGGCCTATCCTCCTCAAGCCACTTCTTCCTGCCCCCATTCATCAGCCTCACATCCTCATAGCCATAGTACTTGAAGACCCAGAAGGCGAATGCAGCGAACCAGTTGTTAAAGTCCCCATACAGTACAAGTGTGGTATCACTGTTGCACCCTGCCCTCTGCAGTAGGTCCTCGCATGCCTCCCTGCTCAGTATATCCCTCCTCACTGGATCGTTTATATCCTTCTTCCAGTCGAAGAGCACTGCATTGGGCACATGCCCGAGCATGTAGTTTGATGTTGGATCGTAGTCTACCTCTGCTATCCTAACCCTTGGATCGTTCAGATGCTCCTGCACCCACTGCGTGCTCACAAGTACCTCTGGATGCGCATAGCTCATATGGTTAGGATACCATGCAGGTATTTAAAATTTGTAACCCATCAACTACCCACCCATAAGACTTATATGCATACATATACATATGCATATGCATGACCAAGGTCATCTCCCTCTCTGATGAGGCGTATAAGGCACTGAAGAGGATCAAGGGCAAGGATGAATCATTCTCAGATGTCATACTCCGCCTAATCGGATCTATAGAGCCAAGACCATTATCGGAGTTTGCTGGTAGATGGGTAGGTGATGATATAGATACCATCTTCAATATAGTAAGTAGGGAGAGGGAGGATACTACATCAAGGGAGGCAGAGATGTGCTGATGGTGTGTCTGGATACTGATATAATGGTTGCGCTACTCAGAGGAGATAAGAGGGCGTTAGATGTGATCGATATGCATAGTAACGATCAAGTGAAGACGACTATTATAACGGCGTATGAGTTGTTGAAGGGTGCATCCATATCATCAAGAAGAGATGAGAACATCAGGATGGTGATGGAACTGCTTCAGAATGTTACAGTACTTGCACTGGATGTTGGAGCATGCAGGATGGCTGGGTTGATATACAGTAAGTTGAGGGAGAGAGGGAGGAGGATGATAGGCGAGTTCGATATACTTATAGCAGGTATAGTTAAGCATAACAGGGAACTGCTGATAACGAGGGATATGCACTTTCAGGCTATACCAGATATGAGCGTAGAGGTGTGGTAGGTAGCTAGGTAAGTCTACAGCAGGTTCTCTACTATTCTGGCAAGACCCTCATCGTAACCGAAGCTCACGTGCCTCAGTATACCATCCCTATCTATGACTATAGATGAGGGTGTACCTTGCAGTGCGTACTCCTCGAACGTCAATGGTGTGTACTCCTTGCTCTCAAGGTAGTCCCTCACCCTCTTGATCAGCAGTAGCCTCCTTGCCTCTCCGTACATCTGGAAGTCTGGTATCCTCTCCTGTATGTAGTTCAAGACCATCTCATCCGTAACCTTGCCATCGTTCTTCACGAGAGTATCCATAGCTATGGGGAATGGTATCCTGTACGGTAGAGTTCCATCGCTGTTAAGCATGCCATACTGGCTTAGTGCCCTGTAAGTCTCGCCTATAACCTTGCCAGTACTCACCAGCAGCTCCAGATTCTCCAGCGTGTTCTTGTCAAAGTCCTCGAATGCCGTTGCCAGACCTATGACCCTTACACCATCCTTGCTGTACCTCCTGTATATGTCTATGGCGGTTGGCAGACCGTACATGAAGCACCCTGGGCAGTTGACCTGGAATACCTCCACAAGCACGACATGGTCCCTCTCCCTGTCTATGTTCGTAGGTAAACCCTGGACCCACCTGCTCACCTTGAGGTTTGGGGCCCTCTCGCCTATCCTTGCAACCATGGTGCTGGTAGTTGCACACCCACTTAAAACCATTGCCATGACATGGACGATAAAAATTAGATTCTCTTAGGTGTTACAGCACCACCTCTTCAATATACCCGCACAGCAAGCACATGCACAGGCTTACAACGTACAGTATCAAGTGAATCCACCAACGATTCGTGGTCCTGGAGGTACAACTACCATAACCCTGATCATAATATTGCTCCCAAGAGTATCTGCGCAGTTGCAATACCTGGATGTATATGAGTCTGATGGTGATATATGTACAATAGTATAGCCATTATCTGGTACTGGTCCAACAACGCTCACCTTGACAAAGGTCTATCCTACTGATGCTGCTCTAGTCTGGAATGCAGCAAATGATGGATGTGATACCAACGAGGCTCCAGGAAGCACATGGCTTGTATACGGCGCAATAGTGACTACGATCGGTACCATCCCATTCTGGGATGATATAGTTCTGCCGTTCATGGTCGTGCCTGAGGGTGTTCTAGGTGCAGTGGCAGTAACAGGTGCAGTGATGGCAACATTTGTAGGCTACAAGGTACTCAGAAAGAAGAGTAATTAATCGCCAACTTTTTTTATCAATCCATCCACTTCTTGTTCAAGTTCACCCCTCTTCCTAAGCAGGTAGTATAGTTCCTCAGTGCTAGCATGCAGATCCATGCCTATGATCTGAGCGATGTACGTTGATAGATAGGATAGGAGCAGCCTTCTGAGCACAGCATCCCTGCCATACTCCCTAGCCTCATGCTCAAGCTCAGCCATGGCATTCTTCACATGCGTTGCTATGTAATCATCCTTCTCTACCCTACCCTTGCTGTAGAACCATAATGCCCTACCCCTTGAGTAGAGGTGCACGTACTCCACAGCCTTTATGAACCTCTCGTTCAGTTCAGGATCATCGCTCAGCACCTGTGAGAGCATATCTGCTGCCGTGGCCTCATCCATATCGCATTCACGCATCACAGAATAGATGATGTGGCATGCGAAGCACTCTACGCCTACACCCATACTCCTGCTCTTGCTCTCCGCACCCTCAACCTCCCTTGCAATGATATCCCTAACCTTCGCTGTATCCAACATATTGCTATGGTACCGTTGAATTAATAACGTTTATTATCACGTCTGCGAACAGTTCGAGCAAGAAGACCCAGTCTATGACCTTAGTGTATGCACTGATAACCTTCCTCCTCGTCTATGGCCTCATAGCAGTAAGGAAAGTAGGAGGTATAACCATTCCTGCATGGATACCCATGCTCGTGGGAGCCCTTGTGATGCTTGCTATGCAGGTTGTGAGCGTAGAGGAGGCTTACAGAGCGATCAAGATGGATGTGATACTCTTCCTTCTGGGCATGTTCATGATGGTAGCAGTGCTGGAGAGGGCAGGGATGATCCAGCATATAACGGTGAGCATACTCAGGCGTGCAGGGAGCACCGATAGGCTCCTGCTCTTCATCCTGGTAGTTATGGGCACTCTATCTGCATTCCTCATGAACGATACCATAGCACTCGTTGCCACTCCCATAATACTCGGCATGTCAAGGTTCGGCGTAAGGCCTAGACCACTGCTCATAGCACTGGCATTCGCCGTGACCATAGGCAGTGCGATGACCCCCATAGGCAACCCCCAGAACTTCCTCATAGCGGTTGAGAGCGGTATGAGGGCTCCTATGCTGGACTTTCTGAAGTACCTTGTATTACCTACACTAGCAAACTACATCGCAACGTACTACCTGCTCAGATGGTACTACAGGAGGGCTCTTAACCCTACCACTAGCACTGGTGACACCAGTAACACCAATGCTAATACCAGTAATGGTGCAGGTGCATCTGATGCCAATACACTGCATGCAGATGTGTACGATCGTGGGATGGCAAGGGTAAGCATGATCGTTGTATCTACTGTCATACTTGCATTCTTCGCATTGAGCATAGCAAGGGCAGTAGGTGTAGAGCCCATGCTCGACATGAGCCATGTTGCCCTCGCTGGAGGATCGGTTCTACTCGCATTCTCCAGGGATAGGGTTAGAGTGCTCAGGCATGTGAACTGGGGTATAATACTGCTGTTCGTTGGAATGTTCGTGTTCATGGATGCGCTCACAAAGGCTGGGGTCATAACCATGTTCGCATCGCTACTCTCCCCCCTGCAGCTGAATGGCATGGACAGTAATGCACAGTCTAGCACTGGCATGCATTCCATACTGACCATAGTCGCTACAAGTACGTTCCTGAGCCAGTTCATGAGCAATGTGCCATTCGTTGCATTCTACATCAACGTTATGCACGAGCATGGCTTCTCAAGTGATGATATAAAGGCATGGGTTGCGCTAGCTGGTGCAAGTACTCTGGCAGGTAACCTTACCATACTTGGTGCTGCAAGCAACCTCATCATACTCGAGGCTGCAAGGAAGGAGGGGTTCACGTTCATGGAGTTCTTCAGGATAGGTTCTATGGTGACTGCAGTTAACATGCTGATCCTTGTAGGGTTCCTGCTCATAATACCCTAGCATCACACCATTGCATACACAATGCAAGAGGATGCCCATCAGTCGACCTTATCCATCTTGCTGTAATCCGTAAGGTCCAGTGATGCACCGCACCTGCACCTTACCTTGACCCTCTTCCCATCCAGGACGTATATTATGTTGTCTGCCACATCCGCTGGATGCTTCACACTAGATCCAGGCTTGTGGAAGTATATGAACATCTTCAGATTCTCGCTCTTCCCGTACTTTGCAACCAACTCCTCGAACCTCTTTATGAGCATCTGCTCCTGCTCCCTTGACTCCTGCTGCTGCTCACCACCCTCCTCCCCTAGCATATCAGAGCACAGCAAGGCATGCAAGCAAACATAATATATAGTTGAGGCCCTACCCCATCCGAGTTGGTAGAGGTAATAGATCACGATGTGATAATAGTCGGATCAGGGATAGCAGGGTTGAGGGCTGCTATAGAGGCAGCAAGGACCAGCAGGGATATAAGCATAGCAGTCATCTCCAAGGTTCAGGTTATGCGCTCGCACTCCGTCTCAGCGGAGGGGGGTACTGCTGCAGTGCTCTACCCCGAAGAGGGTGACAACCTTGAGTCTCATGTGTACGATACCATCAAGGGGAGTGACTACCTCGCAGATCAGGATGCGGTCGAGAGGTTTGTGGGCATAATACCCGAGGAGATATACCAGTTGGAGCACTGGGGCATGCCATGGTCGAGGAGGGAGGATGGGAGGATAGCACAGAGGTGGTTTGGAGGATACAACTACCCTCGAGCAACCTTCGCCCAGGACAAGGTTGGGTTCTACGAGATGCAGACCCTGTACGATACTGCCTTGAAGTATGAGAACATACACTTCTACAATGAATGGTTCGTAACCTCCATACTGCATGAGAACCACACGTTCAAGGGCTTCACCGCCATAGAGATTGCAAGTGGGAACTTTACAGCATTCAGGGGGAGGGCAGGGATAATAGCCACTGGTGGTGCAGGGAGGATATACTCGTTCGCTACCTACGCACTATCCTCAACACCAGATGGGATAGACCTGGCGTATAGGGCAGGGCTAGCGCTCAAGGATATGGAGTTCGTACAGTTCCATCCTACTGGGATAATACCATCTGGCATACTGATAACTGAGGGTGCAAGGGGTGAAGGAGGGTACCTCATAAACAGGGATGGGGAGAGGTTCATGAAGAGGTACGCACCCAACAAGTTGGAGCTTGCGAGTAGGGATGTCGTATCCAGAGCGATAATAACAGAGATAATGGAGGGTAGAGGCTATAAGGATGAGGAGACTGGCATGGACTATGCACTGCTGGATCTCAGGCACCTCGGCGAGGAGAAGATAAAGGAGAGGCTTGCAGGGATAAGGGAGATAGCCATCAAGTTCGCCGGCGTAGACCCAATAGATGAGCCCATACCCATAAGGCCCGTATGCCACTACATGATGGGAGGCATACACGTTGATATAGATGGGAGGACAGAGATGGATGGGCTGTTCTCAGCAGGTGAGGCAGCATGCGTGAGCATAAATGGAGCAAACAGGCTGGGGGCAAACTCAACTGCAGAGTGCCTTGTGTGGGGCAGGATAACTGGAGAACTTGCAGCAAAGCATGCCATGAGGAAGATCGGGAGTAGGAGCGTGGATAACACTCTACCAGATGAACTCATAGCGAGTGAGGAGAAGAGGATATACGATGGCATATTCCATGGATCTGGTGATGTTAACCCATATGAGGTTAGGGAAGAGCTCACAAGGGTCATGGATGAGCATGCGTACGTCTTCAGGACTGGCGACTCCCTAGCAGAGGGGATAAGGAAGGTCAGAGCACTGAGGGATAGGGCGTGGAGGCATGTTGATGATAGGGCGAAGGAGTACAATACTAACTTCATACATGTCCTGGAACTGGATTCCATGCTGAGGGCATGTGAGGTGGTGCTGGTAGGGGCATACAAGAGGCTGGAGTCCAGGGGGGCACATGCTAGGCTAGACTACCCAAAGAGGGATGATGTGAACTTCCTGAAGCACACACTAGCATACTATGGTGAGGATGGGCCACAGATAACCTACCTGCCTGTCAGGATAACAAAGTATCAGCCCGCAGAGAGGAAGTACTAGCGTAACCAACCCCTGTACGATGTGCCTTGTTACCAGTAGTGCACCAAACCGACAGAAGCACAGACTACTATTACTCCTACTACTCCTACTACTACTACTGATGCTACCATTACAAGCGTAGTCATACTGTAGATTCCGTGACTGCGATGAGCCTGTAGTTACGTTATCCTGTAGTAGGGTAATAATGACCAGAAGAACTCTACGCCATCGTAACTACTCCCACTATTATCCTACCATTCCTTGCACCGATGCTACGCTGGCAGGCTTCACACCATCTACTCGAATGAGTAGAGATACCTTACATCACCACCATGCAGATTTATGCTCCCGATAATAACATAAGATTTAGCATCAACACTGTAGCTATCGCTAGTCTAGTCCTCTTCCCACCATAATAATGGAATGCAGGTTCCAATACATTACAACCATCGATGGGTATTAACAGATATGCTCTGCTGTAACCTGTAACGCTAGTGACCACCTGCAAGGGTCTCATCTGCATGGATCAACAACCGAGCTCAGTTACTCATATATATGCATGTATAGCCCTCTCCTCCGTATGAAGGAGAATAGGGAAGGGATAAAGGGCTGGCTCAACCCGACTAGGTATGGGGCGAACAGGTTCGCATACTGGCTCCAGAGGCTGACAGGGTTAGGGCTCCTGGCATACTTCATAGCCCATATAGTGGAGACGAGCAACATAGTCTATGGGAAGAGCGCATGGGAGAAGATGCTCGCATTCACGCAGACGACTGAGGGGCATATAATACTCATGGTAGTAATAGGGATGTGTGCATTCCACGCTGCCAATGGTGTCAGATTGTACATAGCAGAGCATGGCAAGGGTGTGGGGAGGCCAGGGAGGCCAGAGTACCCGTACAGACCAACATCCCTAGGTTTAGGTATGAGGGCATGCATATGGGTGAGCGTTGCACTCGCTGCTCTAGCGATGATGTATGGGGCGTATGTGCTCTTCGGCGAGGCATGATAGATAGTAGATGGATGGATGGTATGCAGGTGGTGGATGAATGGTTAGGGAGAGCAGCATAATGAAGATACACTACTACACTGGCATAGCAGCCATCGTGCTGGTAGCGATACACATAATGTTCAGGTTAACCGTGCCAGATGGATACAGTGCTAGCCTAGAGTATGAGAATGTCATAGCAAACTACAAGAACGTATCGTATGCTCTTGTTCTGGAGTTGATACTCGTGACTGTAGCGGTGCATGGCTTCAACGGGCTTAGAGTTATCCTGCTGGAGTTGAGGCAGGGCGATGCGTGGGAGAGTGCTGTGAAGTGGTTGTGCGTTGGTGGTGCAGTTGCGGTGATAGCATATGGTACGAGGACGATAATCCTTGCAGGGATGATGTAGGTGAGTGCGATGAAGAGGGTCAGGATCAGGGTCTTCAGGTACAACCCAGCACACGACTCGAGTGCAAGGTACGATGAGTTCGAGGTCGAGGCTGAGCGCTGGACAACCGTGCTCGATGCACTGCTCTACATAAAGGCACACAGGGACCATAGCATAGCCCTAAGGTACTCGTGCAGGATGGCATCCTGTGGCTCATGTGGCATGATGATAAATGGCATACCTAGACTTGCATGCTACACAAAGGTGTACGAGTTGGAGAGTGATGTTATAACATGTAGGCCTCTAGCGAACTTCCCTATAATAAGGGATCTGGCAGCAGACTTTGGGGCGTTCTTTGCAAAGCATAAGAGCATGAAGCCATACATAATCAACGATTCTGTAGACAGCATAGACGGCAAGGAGTTCATCCAGAAGCCTGAGGAGGTCGATAAGTATCTTCAGTTCTCCTACTGCATAAAGTGCGGGTTATGCTATGCTGCATGCCCTACAGTCGCTACGGATAAGAGGTTCCCTGGGCCTCAGGCGCTTGCACAGATGTACAGGTATCTGATAGACAGCAGGGATGCTGCTACGGATGAGAGGCTCAAGGTGGTGGACGATAGGCATGGTGTATGGCGTTGCCACTTCGCTGGTTCGTGCAGCATGGTCTGCCCAAAGGGTGTCGACCCTGCACTAGGCATACAGTTGCTCAGAGCGTATCTGCTGGGCATGAACAGGGGGAGCAAGGTCGTGGCTGAACTCTACAGCAACAAGAAGTAATCCATCGATGGGTCACTTGTAAACGGCGCTACCGAAGCCCTCGTTGACCTGCTTGTTTATGACCTCTGCCATGAAGTGGTTACTGACCATAACCTTCACATCCTTCACACCGTCTATCCTCTTCAGGTTATCCCTTATATCCTGGGCAATCTTGAATCCGAATACTGCAGGGCAGAACGGGCTTGTTAGATGCAGTTCTACCTTGACGCTACCATCCTTGATCTCAACGTTGTCTATCAACTGCAGCTCCATTATGGATACGTTTATCTCTGGATCTACTATCTTGCTCAACTCCTCGAATATCCTCACACGCATCTCCTGTATGCTCATACCCATCTTATCGCTTCCAGGGTATTTAAAATTAATTCAGGTTAGAACTCGGCCTGCTTCATCTTCGAGCCACATCTTGGGCATGAGCCACCCTTGAACCTATGCCCACAGTTTATACACCTGTACGTTATACCAACGCTGAACGAGCCCCTGCCGTAGTTGAGCATCCTCCTATTCACCAGTATGTTCAGCAGTATGAATATTGCGAAGGAGAGCACGAGCCCGATTATCAGCCCGAACAACCTTATCAGTATGAAACTCACCGCTGCACTCACGGCCATCCAGATCAGCATGCGCACATAATAATTCCTCATCATCGCCTAGTATTGGTTCTCCATGCTTAAATCTTTTGCTGAGGTAGAGGGATGAGGTACAACTGCTAATAAGCTTCAAAATCTTTATTTTATGTTGGTTTATAGGTGTAGGTGTGGTGAAGAACAAGGGTGCAGGGCATGGAGTTGTAGATGCCTCGCATGGGCATGAAAAGGATACTCGTGCAGGGCATGGTGGTGGTGAAGGAGAGGAAGGAGGGGAGTATCTGGAGTCTGATATCAGGATGCTGCTCCTGAACAGGCTGAGGGAGCTGGGTCTAGATGCGTACATGGCAAGTGACAGGGAGGTTGAGGAGGGACCGTACTACAGTTACTACTTCACATCCATGCCAAGGATGGTTACGAGTGTATGCTGTATCAAGGTCAATGGCATGAACTTCGACTGCATAAATCTGCTGGTGAGGGGTTAGTGGTTATGGTTGAGGAGAGCAGCACTACACATGCGTATGGAGCGCTTCCATTCTACCAGGTACACTTCGTGGTCAAGGGTAACGGGAAGATGTTCGAGGAACTGCTGCTTGCAAGGACCAGGAAGAGGGTCAGGGGTATGGTAAGGAAGAGCGTGGAGGATGTCTGGTGGGAAGGGGGCAAGATAGCAGAGAGGCTAAACAGTGACACTAGGTTGAAGCAGCTGCTCCTTACCGTGCTGAAGGATGGGGACGATATATTCGTAGATCCAGTCGAGAATGCGGTAAGGATATACAGCAGGTTCAAGATGGAGAGTGGGGTTGTGACATCCCTGAGCAGGGAGGTTATAGAGGTGTACAACATAATATCAGGGCATGTGAAGAGCATGATGCGGGAGTTCGAGTGAGTTGGGTAGTAGGGTTATGTATGCATGAATGTATGCATGTATGCATGAATGTATGTATTAATGCACTGCCATACATGGCTTACCCCGTATCTGCATATGCTGTACTATCTCACTAAGCCCTCCACCAGTCGAATGCCAGGAACTCAACCCTCTTCTCCTTGACCCTGGCAACTGCCAGTATGAACTGCTTCCTAACCGTAGTGGCCAGCCTCCCAGATAGCACTATCATGGTTGCCGTGAGGAGATCACTCGGGCTAACAACCTGGACTAGGTATGGTGCATGGTCTATCCCTGGTCCATGCTCATAGACCGCAAAGTCACAGCCGAACTTTATCCCAGGGGTGACTACATACCCCTTATCCCGTAACTCCTTGAAGACCATGTACTTGCTATCGAACCTGGCGTACTCCTTCCTGCATATAGAGGCCATCTCCCTCAACGAGACGGTTAGCACACCCCCGCTACCATCTCTACCCTGAGTGTCCCTGCTACCATGCCTGTATATCTCCAACCTCCCACTCCTTGCAAGGTAGTAACCCTCTATGAGGTCAAGTATGAGTGGTGCATCGAACTCTGCATCCTTTGGTTTGGGTATGCCTAGGGGCTTGCCGTAGAACCCTTCCCTGAAGAGGGCCCTAGAGTGCTCTAGATCCCATACGACTATCCTGTTCTCTATCAGTTCGCCCCTTATGCTCTCTGCCATGTATGGTCTACATGTTGAGTGCAAGTATTACCATGTGATCCGATGCCTCAAGGCACTTGTCTGCCATGCCCTCCACGCCATCAAGCACATCCTTCAGCAGTATCATATCCCTCGTATCTGTAACATTGCTCAACCCATTGACCACCAGTGCCCTGTACCTATCATCTATCTGCTTCTCCAGCCTCTGCACCGCAGGGCCCATCTCTATTATGGTCATTGGGTTCATGCTCAGTGCCCTGGCCATCTCATTCAACTTGAAGAGCTCATCAAGTACAAGGTCGAGGAGCGCCTGCACCTCAGCATCTATATTCTTGAATATATCTGGTCTCAACGCCGATAGCCTGAACGCTATACCGCTCATATGCCCAGCTATCTCATCCATGAGGTATATCGTCCTTAGCAGCTCCTCCCTGTTCACCATGAGGGAGCCTATCTCACTTATATCCATGGTTATCTTCCTCCTCAGGTTCTCTATCTCATCCTCCGTACTCTTTATCCTCTCCAGGTTCACACGTACACCATTACCATCCCCGTTGAGTACCATGCTGTATATGGTCAACAGGGCCCTACCAGCGTTCAGTAGCTTGCCTATCTCATCCTGAAGCACCGCCAACGCCTTCCTCTTGGCCTGCAGCTCGAGCTCCCCACTGTACATGGGTACTCTATTGCACTGATCATCTTATAAATGTAACAATATTCCATCTGATTTTCATAATAAATTGTCAGGGGGAGGGAGGGTTGGAAAGGTTAAAATCCCTTGATGTGGAAGCATATGCATGCAGGTGTTGAGGAGGAGGTGGAGGAGGATAGCTGCCCTAGCATCCCTCTGGTTCATAGCACTCTTCCCCATACCAGTGCTGCCCATGTGGGGTGTGAGCGTTAATGAGCAGGCACTCATGGCAATAGTGATAATAGCAGTGGTGATATCCATACCCATGGCACTCCTTGCAGTATTCATGAAGTAGATTCCCTGCATACCTTATGCACAGCACTGACCACACCATCTATTATGCGTGAGGATGAGGCCAGATGCCTCCTCGCATCGAATAGCGAGTCTATCTCATCCATGGAGAGTAGTGCCGTGACCCTAGGATCACCCTTGAGTGCATCCCTGAACTCCATACCACTGCTACTTGCACTGAATGCTATGCTCTGAACCATCGAGTATGCCCTTATCCTATCCATACCCTTCCTTATGAGCGCATCGAGCACGAACTCCGCAAATACCTGCCCCTTGCTTGCCTCTATGTTCCTCCTTATACCATCAACGTCAACTATGAGGCCTGAGATCACGCCTATCATGCTCCCAAGCATCTCATCCAGCAGGATGATGCTCATGGGTATAATGAAGCGCTCGTTGGCTGAGTTGCTCAGGTCCCTCTCATGCCATAGTGGGATATTCTCGAGTGCTACACCGAGCATGGCACGCATCATCCTTGCTAGGCTAGTCACCCTCTCGCTCTTTATGGGGTTCCTCTTCACTGGCACGGCACTGCTCCCCATCTGGCCCTCCCTGAACGGCTCCATGACCTCACCTATCTCCGTCCTCTGAAGGTTCCTCACCTCGACGGCTATCTTCTCCAGCGTACATGCTATCAGCACTAGCCTAGCAATCAACTCCGCCAGCCTCTCCCTTGAGACTACCTGTGTTGCTGCAGTTACTGGCCTGAGGTTGAGCATCTCGGCAACCCTGGCCTGAACATCGACAGCCTTGTCGCCCATGAGCGACCCTGTACCAACCACACCGAGGGTCTTGCATACGAGCGCTCTCTCCTTGGCCTCCTCCATACCCTTGATGTGCATGAGCATATCCGAAGCCCACACAGCGAACTTGAGCCCAAAGGATATTATGCTTGCATGCTGCCCATGGGTCCTCCCTACTGCTGGAAGGTCCCTGTACGCCTCTGCCTTCTCCGCCAGGAGCAGGGTCAATCTCTTGATCTTCTCCTCTATTATGGTAAGTGCATCCCTCAACTGCATGGCTATCCTGCTATCGACCACATCGTAACTCGTAAGCCCATAGTGCACCCACGGTCTTGCTACATCATCGCAGACCTCCACCAGCGCCTCCACCATGGCAGCAACATCATGCTCCCTCACAGCCTCCAACTCCTTCACACGCTCAAGCCTCACCATGCCAGACCTTGCCTTCCTCGCTATCTCATACGCAGCATCCCTGGGTATCACACCGAGCATGCCCTGTGCCTCTGCAACACACGCCTCAAACTCCAATGCGTACCTGAGCGCCTGCTCCTCCTCGAATATATCCTTCACCTCCCTGCTCCCATACCTGCCAGCATCTATGGGTAGTATAGGCATGCTATCCTGCTAACCATAGTTTAATTTAAATTATCTTTAGTGCTAGCATGGGGTATGATGAGCGATTACATAAGGAAGATCAGTGATGTTGAGTACAGGATAGAGCCCATAGAGAGCAAGGGTATGAGGGTGCCAGTGACCATATATGCGAATGAGCATCTCTTGAGCAAGATGCTCAGCGATAGAACCATACAGCAGGCCATGAACGTTGCCACCCTACCAGGGGTACAGAAGCACGTAGTAGTACTCCCAGACGGGCATGAGGGCTATGGGTTCCCCGTTGGTGGTGTAGCAGCTATGAGCCTGGATGATGGTGTGATAAGCCCTGGGGGTGTAGGCTATGACATAAACTGTGGTGTGAGGCTGATAAGGACGGATCTGGATGAGAAGGATGTGAGGCCAAGGCTGAGGGAGCTGGTGAACGAACTCTTCAGGGCAGTGCCATCTGGTGTTGGGAGCGAGGGTGTCGTGAAGTTGAGCAGTGCAGAGCTGGATGAGGTGCTCACGCAGGGTGTGTACTGGGCCATAAGGAACGGGTATGGCTGGGATGAGGATGCGGATGTGTGTGAGGAGAATGGCAGGATGAGGGGTGCAGATCCAAGCAAGGTATCGAGCATGGCAAGGAAGAGGGGTGCCCCACAGTTAGGCACCCTGGGCTCTGGCAATCACTTCCTGGAGGTGCAGAGGGTTGACAGGATATACGATGTGGAGGCTGCCAAGGCCATGGACATAGAGCGTGAGGGGCAGATAACAGTGCTCATACACTGCGGCTCAAGGGGTCTAGGGCATCAGATATGCAGCGACTACCTCAGGGTCTCGGAGATGGCGCTGAAGAAGTACGGGATAACGCTACCAGATAGAGAACTTGCATGCGTGCCGAACAACTCTGATGAGGGTGAGGCTTACAGGAAGGCCATGTACTCTGCACTCAACTTCGCATGGAGCAACAGGCAGATGATAACACACTGGACCAGGAAGGCATTCGAGAGGGTATTCAATGCAAGCGAGAAGGACCTTAACATGCACCTCGTGTATGATGTTGCGCACAACATAGCGAAGGTTGAGGAGCATAGGGTGGATGGCTCGCTCAAGCAGGTGGTTGTGCACAGGAAGGGTGCTACCAGGGCATTCCCCGCTGGCAGGGAGGAGGTACCAGAGAGGTACAGGGGCATAGGGCAGCCAGTGCTCATCCCAGGGTCCATGGGCACAGCGAGCTGGATACTGCTAGGGAATCCAAAGGCTATGGAGCTCACATTCGGCTCAACCGCACATGGTGCAGGTAGGACCATGAGCAGGGCAGCGGCCAAGCGCTCATACACTGCTCAAGATGTGCAGAGGAGGCTTGAGAGTAGGGGCATATACATAAAGGCGCTCACCAGGGAGGGGGTAGTCGAGGAGACCCCCGAGGCCTACAAGGATGTCGATGCTGTAGCAGATGTGAGCCACAGGGTTGGGATAGCAACCAAGGTTGCCAGGCTGGTCCCCATAGGTGTGATCAAGGGATGAACCATAACAAGGACGATGATGGCGAGACTGGCACTGGCGGTGCTGGTAGTGGTAATAGTAATAGTAAGGATGGATACGATCCCGCAGAGCAGATAATAATGGTTAAGAAACTCCTAGATATGAAGAGGAGGATGCTTGAGCAGAGGCAGAAGAGCGATAGGGAGGTGCTGCTCGAGCATCTAACCGATAGGGGGGAGGAGGTGCTTGCTGCTGCGGAGCATCAGTACCCCAAGGAGATGGCGTTCATAATCCCCAAGTTCGCAAGCCTGATCAGGAGCGGGGAGGTGAAGGGGATGATAACTGGAGCAGATCTCCTAGCGATACTGAGGTCTGTAGGCCTGAACGTGAGGCTCGATAGTAGGATAGTGGTGGAGCAGGATGGCAGGTTCGTATCTCTGGCAGAGAAGTTCAGGAGACGTATGGAAGAGAGTTGATGATGGTCGACCAACACTAAACTAATATCCTCTATCTCTCTAGACGAGTTGTGTACGATGATGCCATAGAGAAGGTGTTGAAGGGCAAGACCCTCCAGATCTACCTCTACCTGCTCAAGAGGGATGAGCCTGTGGGCGTTAGGGAGATACAGAGGGATCTGAACCTCTCAAGTCCTAGTGTAGCAAGTTACCACCTCGATAAGCTCTTGACCATTAACCTAGTGGCCAAGGATGATTACGGCAGGTACTATGTGGCAAGGAAGGCAGAGATAAGCATACTGGAGTCGTTTGTGAGCATCTTGGGTTACACCATACCAAGGCTAACATTCTTTGCTATATTCTTCACAACCCTTCTCATAACATATCTGGTGATCAACCACTCATCGCTCAACATACATGCGCTTATCTTCGCAGTGATTGCAAGTGCAGCATTCTGGTTCGAGACCATAAGGCTGTGGAGGAGGAGACCGTTCTAGCGTTTAGTCGTTCTAATCTATAGCATTATATCCATGCGTGTTGAATTATTGTTGTGAAGGGGATATTCATAGCATGGGGCTCTGCACCTGCACTCGCAGTTGCAACCATACTGATGATCAACATGCTATCGGCAGGGATGCATACAGAGAGAGGGGAGGAGGTAGCAGGTGTAGATGAAGGGGGAGATGGGGAAGGGAAGAGTACAGGTTACACTGGAGAGGAGAGGCAGGGGGAGGAGCAGGGGCATGCACAGGAGAAGGGGGCAGGGGATGTAGCAGGAGGGATAGCCAGTGCCCCAGAGTCAGCAGGGGAGAGGAGGATGTTGGCTGAGCCCTCTACGCAGATGGCCCCAGTTATGAAGGCGGAGCCATGGGAGGAGCAGTACATCAGACTTGCACTGCCATACGTAGCCAGTGTCGTAGCAGCATCCCTCTCATTCATAATAGTCAGGAGACTAGCACGTCAGGGATGATGATGGATGTGGATATGCAGATGAGTATTATGATGATGTTAAACCCTTCTCCCTCTCCTCCCCCCAGGCTTCCTGGTCGAGTCGTGCGGTATTGGTGTGACATCCTCTATCCTCCCTATCTTGAACCCTGCCCTTGCTAGGGTTCTTATTGCTGCCTGTGCCCCAGGACCAGGGATCCTTGGCCCTACCCCTCCAACCGCTCTAACCTTTATGTGCAGGCCGGTTATCCCCCTGCTCTTGGCTGCCTCTGCAACGGCCATGGCAGACTTCATGGCAGCGTATGGGGATGACTCGTACCTATCGGCAGTGACATGCCTGCCTCCAGAGCTTATGGCTATGGTCTCAGCCCCACTGAGATCGGTTATATGCACTATGGTGTTGTTGAAGCTGCTGTATATGTGGGCTATACCCCACTTCTCGCCCTTTATATCCTCGCCCTTCTGCTCCACAGACATGGCCTGTTAATCCCCAGCAGGGCATAAAAAATCTTTCTACACATAGATGAACCATGGGTTCTGGCAGGATCTAAAACAAACGTTTAAATAATAAAAGAGGCCGCAGTTACCGATGGAGTTAGAGAGACTCTACAAGAAGGGCAACGTGGCGAGGGCGGAGGATGGTTCTCTTCTTCTAGTCAACGATGAGAAGGTGGCATACTCAGTTAACGAGGTGGTCATAATGATATGGGATGTATGCAATGGGATCTCGTTCAAGGAGCTGGTCAATGTTATAGCAAGTGGGAGTGGGGAGGATACCGCTCAGCTCAAGCCTGCACTTGAGGGTCTGATAAATGAGATGGTAGAGGCCAAACTCATAGAGGTAAAGTAGGTAGTCCACATAGTTGGTAGCAGGTGGATAGTTGGTAGTATCGACTGGAGTACGGATAACCATATTATATATCATGTATCATGAGTGGGTTATACCTTGATGAGACCCGTAACATGCTCAACCCTTCTTCAGCCCAATGATGAACCCTATGCCAAAGCCCCCAAGCAACGGTATATTGGTTAGTATTGGGGTTGCTGGCACTGCCAGTTGATCCGCTAGGCTACTCCCTATCCTACCGAACGTCTCCTCGAACTTTGCATAGTTTATCACTATGTATCCATTGTACTCAAGGTAGAGCAGTGCTATGAAGAATATGCCTAGAATGAAGAGCGTTATCTTGGTTATCTTCTTTATCGCAAAGCCTATGAAGAATCCTACTATCCCCCCTATGGCTATCTGAGAGGTTAGCAACCCACCTATCCCAAGCGGGTCCATGCAGACTGTTACAGCTAGGTACTTTATAAGATTGACATACGTGATATGACATTGTGTTGACAAAGGTCAGTTGAATAACCCTGATACCCTTGCACCTATATTCACCACTGCATAGAAGAGCATGGATGCTAGTATGGATGAGATAAGTGCTGCCTGGTAGGGCTGCATACCCATGGTAAGTAAGTGATAGTGCATGTACCCCCTGACGGCAACGTACACTAGCTCTGCGATGGATAGCGTTGTCACCAACTTCCTTGCATCGCTGAATACCCTGCGCCACAGTATGGATGGCCCATCCCTGTACCTATTCCTGTTATCCCTGTAGTAGAGGTATGTGAAGAGCGGTATGTATACCCCGTACTCTACAGCAACACTGAGTGTTGAGTTAAGTGCAGCGCTACTACCCATGGTGTAGTAGTATGCCTCTGCAACAAGCATACTGACCATGAATGCACATACCCCTGCTATGAATACATTCTTGTTGAGCATTATATAACCACGATATCTGTTTAGAATCTCAGTTTTCAGGTTCATGATATGTGATTAGTTGAACCGATATTAAAGGCTACATGCTTCCCTCTTACCTAGCCCAACTTCTTCCATACCGTCCTATCCCTATGATCCACCAGTTCTACCCCCTCTGCCCTTAGCATCTCCCTTATCTCATCCGCTTCCCTGTAACGCTTCTCCGCCCTGAGCATGCTCCTCCTCCTCACCATCTCCTCTATCCTTGCCCTCTCCTCCATACTCACATCTGCCCTCCTGAGGCCCAGGATGAAGAGCATATCGTTGAGCCTCTTCATGACAGCCCCTGCAATGCTACCATCGAGCATATCCTCAGCAGCGTACCTGTTCACTGCCCTTATAGGTACAAGGAGTGATGCTATTGCTCTAGGCGTATCCAGATCATCATCCATGCTCTCCATGAATGTACTGAACGAATCATCCACTATAGCCCTCAACTCATCCGCTACCCTGCTACCTTCATCTGCAGGTACCTGCATGGCATGCTCCAACTCGAACAGCGCATTCTCCACATCTCTCCACACTGCAAGTGCCTGCCTGAGGAGTGACTCATCGTACTCTAGAGGCTTCCTGTAGTGTGCTGATAGGCAGTAGAGCCTTATGGCGTTGGGGCCCCACCTGCTCAGTGCTGAGCGTATGGGCTCTATGTTCTTGAGGGACTTGGCCATCTTCTCCCCCTTCACGTTGACCATCCCAACGTGGACCCAGTGCCTGGCAAACTCCTTGCATGTAAGCGACTCTGACTGTGCTATCTCATTCTCATGATGGGGGAAGATCAGGTCCTCGCCCCCTCCATGTATCTCGAACGTCTCGCCCAGGTACTTCATGCTCATAGCAGAGCACTCTATATGCCATCCTGGCCTCCCCCTACCCCATGGGCTGTCCCATGAGGGCTCATCCTCAGCGAACTTCCAGAGCGCAAAGTCCAGGGGGTCCAACTTCTCCTCATCAACCTCAACCCTTGCACCTGCCTTCAACTCATCTATAGGCTTCTTGGATAGCTTGCCATAGTCGGCATCCCTTACTATGCTGAAGTATACGCCCTTGCTAGTTGTATAGGCATAGCCCTTATCCATCAGCCCCTTTATCAGCGCATGCATATCCCCTACATGCTCGGTGGCCCTAGGGTAGTGGTCTGCCCTGAGCACGTTGAGCCTGTCGAAGTCGTTGAAGTACTGCTCTATGAAGTACTCTGCAAGCTCTAGAGGTCTTACACCCTTCTCCCTTGCTGCCCTGATTATCTTATCATCCACATCGGTGAAGTTCTGTACGAACTTCACACTGTAACCCCTATGGATGAGGTACCTCCTCAGCACGTCGAAGACTATTATGGTCCTTGCATGGCCTATGTGGGAGTAATCGTACACCGTAACACCGCACAGGTATATCCTCACAGTGCCATCGCTTGGTCTGACCTCCTCAACCTCCCTGCTCATGGTGTTGTATAGCCTCATCCCAGCACCTCCCTACTCGAGCCTTGGCCTTACAAGTACCTTCTCATCCATGATTATTATTGGTCTCTCTATAAGGCTGGGGTCTCTACACAGCATATCTATTATCTCATCATCGCTGTATGCCCCCTCGAGTATCTCCCTGTATGCCCTGCTCCTCCTCCTAACCAGATCCCTTGCGCTCAGCCCTGCCTTGGCTAATATCATCCTTATCTCATCCCTGCTCAGCCTATCCTTGAATATATCCCTCAACTCAAGGTCATGGTTCTCCTTCCTTAGCATGTTTATGCTCCTCCTGCAGGTAGCGCACCTGCTGTAGTGGTACACCTTCACCCTGCCCATGGATGAACCTATGCATCCTCCTCTCTTATCTACCTACTTCCACCAGAGTGAGAGTGCCCTGCCCCATCCACGTGAGACCTCATACCATATGATGGAGCACTTGCTCTCATCCCTCTCGCCAATATCTGCATGCTCAGACTCTATACCTGCACCGTGTGCAAGGCATGATATATCATGGTACTGCTGTCTATACGTCAGGTATGGGCTGCTTGGATGCCTGGCATCTATCTCGCCTTGCTCTTCAAGCCTTGCAAGTACGCTGTAGAGCCATATGAGCAGATCTACATCCTCATCCTCCCCATCCTTGAGGAGCATGTAGAATGCAAAGTCATCAACCAGGGACTCCTCCCTGCTCCCTGTGTGGAGATCTGCTATCCTTATCACCACATGCCCGACCTCGTGGTAGAGTATGTACTTTGTGAATACCCTGAACGCATCGTGCTTGCTAGAGGCTATCCCATTAGCATACAGAGCATCTACCAGTTCACTGATCTGATCCAGTGCTTCGGCGCAGAAGACCATCTTGTTCACCTTACGTGTGTACACCTCATACTCCACATACGCAGCATACCATACATCGCCACACCCAGACACGATGAGCGGTATATCGTATGGGAGTTTGAGCCTGGAGTTGAGCATGGCAACCATGGGATCTATGGTATCCCTGTACCCATCAGAGTCATACCTGACATTAAAGTCGCCCTTATCCTCCCTGTAAGTGTACTCCTTCAGGTTCCCCTCAACCTCTCCAAGCCTGGCCTTCAGCGCATCGTAATCTCTCCTGATCTCCTCAAGTGTCCTGAGCGTGTTCTTATGCTCCTCCCTGCTCCTGCTCAGCTCAGCCTCCGTCTGGAGCAACCTTGCCCTGGTTCTATCCAGTTCATCCCTCGCATCTGCCAGATCCCTCCTGCTCCTATCCAACTCCCCCTCCACAGCACTCAGCCTCTGCCTTGTACCATCGAGTTCATCGCTGATGCTCTTGATTGTGCTCCTAGCAGAGTCTAGAGCCTCCCTGCTGCTCTCGAGTTCTGCCTTGGTGCTGCTGAGCTCCTGCATGGCACCATCGAGCTCCTGCCTGAGCATTGTGTTATCCTGCACAGCCTTATCCAACTCAGCGCCAAGCCTAGCACTCTCGCCATAGAATGCAAGGTTCAGGATACCGGTTATGGATGCTAGGGCGAATCCCGTGATGACCATGGCGATATGCCTGTCCATGGATGATGTTACCTTCACGTGGTTATAGCCTTAAGTAAGTAAGTGATTGGTAACATCTGACATCAACTG